>JAHFEJ010000020.1 GCA_023248535.1 Nitrospinales bacterium | reverse complement strand
TTCGAGTCATCCAGCGCAGGGCTTACGGCCTGCGGGATGAGGAGTACCTCCGCCTTAAAATCCTTACCTGCATGCTGGAGGAATTATGACGATTCTACCCACTCACTTGGGAGATGATCCTCTTTAAAGGGAGGGGTGAGCATGGTTACGTTTTTCCCCTGCATCTCATCGGTCAAATACCCGAACATATGTTCCGAGGCCGGATTGACGGAGATGATTGTTCCCGCGCTGTCGGCGATAACATGTCCGACGGGGGATATGCCGGAGACGGATCTTTTCAGTGCCATCGATCTTTGCAGTTCAAGCGCCGTCCGGTTCAGCCTGTCGGCCATGGCGTTGAACGCGCCGGCGATCTCGCCTATTTCGTTTTCCACCCCGGTTCCGGGCGCGCGAACCGCCAGATCCCCCGCCTCCAGCTTCCTTATGGCGTCTGTAATGCCTTTTAGGGGAAGTAACGACCTGAATATGACCGCCACCACCAGCAAAAATCCCATAAAAACCACGAAGGCAAGGAGTATGCCCCTTTTGACAAGGATATCCGTATACCCGCTTACGATGGAGAACTCCGGATGCCGTTCCAGGAAAACCCAGAAATGCGCCCTGTCATCCTTCCGGTAAAAGACTTTCCTCCATACCCGGTACTCCCCACTCGCTCCATCAAAAACCGTTTTGGAATCTTTCTCGCCGAGATTGATCTTCAACTGCGGAATTTCATCGAAGATATTGGCATTTCGGGAAGGGGCGCTTCCCGGCAGCAGACTATGGTCGCGGTGGCGGAGGTACGCACCGGTCTCATCTATGATCATGCTTTCCGGTCTGCCATTCCGGTCTTCAGCGCCGAAGATGGTATCCGGGCTGACCGTTAACACAATAATCCCAAGCATTCCCTCGCCGTTCGCCATTATCTTCCGGCTTAGCCGGATCACAGGTGTATGGGGTACGATGATTTTCCCGTGCTCCGTTTCCAACGTGACGGGATGCCTATAAACCTTCCCGGCGGGATAAGCCATGGCGTTTTTGAAATAATCGCGGTCGGACTTATCCTCCAGTTCCTCGAACGGTATTTCCTTGATACCGGATGGAGTCCTGTCGAACCGGACGATCTCGCGCCCCGAATTGTTTATTACGCGCACCTTCAGGAAACCTTTATCCATGAGGAGCATGGTTTCCATGTCATCCATGAAATTTTTAAACTTGGCCGCCCGGTACCAATGCCGCGGCGGAACGCCGTAAGCAATACTATTTATCCCGCCGCCCAAGCCGGAGAAATGCTGCTCCAGATGTTTTGCGATGAACGAAATGTCGTCCGTAATAAAATCAATGTTGGCGGAAGCCGAATCCGCCTTGTTCTTCAGCCTTTCCTCGAACCTGGAAAGCGTTACGTCCCTGATGTTTTCCCTCAGGTTATACGCAAGCAGAACAAGGATAACAACCGCGGGAATGATTATGATGAGGAAAATATCGAGGCTGATGCGGAAGAACAGGCGCCTGAACAGGCATCTTAAATTCCCGATTATGTCCGGCATTCGCCCCTCCCGTTGTTCCCGGTTAACCGGCGTTCATGGACGGATATCCGCCGTAAATCGGCGTGATCCGTTCATCCGCTTTGGTCATGCATCTTTTCCGGTTATCGCCTGCAACATCGTTCTTGCTTCCGCCAGCGTGGGATCCAGCCGCAGGGCATCCCTGAAACAGGCTTCCGCAAGCTCAAGCTGGTCCAGGTCCATGTAGGCGCGGCCCAGGTTGTAAAGGATATAGGGGTTTCCTTGGGCCCGCTTAAGGGAGTTTTCGAGCACTCTTACGGCATCGGTGGCGCGCCCGGCCTTGCGGTGGCGGATGGCCATGTTATTCAACACCATGATATCATCCTGCCCCACATCAAGAAGCATCAAATCGGCCTTCTCAAAATGTTTCTTGGCGGATTCCGTGTCGCCCAGCTTCAGGTCGACCTCGCCCAGCCCCATATATCCTTCGATTTGGGAAGGGTCGGCGGTCACGGCCTCGTGGTACTTCTCCGCCGACTCCTTGAACATATCCTTGGCGAAGTCGATGTCGCCCAGCTTCACCATCGCGGAGCTTGACGCTCTTAAGATCTCATGCGACAGTTCGCCTTTCATCATTTCGGAATAAACCGCATAGGCTTGGTCATATTCATATTTTTTCATTAAGGTCGAGGCCAACTTTAATTTCACCTCGGCATCCGCCGGAACGACATCAAGGGCCTTTGAGTAGCCGTTAACGGCTTTGCCATATTCTTCCAACGCCAGGAATACATCCGCCTCGTCCACATACTCCGATTCCTTGGGGGATATCTTCGGCGAGGCCAGGATAAATTGGATCTTCCTGACGAAGGTCTCTTTGTCGAACGGCTTGATGATATAGCTTGTAATGCCGACGTTCATCGCGTCGGAAACATCGTTCACCGCTTTTTTCGAGGTGATCATGATGATCTTCGTTTTGTAGCGCCGGGCATCCTGCCTGACCGTTTTCACAAAGTTATAGCCGTCCATCACCGGCATCATCCAATCGACCAGTACCAGGTCAAAGGGCTTATCCACCAACGTTTTCCAGCCTTGCAGGCCGTTGCCGGCGGTCCCTATATCCTGGATGCCGATCTCCGACCTGAGAATGCTGGACATGGCGTTTCTCATCGTTTGGTCATCGTCGATCACCAGCACGGATATGGCGGGTTTCGCTGATTCACTCAATGTATTAGCCACAACCAACCTTTCCCCTTAAAGGGAATTTACACTTCACTTCGTCCGTGTGAAAAACACGGAACACCGCTACGCGCTGTCCGGTTTTTTCCGCCCCCGGGATTGAAAATCCATTCCGGGCCTCCCTTTCAAAATCCCCGCCGCGGTTGAATGATCTCTTCCCCATTGTCATAAGTTTTTCAACATGTGGTGTCAAAAAAACTGTAACAGCCCATCCCATCATTATAGGCGAATTTATGAAGCTTTGCCAAACGGGTTTGTGCGCCCGGCAGAAAATTGCCGCGCTTTTGGACGGGGGCGGTTGTTGTATTTTGGATCAGCCCGCAACAGCCTTTTGGTATGTCTCCAGCAACTGCGGAGTTTCTATGGAGCCGTGATGGTGCACCTGATACCACCGGCCCCGCATCTTTTGGAATATCCGGCTGGTCCGTATCGCCAGGTCGATTTTTACATCCCCCTTGGTGAAACTTCCGCGCTCCCTGCCGACCGCATAAAACATTTCGCCGCACTCGTGGATGGTGTAATCGTAAAACTCCACATACACGGTGGCCGCGCCGCCAAAGATGCGGGAGTAGACCGCCATGATCTCTTCCCGTCCGCGTTTTATCCCGCCTAGCGGGTTGTCCATCGCGATGTCGCCGCTATCAGCCCAGTTGACCGCCACCGCATCCAGATTCCTTCCATTAAATGCGCGGTAGAATTCCGAGAGTGCCGCAAGAGGGCCATCCGGCAGGCCTTGTTCGTTCCCCGTTATCGCCGTTTGCGTTGGTTTCATATTTTTTCCGCCTTCATCAGTGGAATTCTACCTGAAAAAATAAAAATGCTTTCAAGAATACAATTCACCCGTTGGACGCGCATTAGGCGTTTCTGTTGGCTGGTAGGACACGCATTCCACTTCCCGGTGGGACACGTTTTCCAACGTGTCGTTGGGCGCGTTGCGCCCAATGTCACACAGGAATGTGTGACCTACCATCCTTTTATGAAATCGTTCCCGTCCAGTAACCACGGATAATCCTCCGGTTTTTCACAAAGCCCCGCTTTAACCGCGTTATTGCGTATGTATTCGTATTTTTCCCGCCATTCTTCTTCATTGCGGACGATCCGGTCAAATGATTCTCTTTGCCGCACAGATCCCGATGAACCGAGCAATTTATTGATCGTGCGCGCCGAGTAGCCTTTTATGGATTTTGTGATTTGACCAAGCGGGTGAAATGTACCGTTTTCCTTTTTAGCGGGATTTAAGAGAATATGCACATGGTCTGGCATAACAGTGACCGTTGAAAGGGCGTATTTATTACCATTGCCGAAGATAATGGCTTGGGCGGCAAGAGTGCGCGCTTCGGCGGGCAATATGCCAATCTTGGATCTGAAGGTGATGAAATACCACGAGCCGCCGATCTGAAAATGTGGAAGGTGCCTCCGTGTAAAATGAAGGCGCTGTGCGCTTATCCCTGATTTTTTCACAACGACATAATTATACCCATCCCCGGTGGATTGCGCATTTCACTTTCCGGTGGCATACGTTTTCCAACGTGTCGTTGGGCGCTTTGCGCCCAATGTCACACAAGAATGTGTGACCTACCCGGAAAAATCGTGCCCGGAGGTCACGCGGGGGGGATGAGGGCGGTTTTCAACGCTTCTTTTATCTCCTCCATCCGTTCGGGGTTGGCCACTTTTTTGCCGTCGGCTTCCGAAACGTAGAAGGTGTTGAGCGCCTTGTGCCCCTCCACGGCGATGCTGGCCGATACGATATCCAGCCCCAGGCCGCTGATGGCGCGGGCGGAATCGAACAGCAGCCCGATGCGGTCGCGCGAGACCGTTTCCAGCACGGTGTGGGAGAACGACACGTCGTTCAGCACGCGCACATGCGGATCCACCGCGACGGCGTTTTGCCCGCCGAGAATGCGGGTGCGCCCCTTCAAAATTTCGTCCACCGTTTTTTCGCCGGTGAGCACACGGCGGACTTCCGCATCCACGCGCCCCCAGAACGCCTCGTCGCCGATCGGCTGTCCGTTGGGGCCGTGGACGCGGAAGAAATCGAAGGCCACCCCCTCGGCATGGGTGAGGATGACCGCCTGAAGGATGTCGATGTTCTTCGAGGCGAGGGTGCCGAGGGCGTTGTAGAGCAGCCCCAGCCTGTTTTTCGATACCAGCGTGATCTCCCCCGGATCGGCGGCGGAGATGAAGCGGTGCTGTATCAACGGCGCGCCGTCCCCCTTCACGAAGGCGGTAAATATGGCGGCGTCGCGCTCCACATCCTCCGGCGAGCGCATGAAGAAGTATTTGTCCGGCATCCCTTTGACGAAGCGGATGACATCGGGGGTCATTTTTTCCGGCGGCAGGAAGCGGCCGGGCGCGAACCACTGCAACGGGTCTTTTCCCTCGAAGTAGGTGGCCCCCAGCGTGAACAGCTCTTTCAGCAGCGCCCCTTTCCACGAGTTCCAGATGCCGGGGCCGACCGCGCAAGTGTCGGCATAGGTGAGCATGTAGAGGCGCTTGAGGGTTTCCTCGTCCTCCACCTGTTCGGCGAATTCGATAACGGTATGCGGTTCGTGGATATCGCGTTTTTGCGCCACGCTGTTCATCAGCAGGTGCAGCCGCACCAGCCGTTCCACGGTGGCCGCCTCCCCTTCGCTGTAGCCGATACGCAGGAGGATGGCGGGATCGATCCGCTCTTCGTGGTGGCCGCCCGTTCCCTTGCCCAGGTCGTGCAGCAGCAGGGCCAGGCGTACCAGGTCTTTGCGCGGCTCGGCGAGATACAGGGCGCGCAGCAGGTCGCACTCGGGGCGCTCGTTCAGCTTGAGGTTGTCGAATTCGAGGATGGCGCGGAAGGAATGGCCGTCCACCGTGAAGCGGTGGTAGAGATCGAATGGGGTCAGGTAGCGGATGGCGCGGAACTCCGGGATGATGGCGGTGAGCACCTTGCAGTCGCGCATCAGCTCCAGCGCCTTGACCGGGTCCTGCATTTCCAGGATGCCGCGCAACCCCGCGCCCAGCATTACCGGATCGGGCCGTCCCTGTTTCCAGAGCCGCCCGGTCTCGTCGAGCATCCGGCGCAGGCCGGGGGAGGGGCGCAGCTCTTTTTCCACCATCAGGCGCAGGAGGGCGAACAGCGTTTCCGGTTTGGCGGCCAGTTCCGACGCCGTGAGGTCTTTGACGAATATTTCGTCTTCGCCCGCGAAGATGTTCGGGGCGAGCATTTTATGGCGGAGCTTCAGGAAGAACATCTGGGTCTTGGTGCGGTAGCGCATCGCCTGCGCCCGCACACTCTGGCCGAAGCGGAGCACCGTGTCGGCGGCGCGGTAGTAATCGTGCATCATGCGGATGACGGGAACATCGCCATCGCCGGTGAAGCCGAGCCGCCTGGCCACGCGCGGCTGCATGGCGTAGTCAAGCAGGTTGTGCGGCCCCTTGGCCAGGAAGTGGATGTCGTTGCGCAGGCGGAGGATGAAATCCACCGCCTCGGTGACGGATTTCCGTTCTTCGGCGTCCATCAGCCCGCGGGCGGCGATCTCTTCGATGCCGCGCACGCCGTAGCGGGCGGCCGCCACCCAGAGGGCCGTGTGGTAGTCGCGCAGCGCGCCGGGGGATTCTTTCACGTCCGGCTCGGTGAGCAGGAGGGTGTTGTGCCACTTGCCGTGGCGTATTTCGCTCTCCACCCACTTGTCGCGGACAAACCGCTCGGACTGTTTGGCCATGACATTTTTTCCGAACTGGTATTCGAAACGGGCGAACAGGGGTTTGTCGCCCAGCAGGAACCGCGCCTCCAGCATGCCGGTTTTGCTGATGAGGTCGGTTTGGGCGATGCGGAGGCAATCGGCGATGGTGCGGGTGGCGTGCCCCACCTTGAAACCGACATCCCACATCATCGGGATGATGGCGCCGGGGAGGGCCGCTCCGGCATCGCCGATATCCTTGTCGTACAGGAAGAGGAGGTCGATATCCGACCAGGGGTTGAGTTCCTCGCGGCCGTAGCCGCCGAGCGCCGCGAGGGCGAAGGGGAGGGCGGCGCTTTCCGGGACCATCTCGGCGAAAAGCTCCTTGATGACGCCGTCAACGGAGGCGGCCCAGCCGCGGCAGACCTCGAATCCGCCGCCGCCCGCGGCATGGCGTTCCTCCAGCGCGGCGCGAAGCCCCTTTATTTTTTCGCTGAATACGGCGCGGGTTGTCATGATTTTTTAATTTTTATTTCACCCAGCACCGCTTTGACGGTGTTGATTTTCCGCTCGCGGACAACCGTGATCTTCACCCGCATGCCGGGGGGGAGCGAGAGCACCGATTTTTTCAACTGCGCGTAGCGGGTGATCTTTTCGCCATTGAAAGCGGTTATCACGTCGTTGAGCTGGATGCCGGCGCTGTGCGCCGGACCCCCGCGCAGGATCGCCGTCACCAGCACCCCCTCGCCCCCCTCGACGCGGAGATGCCGGGCCGCTTCGGGGGTGAGTTCTTCGCCGGTCAATCCCAGCGTGCCGCGCCGTATCTGTTTGCCAGCCGCCAGCGGGACCATGATGGCGGCGGCGATGTTGACCGGCACGGCGAAGGCGATGCCTGCCCCGCCGCTCTGGACGGCGGTATTGATGCCCACCGCCTCGCCGTTGATATTGACCAGCGGCCCGCCGCTGCCGCCGGGGCCGATGGCCGCGTCGGTCTGGATGAAATCCTCCATCTCGATAAGGCCAAGGCCGCCGCGTTTAACGGCGCTCACCACCCCGACGGTGAATGTTTTGCCGATGCCGTAAGGATTGCCGACGGCGAAAACCCATTCCCCCGGTTCCAGCGTGTCGGAGTTCCCCAGCGGCAGGACGTGATGGCGGTAGTCGGCCGTTATTTTCAAGAGCGCCACGTCGCTTGCCGGGTCGCTTCCGAGCAGGCGGGCATCCTGTTCATGCTCGCCGCCGTGGGCGGTCCGCACGATGATCCGGTCGGCTCCCGCGACGACATGGTAATTGGTGAGGATGTAGCCGCGCTTGTTGATGATAAAGCCGCTGCCGGCATCGCTTTCCACATACCGGGTTTTGTAACGGCCGCGGACCCAGGTGGAAAGCGCGTCATACATGCCGAGGTTGGCATGGATCAGCTCGGAGAGGGAGGGGCGCGGCTCCTCTTTGAGGGCGTAGATGTTCACCACCGCCGGCAGCGTTTGCCGCGCGACGGCCGAGAAGTCGGGGAGGGGGGATGCGGGCAGGCGGGTGGACGGTGAAGGGGGCGTGTGGCCGCACGCCGCCAGCAGGATTACCGCCAGCAGCGGGCCAACCCTTTTTTTCACCGGACCGGTTTCCTGCCGGTCACCAGGCCGCTGATGCCGAAGGTCAGGGGCGCGACCGTTACATCCACGAAGCCGCATTCTTCAAAAATCTCCTTCAGGCGCGTCTCGGCGGGGAAATCCATCACCGAGAGCGGCAGGTAGGTGTACGCTTCCGGGTGGCCGGAGACAAGCCGCCCGATGAACGGGAGCAGCCGGGTGAAATAGAAAAGATAGAGGCCCCGCATGAACGCGTTCGGCGGGGTGGTGAATTCCAGAATGGCGATGGAGCCGCCCGGTTTGAGCACCCGGTTGATCTCGCGCAGTCCTTTGTGGAGATCGGCGAAATTGCGGATGCCGTAGGCGCAGGTCGCCCCGTCGAAGGTGCCGCCGCGGAACGGGAGGTTCAGCGCGTCGCCGCGCCCAAGCCGGATGGCGGTGCTTTTTATTTTGGGCAGCCCCATCACCAGCATCTGGTGTGCGAAGTCGATGCCGACCACTTTCGCCTCCGGGTTTTGGCGGAAAATTTCCATCGCCACGTCGCCCGTGCCGGTCGCCACGTCGAGGTATACGCCGCCCGCGCGCGGCGCGAGCTTCCGTATCGCGGCGGCGCGCCAACGCCGGTCGATGCCCATGCTCAGGAGGCGGTTCAGCAGGTCGTAGCGCGGGGCGATGTCGCTGAACATCCGCCCGATTTTGGCGGCGTCTTTTTCAATCATCCCGCCATGATGGCATATTTGCGGCGGCAAAGGGGAGCGGATTTTTAGGCGCCGGCCGCGCGCGATGGGCGATGCCGGGGGGTTTTGCCGGAACGCCCCGCGCGTATAGAATGAAGCCATATGGCGGAACAAGGGGAACAGGCGGAACGGGACAATCCGTACGACGTTATCGTTATCGGCTCCGGCATCGGCGGGCTTGCCGCGGCGGCCACGCTGGCGAAACTGAACAACCGGCGGGTGCTGGTGCTGGAGCGGCATTTTCAGGCGGGGGGGCAGACCCACGCGTTCACGCGCCACGGGCGCTGGCATTTCGATGTGGGCCTGCACTATGTGGGGCAGATGGCGCGCGGCGAGGGGCCGCGGAAGGTGATGGATTTCCTCACCGGCGGACGTGTGGATTGGAGCCGGATGCCGCCGGCGCTGGAGCGCTTTATCTATCCCGATCTCACCTTCACCGTTCAGGCCGATCCGCAAAAGTATCTGGATGACCTCGCGGGGCAATTTCCCGCCGAGCGGGACGCCCTGCGCCGCTATTTCCGCGATATAAAAAAAGCGGGATTCTGGTACGGCGTCCGGTCGATGATGAACGGTCTTCCGGGGCCAGTCAAGTTTGCCGCCCGCGGCGTCTACGCCCTGTTTGGCGGCCTTGCGCGGATCACCACGAAGGAATATCTCGACAGACATTTCAGCGACCCGCGTTTGAAGGCGCTGCTTGCCTCGCAATGGCCCGACTACGGGCTGCCCCCCTCGCAAAGCGCGTTTGGCATGCATGGCGGCGTTGCCTGGCATTATTTGGAGGGGGCGTGGTATCCGGTTGGGGGGGCGGGACGGATCGCCGCCGAGATCATCCCGGAGATCGAGCGGGCGGGGGGGCGCGTGCGCACCGGCGCGAATGTGACGCGGATCATTGTGGAGAACGGCGCCGCCACCGGCGTTGTGGCGGCCATCAATGGCAAGGAGAAGCGGTTCCACGCGCCGCTGGTGATATCGGACGCGGGGGCGGTGAACACCTACTGTTCGCTGCTGCCGCCTGCGGTGCCGATCCCCTTCCGCGAAGAACTGGCGGCCTTTCCCAACGGAGTCAGCGCGCTGGTTTTGTATCTCTGTTTTAAGGAGTCCCCCGCGCGACTCGGTTTTGATGGCGGCAACGTCTGGATTTATGAATCGTACGATCACGAGGAGATGTTCTCCGCCACCGGCGTTGAGGGGCCGATAGCGTATTTTATGTCGTTTCCGTCGCTCAAGGATCCGCAGGCCACGGCGCACACAGGCGAGGTGGTGACGATGGCGGATTACGGCGAGTGGAAGCGGTGGGCGGGCCGCGGCTGGCGCAAGCGGGACAAGGAATACTATGAGTTCAAGGAGGCGCTGGCGCAGAAGCTGCTGGCGAAGATCGAAGCCCGCTATCCCGGTTTCAGGGGGATGGTGGCGCATTACGATGTTTCAACGCCGCTGACGATGGAATATTTCCAGGGGAATCCGGCGGGGGCGTTCTACGGCGTTCCCTGTGTGCCGCAACGCCCTTCGCGGCCGTGGTCAAGCAACCGTACGCCGGTCAAAAACCTTTATTTGGCGGGCGCGGACTCGCTCAGCCCCGGCGTTGTGGGGGCGATGATGGGGGGGATCATGGCGGTGGCCGCCACCGAGGGATCAACCGGCATGATGAAGGTGATGGGGAAGATCATGCGCGCCGCCCCGCCGCCAGATCACTTATAAGAGCGTTGCGCGCGGGGGCCGACGCCGAGGCGGCAGAATATTTCGTAGGGTATTGTGCCGGCCAGTTCGGCCCAGTGCTCCGCCGATGTTTCCGGCACGCCGCCGCCCAGAATGACCACTTCATCCCCCGGCGCGGCAGAGGGGACGCGGCTTAGATCGACCATCACCATATCCATGCAGACATTGCCGATTATCGGCACCGGCTTTCCGCGAACGAGGAAGAGGCCGCGGTTGGAAAGAAGGCGGTTAATGCCGTCGGCATAGCCGCCCAGCACCACGCCGACTTTTTTATTGCGCGGCGTGACATAGGTGGCGTTGTAGCCGATCCCTTCCCCCTGCGGGATGTCTTTCACGCTGATGAGGCGGCTGGTGACGGACATCACCGGCTTGAATGCCAACCCTTTCAACTCGGTGGGGGGCGCGCCGTACAGGGCGATGCCGGGGCGCACCATGCCGTAATGCGACTGTTTATAGTTGAGGATGGCGGCGCTGTTGGCGGCGTGGATGTACAGCGGCTTCAGCCCCGTTTTTTTCACCACCTCCAGCACCCCCGCGAAACGGCGGAGCTGGTTGTCGGTTTGGGGCGATTGCACGTCGCTGGCGGATGCAAAATGGGTCATCACCCCTTCAACGTGGATGTTCTTCATTTTGGCGATCTGGGTGACAGCCTCGATGGCCTGGTGCAGGGTGAAGCCGAGGCGGCCCATGCCGGTGTCGAATTTCAGGTGGACGGCGATTTTTTTGCCCGCTTTTTTTCCGGCGCGGTTCAGTTCTTTCGCCACGTCCAGCGAAAAGACCACCGGCGTGAGGCGGTATTTCACCGCGTCGGCGGCCTCTTCGGGAAAGATGCCGTCCAGCAGCAGCGCCGGGGCGGCGATCTTCTCCCGGCGCAGCGTGCGCCCTTCTTCCAGCGCGCCCACGCCAAGCATCGGCGCGCCGAACTTCAGCGATTCCCGCGCCAGCGCGATCATGCCGTGGCCGTAGCCGTCCGCCTTGATGACGGGGAGGATGGCCGCGCCGGGGGCAAGCGATTTGATTGCTGCGAGGTTGTGCCGGAAAGCAGCCAGATCGATGCGCACGTTGAGCATGGCCGCTATTTTATACCGGTTGCGCGCCAAAATTGGAGTGATTCAGAAAGAAAAAATCAGCCCACTCTCAGGGGAGGGGGGGGGATTACTCCTGCGAGGTTTCAAAATCCGGCTCTTCAAACGCCGGGTTGTCGAAGCGGGTGCATTCCTTGTTGAACGACAGGTGGACGTCGCCGATGGGGCCGTTACGCTGCTTGGCGATGATGACCTGCGCCCGTCCCTGCGCCTCCACCTTTTCGGGGGAGTAGTACTCTTCGCGGTAGACGAAACAGACGAGGTCGGCATCCTGTTCGATGGTGCCGGATTCGCGCAGGTCGGCCAGTTGCGGCCGCTTGTTGGGGCGCTCTTCCACTTTGCGCGAGAGCTGCGAGATGGCGACGACGGGGATGTTGAGTTCGCGCGCCAGCCCCTTGAGGCCGCGGGTGATCTCGGCGATCTCCTGCACGCGGTTCTCTGATTTGAGGCGTCCGCTCATTAGCTGGAGGTAGTCGATGAAGATGATGTCCAGCCCCTTGTCGGCCTTCAGGCGGCGCGCCTTCGAGCGGATGTCGAGCACGGTCTGGGCCGGCGAGTCGTCGATGTGCACCTTCGAGGTGTAGAGGTGATTTGCCGCGGTGGTGATCTTGGGCCAGTCGTTCTGCGAAAGGAAGCCGGTGCGTATCTTGTGCATGCTGATGGAGCTTAAGGAGGAGATCATGCGCAGCACCAGCTGCATGGCGCTCATTTCCAGCGAGAAGAAGGCGACGCTCTTCTCCTGGTCGATGGCCATGTATTCCGCCATGTTGATGCAGATGGCGGTTTTGCCCATCGAGGGGCGGCCGGCCATGACGATGAGGTCGCCCGGCTGCAGGCCGGCGGTCTTTTCGTCGAATTTCTTGAAGCTGGTCGGGATGCCGGTGATCAGCTCTTTGCGGTCGAACAGCTTTTCGACGTTTTGGATCGATTCGTTCACCACCGTCTTGATGTCGCGGAAACCCTTGTTGACGCGCTTCTCGGCGATCTCGAAGATCATCGATTCGGCGCGGTCGATCACCGCATCCACTTCCTCGGTGTCCTCGTAGCCGAGGGTGACCACTTCGGCGGCGGTGGTGATGAGGCCGCGCAGCAGCGCTTTTTCCTTCACGATGCGCGCGTGCACGCCGACGTTGGCGGCGGTGGGGATCAGCTCCATCAGGCGGGCCAGGTAATCGAGGCCGCCGGTGTCGTCGAGCTGTTTTTTCTTGCGCAGCTTTTCGCTGACGGTCATCAGGTCTATCGGTTCGTTGGCGTTGAAAAGCTCGATGAAGGCGGTATAGATCAGCCGGTGGGCCGGTTTGTAGAAATCCTCGCCGTTCTGTACGAATTCGACGGCGCGGGGCATGGCCTGGTTGTCGAACAGAATGCCTCCGAGGACCGATTGCTCGGCCTCGATATTATGGGGCGGCACCCTCCCCGGTCCGGCCATGGGCAACGGACGGGGGAAGGATTCGCTTGCCATGGCGCGGGATTACTCCGCCGCGCCTTCCACCGGTGCTTCTTCGCTCAGCGCTTTTTCTTCCGCTTCCGCCTGGATTTCCACGGTGACGGTGGCGGTCACTTCGGGGTGGACTTTGATCTCCACTTTGTGTTCGCCCACGGTCTTCAGCGGCATATCGATGTGTATCTTGTGCTTGTCGATATGGAAATGGCGGTGGCCGATCAGTTCCTTGGCGATGTCGGTGACGGTGACCGACCCGAAGAGTTTTCCCTCTTCGCCCGATTTGCGCACGAACACCAAACGGACTTTCGAGAGTTCCTCCGCCATTTGGACGGCGTCGGCCTTCAGCGCCGCCAACCTCTTGGCGCGCTGCACCATGTGCTGCTCTATCACCTTCAGGTTGCCTTTGGTGGCTTCGATGGCCAGGCCCTGCGGCAGCAGGAAGTTGCGGCCGAAGCCCCCCTTCACCTTCACCTTTTCGCCGGCCTTGCCGAGTTTTTCCACGTCTTCCTTAAGTATCACTTCCATTGGTATCCTCCTTTTCGCCTTTCGCACGGCGTATTTTCCTGAAATCGAGCCACAGGTCGAACAGACCCAGGCCGGCCGTTCCCGCGATCATGAACGGCTGAAGGCCTATTAAAATGTAAATGGTCCACCGCAAAAAGCGGGGAAGCCTGCCGCGTTCGAACCAATGCCGCATAACGCACAGTCCCGCCATAAAATAAAGGGCCAGGGTCACGATCAGCAGGTTGATCCCCGCGGCGCGGGCGGCGTCGCCCGGCACCAGCATCAGCCCGCCGCCGATGATGAAGATGAACACCGTCCGTTCCGGCGGCGACCAGCGGTTGAGATCCAGCGGCGCGGCGGCCGGCAGCCAGAACCAGCGGGTCTGCAATGCGGCGTATGCGGCGTAATTCATGAACATCGCCGAAAGATAAATAACCGTCATCGCGCCCGGCAGCGACCGCACCACCCAGAGAATGATGGCGTCGCCGTTTTCCTTGAGCATGGTTATCTGCTCGGCCGGCATTCCCGCCTTTTCATAAATGGCTATGGTTTCAGCCATGACCCCCTTCATGCCGGCCAGCGTGGCGGCGTAGAGCGCGGCTATGCTCCCCTCTCCGGCCACCGCCAGCAGCGCCGTGACCGTCATGGCGGCCGCGGCGGCGGCAAGCACCGTTGAGGTGAAGGTTCTGCCGGCGCGGATCATGCCCGCCATTATCAGTCCCGCCAGCCCGTAGCTGAAAAGGTACAGGGCGCCCGCCTTGAATCCCGTCAGCAGCCCGATGATACCCGCCACGCCCAGCACCGCCGCGGCGGCCGCGGGGGTGCCGTGGGTGAATGCGTAATAGATGATCGGCAAGGGGGCAAAGGGGTTGAAGAGGCTTCCCAGCACCGGCACAAACAGGGCGGAAAGAAACAGCAGCGCGCTCAAGAGCGGCGCCGCCACCCAGTTCAATATACCGCCACGGAGGTACATGCCCGTGGGGGCCCCCCCGGAAGCGGTTGATGAACTGGCGGGCATCATTCTGTTTTCCCTGTTACAGCGACATGGTGAAGGGGAGCAGGGCGATGTTCCGGGCGCGTTTGATCGCCTCGGTCACCGTCCGCTGGTGTTTGGCGCAGTTGCCCGAAACGCGGCTCGGTATGATCTTGCCGCGCTCGGTGGTGAGCGCCTTCAGCGTTTTGATGTCCTTATAGTCGATAAAGGTCACCTTGTCGGCGCAGAACCGGCAGACCTTGCGCTGCGGGTAAAGTTTTTTCTTTCTCCGTTTCGTGTTTCTGGGTTTCATTCGGTTTGTTGTCCTTATTATTTAAAAAGTTGGTTTTCGGTTAAAACGGGACATCGTCATCCTGCGGGGGCATTTCCCCCACATCGTGTTCCGGGGACGGGCGCGACCCGCCGGCCGCTCCGCCGCCGGAGCCTCCGCCTTTCGGGAGGAACTGCACGGTGGTGGCGGTGATCTCCATTTTTGAGCGTTTCTGGCCGGTTTCCTTATCGTCCCATGAGCGGGAGCGGAGCCTTCCTTCGACGAACACCCCCGCCCCTTTTTTGAGGTAGGTTACGCAGTTTTCGGCGGTTTTGCCCCACACGTTCACGTCGATGAAAAGGGTTTCTTCCTTCTTATCATCGCCGCTTCCCCACTTGTTGTTCACGGCGAGGCCGAGGGTGGTGACCGCTTGGCCGCCGGGCGTATAACGCAGCTCGGGGTCGCGGGTGATATTGCCCATCATGAAGACTTTGTTCAAACTGGCCATGGCTTACTCCCTCTGGCGGTTTAGAAGCGTCCGCCGCCGCCTTCACGGCTGAATCCCATCGGGGCTTCCACGGTGGGGCGCAGCATCGTTTTTTCGTGGTGGGTCAGCGTGAGGTACTTGATGACCGATTCGTTGATCTTGAACGCGCGTTCCAGCTTTGCGACGATCTCGCCGGGGCCGGTGATGTGCATCATCGTGTAGTGGCCGTATTTGAACTTGCCCACGGGGTAGGCCAGCTTCTTTTTTCCCCACGGTTCTATGTGGTCGACGGCGCCGCCCTCTTTTTCCACGAAGGCTTTCACCTCCTGGGCATATTGGGCTACCGCTTCGTCGGTTTTTTCAGGTTCGAGAATATAGACGGCTTCGTACTTCGGCAAAAGTTCCTCCTTGTGGTTATTATAGCCCCCGCCACGGCGGACGGGAGCAAGGGTTACTTGTTCTGCAAGGGGGTGACTATAGCACCGGCTACCGGAAATTGCAATCCGTTCGCGGCCCCCCGGAGGCCGCCTCCAGGCGGAACATGGCGGGACATTGCGGTTTGCCTTCACTCTCAATCTCTTGCATAATTGGTGCGACACTGGAATGATGGCGCGTGAGAGGGGAATGGCAAGGATCACATGGGCATATTGATCGTAGACGATTCAAAAGACAGCCGTGACTTGTTGAAAACCTTCCTGAAAGGGGCGGGGTACAAAGATATCACCACCGCCGCATCGGCGCAGGAGGCGTTCGAGGCTCTCGGCGTTAATGGGGCGGATCACCGGCACAAAATCCCGTTCAAGGTCATTTTAATGGATGGGGTTATGCCCGAAATGAACGGCATCGAAGCATGCCGGGTCATTAAGGCGGATGCGCATCTGGCCGACATCCCGGTGATCATGGTTACGGCCATGGGGGAACAGGAGAGCCTCAACGAAGCGTTCGAGGCCGGGGCCACCGATTACATCACCAAGCCGGTGAAGAAGATAGAGCTGCTGGCGCGCGTCCGCTCGGTGCTGCGGCTGCATCAGGAAATGGAGCGCCGCAAGGTGCGCGAAAAGGAGCTGATTGAAACGCTGAAACAGCTGAGCGAGGCGAACCGCGTACTCACCCTCCTTTCGGCGCAGGACGGGCTTACCGGCCTGGCGAACCGGCGGCATTTTGACGAAAATTTTTCGGCCGAATGGCGCCGCGCGATGCGCGACCGCCAGCCGCTTTCGGTGGTGATGGCCGATATCGACCACTTTAAGCTGTACAACGACCATTACGGGCACCAGGGGGGGGACACCTGCCTCCGGCAGGTGGCCGCCGTCATCGGCCAGGTGGCCCGCCGCCCCGGCGATATCGCGGCCCGTTACGGCGGCGAGGAATTTGTGTTGATCCTGCCCGATACGCCGTTGGAGGGGGGAATGAGAATAGCTGAAGAAGCGGCCGCCGCCGTGCGCGCCCTGCGGCTGCCCCACGAAAAATCTTCGGCGGCTCCGTACGTGACCTTGAGCATGGGAGTTGCGTGCATGGTGCCGGACCGCTCGAAGGAGATGAAAGAGCTGATTGAACGGGCCGACCGGGCGTTGTATGCGGCGAAGCGCCAGGGGCGCAACCGCGTGAAGGCGGCTGCTGAAGAGTAGCCCGGGAAAAGCGGGGGATAAGGGATGGGAAACGAAGAACGGATCGCCGTAAAGGTCGATGCTGACCTTAAGGAACTGATACCGGGATTTTTGCAGACCCGGCACGATGACGTGGCGGCGATTGCCGCCGCGCTGGAGAAGGGGGATTGGAACGCCGTGTATATCATGGGGCACAGCATGAAAGGCTCCGGCGGCGGTTACGGATTCGACGAAATCAGCGAGATCGGGGCCGTCATCGAAACCGCCGCGAAAGCGAAGGATGCGGCGGCGGTGAAGTCCGGGGCTGTCCGGCTGTCGGATTACCTGGGCCGTATCGATATAACCTACGTTTGATTTTCCCGCACACGTCTTTCAGGCGCGCTTCCCCGGATTTTATATTATAATTAAAAGTTGAGAAGGCGGGCGCATTGCCCTCGGGCGCGGGCATGAAGTTCCGCGCGAGAGTTTTGTTTTTTGCGGGGTAACCATGGAAAAACTGAAAGTGTTGATCGCCGATGACGATCCGTATGCGCATAATCTCTTCCGCATGGGGCTAAACGACACGCTGTACGACCTCAAATTCGTGGAAAACGGGAAAGACGCGGTGGAGGAATGGAAGCAGTGGCGGCCCGATGTCGTGCTGCTGGACATCATGATGCCGGTCATGTCCGGTTATGCCGCGCTTAAAGAGATACGCCGCGCCGAGGCGGGGAGCGAACGCAGCACGCCGGTTATTATTTCAACCGCGCTGGGTGGCAAAGGCGACGTGATGGACTGCGTGAAGGTGGGCGTACAGGGGTATCTGGTGAAACCGATAAAATGCGACCAGTTGGCACAAAAAATAGAAAGCTGCGTCAGCCGCGTATAAACCTGCCTGTTTGAAATCCTGTTTTGAACCGCTACGGGCGGGCTTCGCCATTCCGGGCCTTCGACGAAGAATCCCTTTATGGAAAAGCGATATTTCGCCACGTCCATAACGACAAAAGCTTCGCCCCGGATACAAGTATGGCACGGCGTTGCGCCAATCAATGCAAGTTATTGACATACAAACATATCTATGCTAGTTTTCATAGGCTTACATATATATTATCGCATTCAGTTGAAACGCAAGGGCGAACAACTCTCTAAGTGAAAGGTGCCGAATGATGGAATTCAGGATTAAGCAGAGCGAACTGCTGCGGTGTCTGCAGAGGGTACAGGGTTTTCTCAGCCCCAAAAACCAGATTTTAAGCCACGTCCTTTTCAAGACCGCCAAAGAAGGGGTCGAGGCGTTCGCCACCGATTTCGATATCGGTCTCAAAGGCATATACATCGCCGCCGTCACCGAGCCGGGCGCCGTCGCCCTGCAGGGGCGCCGCCTGTTCGATATCGTCCGCCAGCTTCCCGATGAAGAGGTTTCCTTCCGCTTCGCCGGCCCCGGCCGCTGCGAGGTTACCTGCGGCAAGTCCGCTTTCAAGCTTGCCACCATCGATGTGGAGGAGTTCCCCGAAGAGCCGAAACTGCCGATGGAAAAGCTCATCTCGCTCGATACGGAGATGTTCAAGGATATGCTCAAAAAGACCGTCTACGCCGTCAGCCAGAACGAAAGCCGCATGACGCTCAACGGCATCAATCTGGAGCTGTTCTCCAACGCCATCCGCGTGGTGGCGACCGACGGCCACCGCCTTGCCTACGTCAACCGCGCCGTTGAACTGCCGGTGAAAGATACCAGCTCGGTCATCATCGCCCGCAAAGCGGTGATGGAAATAGTGAAATTGCTGGACGAAGAGGAGGGGGCGTTGCAGGTGGTGCGGGCCGATAACCGCGTCTTCTTCAAAAAGGGGGGGCTGATCTTCTTTACCCGCGAGGTGGAAGGGACTTTCCCGAACTACGAACAGGTCATTCCCCGCAAGAACACCAAAGAGGCGGTCATCAACATCGAACGCGCCCGCCATGCCATCAAGCGCGTGGCGACCGTGGCGGACGAAAAATCCCGCCTGGTGAACTTCAGTTTCAAAAAAGGAAAGCTGGAAATATTCTGCGAGGTCTCGGATGTGGGCGAAGCGCACGAGGAGATCGAGGTGGAATACAAGGCCGAGCCGCTGCGGGTGGGTCTTAACAGCGCCTACGTGATCGAGACGCTGGGACATATCACCAGCGAAAACGTGATCTTCAGGATGGAAGGGCAACTGGACGCGGTGCTGGTGAAGCCGACGAACGACGACGACTACCTCTCCATCATCATGCCGATGCGCATCTGATCCCCCGCCCCGCATTTTTGCCTTTGGCTATGCGGGTGCCTCTTGTGGAACGTCTAAAAATACTAAAACATTTATATAATAACATCAATTATAAATAATATAGTACTATAATTATATTAAATTAAGATAAATATAAGCTAAAAAATATGATATTAATAATAAATTATATATAAATAAAATAATAAATATAAATATAAATTTAAATATATATTATCCTGTTATATTAAAAGTATAAAGAATTTTAATCAAGATAACATAATTTAATATAATTATATCTAATTAAGTGTGCTGCGTGGCCTCTCAAAGGATGCGCTTAAAAATCAAAAACAACCGGGAGGCGATTTTTTTAAACCAAGGGGTTTCCTTGACCGATTCCTGCGTCACAGGCCTGGAGTCGGCAAGACTCCGTTCCAGTTCCGCTTCCAGCAGTCTCCGGTTCGCGGGGTGAATAACAACGACATCCGCCTCCAGATCGTGAAGCAGCGAGCGGTAGTTCAGGTTGGCCGATCCCACACTTGCCCAATCGTCTATCATCTGCACCTTGGCGTGGAAAAAGCCGGGGAGGTATTCGAAAATTTTCACGCCGGCGTTCAACAGTACCAGAAAATATGTCGAAGCGAGCCACGGCATGAAAAACACATCGGCGTTTTTGGGCACCAGTATCCGCACATCCACACCGCGCCGCGCGGCCGCGCAAAGCGCGCGAACCAGGCCCAGCCGTGGCACGAAGTAGGGGCTGGCCAGCCAGATCCGGTGCGATGCCGTGTTTGATTGCCGGAGCAGCAGGTTGTAATTCCTCCGCCGTTTCAGCAGCGTATCGTTCAGGCGTATCCATTTCCCTTTTTGGTACGGCGCGCGCCGCCATAGCGAGGATGGCCGCGCAAGCTTTTTCCAGCGGGCGTGTCCCAGCCAGGATTTTTCAAAGGCCTGCCCCAGCAGCGCCACCCATTTCCCTTCCACGCGGATGCCGTAATCGGTCCAATCGTTTTGCGCGATGTTCATGCTTCCCGCATACGCCGTGCGTGAATCGAACAGCCATATCTTACGGTGGTTGCGCCGGTTGAGATTGCGTGCGAACGCGAAAAAGCTCCACCAGCGCACCGGGTGGTATATCTTTACGGCGGCGGTTGTGCCGCGGAAGCGGGCAGCCACATCGTCAGCCGTCTGAAGCGAGCCAACGCCATCCAGCATAATGCGCACCGCCACGCCCCGCTGGGCCGCGCGGCGCAGCTCCTCCACGATACGGACGCCCAGTCCGTCCAGTTCAAAGATATAGGTTTCAACATCGATGGTTTTTTGGGCCAGCGGAATCGCGTGGAGGATGTGATCGAAAAATTCGCGGCTGCTGAAAAAAATCCGTTCGGAATCCCATTGCTCCATCCGGTTATTCTATCCCGGATTTTTGCCCGTGTACGTCCGCTCGCGCGCATCTGGAAACTCGGTGGGTACATGCTCTCAGCATGTACTTTTCTCCGCAGGAGAAACTTGCCGGCCCGCAGGCCGGGTACAGGCTAAGAGCCTGTACCTACCCGGAAGTCCGGCACATCGGCCCGGCGGACCGTCACAACAATATCTGCGGCTCGATGAAGACGTTGTTTGCCGAATCGCCCATCCATATCTGCCCGTCCTGAATGGTGCACTGCAGCGCCATCGTTTTTTTGGCCATTTCCCCCAACGCCCGGGTGGCCGCGTGGGGAAGCTCGATCACCTTCAGGTTTTTATGGCGCGCCAGCGTTCCGGCGATGGACTGCCACCACGGCTCCACCGTCCGCCCCCCGTAGGCATAGACGAAAACCTGCTTCGAGCGGTTGCACGCTTTTCTGATCCTCTTTTCGTCGGGGAGGCCGACATCGATCCACACCTCTATATCCCCTGTCAGGTTTTTTTGCCAGATGTCCGGTTCGTCTTCCCCGGCTGATACTCCTTCGGTGAACTTCAATCCTTCCGAGGCATGCAGCGCAAATGCCAGCAGCCGCACCATTGTCCGTTCATCCGTTTCGGAAGAGTGCTGGGCGATGGTCAGCGCGTGGCCGCTGTAGTAAGCCCGGTCCATGTCCGAAACCTGAAGCGTGACCCTGAAGATCGTCGCCTTGATGGCCATTAGGTGCATCCTTTTTTTTGATTCCGATACATGAGTTTAATATGGAAGCGGCGTATCGCGTCCTCATTTATTAAGCGGGCCGGTTACGGTAAACTGTAGCCGATGAACGACGCCGTTGAAGCCGAGATTCAAAATCTGGCCCGCCAGTTCAGCGCCCTGGCCAGCGGCGCGCGTCCCGGCATTTTCGATCCGTCGTTCTGGTTCGGCCGCCTGCTCGATTTTGCGATGGCCGACCCGCTCTTCAAGGCCGACCTGTACCGGTTCGTCGACGTGCTCCCCTCGCTGGAAACGCCGGAACAGGTATCGGATCATGTGCGCGAATACCTGCTTGGCGGACATCACGATATTCCCGGCGTTGCCGACCTTGCCGTGAAGGCCGCCGCATCGGGCCTTTTCGCCGCGCCCGCCTCCGCCGCCATCAGGAAAGGGGTAGAGCAGCTTGCCCACCGGTTCATCATCGCCAGTACGGCCGAAGAGGCGGTACGCGCATTCCAGAAGGAGGCCGGGAACGGTTTTGTTTTCACCGCCGACATCCTGGGTGAATCTACCTTGAGCCTGCGCGAGGCCGAAAAATACCGCGCCGCGTATGAGGCGTTGATTACCGGTTTTGCCGGCGCGATGGCGGACGTAAAACCGCCGCGCATTCTGGCCTTCAACCACCTCGGCCCGATACCGCTGGCGAACGTCTCGCTGAAAATCTCGGCGATGGACCAGAATCTGGACGCCGCCGACCCGGCAGGGGGGATAGCCCGGCTAAAAAAAACGGTGCTGCCGCTTCTGCTGCTGGCGAAACAGCGCAATGTCTTTGTGAATTTCGATCTGGAGCAGTGGGACTATCACGAGATCACCTACGGCCTCTTCGAGGAGATCGCATCATCGCCCGAACTGAAAAACCATCCGCACATCGGCATCGTGGTGCAGGCGTATCTGCATGGCGCCGCGCACGATGTGGAGCGGTTGCTAATACTGGCAAAGGGGCGCGGAACGCCGTTTACCGTGCGCCTTGTCAAAGGGGCGTATTGGGATTACGAAACAACGGTGGCAAAGCAGCGCGGCCTGCCGTCCCCCGTATTCACCGCGAAGCAGGATACCGATGCCAATTACGAACAGCTCAGCCGGATGTTGCTGGATAACATCAATCACCTGCATCCGGCGTTCGGTAGCCACAACCGCCGCTCCCTGCTGCATGCCATCGCGGCGGCAAAGGGGCGCGGCATTCCGGCGGAGGCGTTGGAGGTGCAGATGCTTCACGGCATGGCCGAGCCGGAGCGGGATGCCGTGCACGGCATGGGGTACCGCGTGCGGCTTTACGCCCCCATCGGCGAGCTGTTGCCCGGCATCGGCTATCTGGTGCGGCGTTTGTTGGAAAACACCTCCAACAACAGTTTCATCCGGCTCACTTATCACGATGCGGCCGATGCCGCCGAATTCATGGCCGCGCCGGAATTTGGCGCCGGGAAACCATTTCGTCCGCTGATGATAAAGGGGGACATCACATCCCCGTTTGAAAATTTTCCTCCCGCCGATTTCACCGATGCCGCCGTCCGCCGCGAATTTTCGGAAGCTATGGAGCGTTGCCGCCAAAATTTGCCCGTCAACGTGCCGGTGGTGGTGCGAGGTAAAGAGCGTTACGGCGGTGAAACGATGCATCGCCACTCTCCCGGAGAAACCGGATTGCGGGTAAGCGCAGTTGCCGTGCCGACGCTGGCCGAGGCGGAAGATACGGTGCAGTCCGCCATGCAGGGCTTTTTGGAGTGGCGCGAGCGGGATGTTGCGAAACGGGCGGCGGTCATAGGAAAAGTCGCCGACCTGCTGGAAGAGCGTCGCGCCGAACTGGCGGCGCTGGAAGCGTATGAAGTGGCGAAACCGTGGCGCGAGGCGGATGCCGATGTAGGGGAGGCGATAGATTTCTGCCGCTACTACGCGCGGCAGGCGCTGTTGGAACTAGCGCCGCGTTGCATGGGGGCGGTACCCGGCGAGGAGAACTTGTGGACGTACGAGGGGCGCGGACCGACGCTTGTCATCAGCCCGTGGAATTTTCCCGTCGCCATTTTGTGCGGCATGACGGTGGCCGCGCTGGCCGCCGGCAACAGCGTTATCCTGAAACCGTCGTCAAAGTCGTGCGCGTCGGCATACCGGTTTTTCCAGTGTCTGCTCGCGGCGGGCGTGCCTTCCGGTGTGGCACAGTTCATCCCCGGTGCGGGGGAAACGGTGGGGGATATGCTGGTGCGGCATCCGCTGGTGGCGCAGATAGCGTTCACCGGCAGCGGCGAAGTGGGGCTGGCGATAGTGGAAAAAGCGGGGCGTACCGTTCCAGGCCAACTCCAGTTAAAACGGGTGGTATGCGAGATGGGAGGCAAGAACGCGGTGGTGGTGGACGACGACGCCGATATGGACGAGGCGGTCGGCGGCATCATGAAAAGCGTGTTCGGCTACGCGGGGCAAAAATGTTCGGCCTGTTCCCGCGTGGTGGTTGTGGGGGAAAAAACATACGTCGAATTCCTACGCCGGTTTGCCGATGCATGCCGCGGCATCATCATGGCCCCCGCCCACCGGCCCGAATGCCGTCTTGGCCCGGTGATAGACGAAGTGGCGTACCGCCGGTTGAAAGAAGCGATCCAAAATCCGGGCGTGGGGGCCGAGGCGGTATATCGCGGTGAAGGGAACGTTGTTCCTGATGGGGGGTATTTCATCCCGCCCGCCGTCTTTGCCGTGGATGATATCCGGCATCCCTTGATGCAGAACGAACTGTTCGGCCCGGTGGTAGCCGTTGCGCGGGCAAAGGATTTTGAATCCGCCATCGCAATTGCCATGTCCACCGAATATGCGTTGACGGGGGGCGTCTACTCGCGCAATCCGCGCAACATCGCGCTGGCGAAGCGTATGTTCCGCGTGGGAAATCTGTACATCAATCGCGCGATAACCGGCGCGATGGTGGGGCGGCAGCCGTTTGGCGGGTTCGGCATGAGCGGCGGCGGAACGAAGGCGGGCGGTCCCGGCTATTTGTTGAACTTTTGCCATCCTCGCAGCATCGCCGAAAACAGCATGCGCCGCGGTTTCACCCCCGAATCCAGCTGAACTTTCCTTCCCGGCCCCTTGCGCCCGGCGCGGTATCCGCCGATAATCGGTCATGGCGTTCTTTAGCGGGGAGTATGACGGGTGTGTGGAATAGCCGGATTTCTTGACCCTATTCCCCGCGCGGGGGATGGGGGCCGTCTTGCGCGGATGACCGGGGCGCTGGGGCATCGCGGGCCGGACGGCGAAGGGATGTGGGCCGAAGGTTGCGCCGCATTCGGCCACCGGAGGCTGGCTATCATCGATCCGGCCACCGGCGCTCAGCCGATGGTTTCCGGTTGCGGCCGCTATGTCATCACCTATAACGGCGAACTGTACAATTACCGTGAGCTGAAGCTGGCGCTCGCCGCCGATTATCAATTTCAGACTTCATCCGATACTGAAGTGTTCCTCGCGGCTTTCAAAAGGTGGGGGACCGGCTGTCTTGAAAAACTCAACGGCATTTTCGCGGTCGCCATTTACGACCGCGCGGAGCGGCTGCTCTATCTGGCGCGTGACCCTTTCGGCGTAAAGCCGCTCTATTATGCCCGTGCCGGGGGCGCGTTCTATTTCGCCTCCGAGATGAAGGCCATCCTTGCCGCCGAGCAGGGGTTGGCCCGCCTTTCACGTACCGGTTTGGCGGCGGCTCTGGAGTGGCGTTATTTTCCCGCGCCGCTCACCCCCTTCGAGGGGATCGCCAAACTGCGCCCCGGCCATTACTTGACCGTGGAACCAAACGGCGCCGCGCGCGAGACGCGCTTTGCCCCACTCCCCGCCGCACCGTGGGAGGGCGATCCCGCCGATGCGCTGGAGCGGCTGCAACGGCTCACGGACGACGCGGTGCGCCGGCAGTTGGCGGCCGATGTGCCGGTGGGAGTGCTCTTGAGCGGCGGCGTCGATTCGGCGCTGGTCGCCTCGTTCGCCGTCGAACATGCCGCGTCGAAAATGACCGCCTTCACCGTCGGTTTTGAAGGGGACTTTGAAAAAAACGAGGTGAAGGCCGCGGCGGAAACCGCCGCCATCCTGGGGCTTGACCACGAAGCGGTGACGGTGGCGCCGCGCGATTTTATGGGGCTGATGGAGCGGCTGGTCTGGCATCTCGAAGAGCCGTCCGCCACCACATCCGCCGTACCGTTGTTCCTGCTGAGCGGAGAGATCGCCCGCAGCCGCAAGGTGGTTCTTTCCGGGCAGGGGGCCGACGAACTCTGGGGCGGGTATGCGCGCCATCTTGCCGAATCGTTGCGGGCCAACGTCGCCTGGTTGCCGCCGTTCATCCCCCGTGTGGTCGCCACGCTTCCCTTAGGGGAAAAGTGGCGCAAGGCGGTGGCGATGGCCGCCGAACCGGATAATGAAGCGCGCTACTGCCGCGCACGCCGGTTTTTTCCGCCAGAGGAGCAGATCACCCTGACCGGTTCCGCCGGTTCGTACCGCGATCACCTCTCGCCGTACCGCGCCGAACTGGCGGAAAAAGAGCCATTATCGCAGGCGCTGTATTGGGACGCCCGGACGCAGCTGCCGGACGACCTGCTGCTATACACC
Source organism: Nitrospinales bacterium (assembly GCA_023248535.1). Lineage (GTDB taxonomy): Bacteria > Nitrospinota_A > UBA7883 > JACRGQ01 > JACRGQ01 > JACRGQ01. The sequence continues at coordinate 18,128 of JAHFEJ010000020.1, read as the reverse complement.
GACAAAGCGGCTATGGCGCACGGCCTCGAGGTGCGCGTACCGTTGCTTGATCTGGAACTCGCCTCGTTCGCCGAATCGCTTCCCCCCGCATACAAGGTGGCGGGGTTGCGGCAAAAACGGTTGCTCAAACAACTGGCCGGACGCCGTCTCCCCGCCGCCATTGTGCGGCGGAAGAAGATCGGTTTTGAAACGCCGGTCGAAGGGTGGTTCAGGAAAGAGCTTTCCGGCCTGCTGCGCGAAACGCTTTGTAGCCCCGATGCCCGCTTGCGTGATGTACTGGACCGTAAAACGGTGGAACAGATGGTGACGGCGCATCTGGCGGGACGGGGGGATTACTCGCAGCGGCTTTTTTTCCTTTTTTCGTTCGAACTCTGGTTGCGCCGCTTTTCCATCTCCTGCTGAGTTCCTTCATAGGGGCGCACTCTTGCCGCCCGTTGGCGCGCCAGCGATATGAGAAATCGGCCCGATGGGCCGTGGTACGCAATATGGCCTATAGGCCACGGCCGGCGCGGATCGAAAAATCCTTCCGCGCTTCCCGAATTGTGCATCTGCCATGTGAGAGTTTAAGAAAGCGAAGGCGGACTATAAGCCGGATTCTGTACCCCGTGAGGGGCGACGGCCATTTATCTAAGCCCCGCCGTTGCCGGCGGGATCAAGCAGCCAACCCGGAGGCGGGAAGCGAGCAACTTCCTTTCTCCTTGCGGAGAAACGCCCCCCTATTTGGCCTTGCACCGGGCAGGGTTTTCCATGCGGCCGGCGTCGCCGCCGGCCCGGTGAGCTCTTACCTCGCCATTTCACCCTTACCCCAATGAAGGGGCGGTATCTTTTCTGTGGCACTTTCCCTGGGATTACTCCCGCTCCCCGTTAAGGAGTGCCCTGCTCTATGGTGTCCGGACTTTCCTCCGCCCCCGTTGCCGGGCGCGGCGGCCGTCTGTCCGCCTTCGCCAAAATTATTTAGGATCAGGAAGCGCGTAAAGGAACCGGTTGCAGTGCGGGCAGGTGTGCAGGCGGGCGCCGGTGCGGACTTCCACCGCCAACTGCGGCAGCACCATCTGGTGACAGGCGGAACAGAAACCGTTTTTCAGTTCGGCCACCGCCTTGCGCTCGCGCACCTTGAATACCCGGTCGTACTGTGACAGCACCGCCGGATCAACGCCGGCGGCGATGCCCTTCCGCCGGGTGTGGGCCGCTTCCGCCTTCGCCTTGACCTCCGCCAGCTCCTTTTCCTTCACCGCCTTGAAAGCGGCGAATTCTTTTTCCTCCGCCGCCACTTTTTCCTTAAACCCTTTTTCTTCGGCCTTCGCCCCGTCAAGCCGCTCCATGATCTCCAACTGCTCGTCTTCCAGCCGCCCGATGGCCTCTTCCATGTTTTTGATTTCCTGCTGGGCGGCGTGATATTCCTGGTTGGTTTTCACTTCGTTGAGCTTCATGCGGGATTTTACGATGGCGGCCTTTTTTTCTTCCACCTCGCGCTCTTTGCCCAACCGCGCCTTGTTGACGGCCTCGAGGTTCTTTTTGTACTCCTCGTAGGCGGCCCGGTCCTTGCCCAGCGCCGCGTCCTGCTGGCTCATCAAGGCCGGGAAAGCGTTAATGACCGCTTCCATGCGGGTAATTTCGTCGTCGGCCTTTTGCAGATCGATAAGAAGTGCCAGATTTTTTTCCACCGCGTTCCTCAATAGTCCCTAAATGGTTCTTCAATGTACAAGGATGTGATTCTAGTCCTTTTTCCCGATTTTGCCATCATCTTTTTAATATGGGCGGCAACCAGCGCCGCCATTGGCCGCTCCGTCCCCAAATGGCCGCCGTCGATCATCCACATCCCCCGCCCCGCGCATTCCATCGCGTTGTGGTGCCGCACCTCGCCGGTCAGCAACAGATCGGCCCCGCGCGCCTGCGCGTCGGCCAGCAGGTCGGCTCCCGATCCGGTGCAGACCGCCACGCACTTGACCGTCTTTTTCCCGCCGCCATACAGGCGCGCCGACGAAATGTTCAGCGCCTTTTTAACCTGACGGGCGAACGCGGCGGCGGTCATCCCTTTGCCCAAGGCGCCGATGCGGTACACCGTTTTTCCCGGCCCGGCGGCAGGGCGGACGTTCTTCAGCCCCACCAGCCGCGCCACATGATCATTGAGCCCCTTGGGGGCGAAATCGAGATTGGTATGCATGGCGTAGACCGCGATGCCGTGGCGAAGCACGGCGGCGATAAGCCGCCCCTGCGGCGTGGAAAGATCGATCCGCTTCAGCGGATAATAGATCGGCGGGTGATGAACGACGATAAGGTTGGCTCGCGCCGCCACGGCCGCGGCAACCGCCCCTTCGGTAAGATCCAGCGCGGTAACAACCCCGGAACAGCGGGCCGCGGGATCGCCAATCACGAGTCCCACGTTGTCGCCATCCGCCGCCAGCCCCGGCGGGGCCAGCCGTTCGCAGATGCGCATTACATCTCTCATCGGCATATTCTATCCCGGTTTTTTCATGCCGGAATCATGAATAATCGGCGCATGCCGGGAACGGTGCGCGCTATTACTTCTGGTTTTTTTTGAAGGCGGCGTAATAGCCTTCCAGCCGGGCCGCTATATCGGAATGCTTGAACGGTTTTATAATATAACCCTGAATGCCGATCCGCGCGCAGTCCACAATGTCGCTCTTGTCGGAGAGCGCGGTCGCCATCACGATGGCGGTGTTGCGGCCGTTGGTCCTTTCCAGTTCGCGTATCTGCTTGAGCGCCGTAAAACCGGTGACCTCCGGCATGACGATGTCGAGCACGATCATGTCGGGATGCCAGTTTTCGTACATCTCCAGCGCTTCACGGCCGTTTATGGCGATTTTTTTTTCGTATAGCTCGTCGCTCAATCCGAGATTGTACAGATCGAGAACCAGTTTCGAATCATCCACAAGGAGTATTTTCATTTTTTCGGATCCGTTTTTCATGGCGGCATTATATCCGCCGCGCGGAACCGAAGCCAATCAAATATGTAATAACACGTGGCGTTCAACACTCCGCCGAAAATGTATTTGCCCGGAGTGGGTACCTGCTCCCGGCATGTACTTTGCCCCATCGGGCCGATTTTTTTGGTACCACAGGTTTCAACCTGTGGTTGCCGCGCCAGCGGCAAGAAGAAAGCCGCGGCCTTTCAGTCCGCGCAACAGGCTTTTCAAACGAAGCCCAAAGCTGAACTTGAAAGAACTTCAGTTCCAGACTACCTAATCCGCCGGCGTCAACCAGCCCCCACTTCTCTTACAGAACGGTTTTTTCCAATTTGATCCGTAGCGGTCTATTAAGAAAAAATAATTAGCCAGGCGTGTCAGCGGGCGGCGGCGGTGGCGGAGGAGTGCGTACGTTTCTTTTTCTTTTCGCGGTCCGGGCCGGCGGCAACGCTATCGCGGCGGTCGGGGTATTCTTGCCGGACGGTGGGCGGCTGGCGCATGATGTCACCCAGTCCCATTGCTTGGCGTATCCGGAGGTGGAGGTTTTCCTTCCACGACAGGACGCGGAGGGCCGCCGATTTGGCGATGTCCATTGCGTCCATTTTGCCGAAGGCTTCATCGTACAGTTTTGCCACCATCCCGGCTTTTTTGCGCGCCGCTTCGTTCGGGGCGTAGGCCGCCGAGCTCCAGAACATCGGGCGGAACCGCAAGGCGTACTGCCGCCATGATTCCAGGCGAAGGCGCAGGAATTCGTCGGGACCGCTTTCCGGCGACGGCACATACCGCATAAGCCGCGGATCCCAGGCCAGTCCGTTTTTTTCGTTGAAGGCGATATCATCCCGCAGGCGCAGGTATCCGCGCACGGCCGTGTGGGCCATGCTGAGTATGCCGGGGCCGTGCGTTTCGTATTTCCGCGTGAACGCCTCCTTCAGGATGCGCGAGGTATCCTGAAGCGTGAAGTTGGGATGGTGGAACCATATCCTGTCCTGCCCGTGCTGTTCGGGATACGGGATATCCATGAGCAGCTTGCCTTCCACCTCGTAGTCCTGATACAGGCGGGTGCCGGGGATGGGGCCGAATTGCATGAACTGGAGCAGGTCCGATTCGAGGCCGATGGACCAGTCGATGTCTTCTTCTATCGTGCGCGCGTCGTGATGCTCCATGAATAGGATGGTGGAGGCGAGCACGGTGATGCCGCGGTCCTGAATGTCTTTTATCAGGGCGTGCAGATCCACCCCCTTCGTTTTTTCAAAAACGTTCCACTTCGATTCCACGCCGATCCAGACGAAGTTCACGCCCATGCGGACGAGGAAATCGACCCCCATGCGGGTGATGGCTTCGGCGGAGGAAAAGATGGAGAAGGTGTAGGCTTTTTGGTGGGCTTCCATTTCCGCCAGCAGCGCGGCGGCGCGCGATGGCATTTTGCAGAAGTTCTCGTCCATGAGCGAGAAATCCCCGGCTTCCGTCGCCGCTTCGGATTTCCGGCAGGCATCGAAGAGGTCGCGCCCCTCGCGCAGGAACGAGGTGTACTGTTTTTCAAATTTGTGGGCGGTGGCGCAGAACCGGCAGGAGTTCTGGCACCCGACGCCGGGAAGGATGATCGCTCCCTTGTCGGAAATGGGGGCGCCGTAGATGTATTTTTTAACGGACGAGGGGGTCACGGGATGGATGATGGCGCGTTCCTGATGCGGCTCGTTGAAATAGGTGCGCAGCCAGCGCACCCCTTCGCCGGTGCAGACCTCGTCGTAGTCGACATGGTTTCTGAGGTGGGGAATGGCCGCGCCGTGTCCGCCGACCAGTATCTTGGTGGCCGGGGAGTGCTTGCGGACGTAATTGGCCATGCGTGCCGCTTTCAACACGTTCGGCACGATGAAGGAGATGCCCACATGCGTGTAGTCGCCGTTCCGTACTTCCTTGGTGAATTCTTTCCACGTGGGAAAATCAAGCACCGTCGTGGGCGTCAGGATATTTTCCGCGAGGAGGTAAAGCCCGAAGCTGGGATTGTTCTGGCGGGGGGAGTGGATGCCTTGTTCCCGCGTCACCTGGTTGTTGAGCAGTTCCATGGTGCACAGCGCCTCGCCGTACGCGTCTGATACGCCAAAAGGTTTGAAGACGCCGGTGAGAAGCAGTTTTTTCTTTGGCATTCGGTTTCCCATCAATTCAGTTCAATCCCGCGCTCGCAAGGTTCCGGTTCATGCCGGGCGGTCCGGCAAGGCCGAAGGCCGGGAATTCGCCATAAATTCCGGCGCGGGTTGATGGAAAAACAGACCTGCGCCCTGTTTCCCCCTTGCGGTAAAACTTTTCAGCCCACGGCAACCTGCTCAAACAGTCAAATCCATCTTTCCCAAATAGCTCACATGAGCCGCACCCTCTTTTAATTCTACCAAAGTTTCGGTGGAAAAGCGAAAGGTAAAAACAGAAGGTCTGGAAGATTGGGAACCGCGGCGTCCTGGTGGGGGTTATTTCTCGCGGCCATGCCGGGAACAATCGGTGAAAAGTAAAAATGGGCATGGGATTGCCGTTTGCCTTAAAATGTTTTTCGGGGATTTAACGAAACAAAATAATGCAGTATTAAGCTTATGCTTTTTTGCAAGGGAATGGCGCTATGCCGGTGAACAGCTTGTTGGTGGTGGATGACGAACCGGATGTTCTGGAAATAACGGCGCATTTCCTTCACAGCAAGGGGTTTGCCGTGGCGCGCGCCGCAAACGGCGCGGAAGCTTTACGGAAGGCGGCCGCCAGCCCCCCCGAAGTTGTACTTCTTGATATAGCCATGCCGGGAATGGACGGCATCGCCGTGCTGGGGGAATTGAAGAAGAATTATCCCGCCACCGAGGTTATCATGGCAACGGCCAACGCCGAGGTGGAAACCGCCATCAAATGCATGAAGATGGGGGCCTACGGCTATTTGATGAAGCCGCTCGACTTCAACCTGCTGCATCTGGATGTGAGCCGCGCGTTGGAGCGCCGCCGCATGGCCCTTGAACTTGATGAATCCCATAAAAACCTTGAACAGAAGGTGGAGGAACTGCGGAACCTCAACGAGCAGAAGAACAGATTTCTGGGTATCGCCGCGCACGATTTGCGAAACCCGCTTGGCTCGATACGCGGCTTCAGCGATTTTCTGCTGGAGGGGGGGCTGGATGCGGAAACCTCGAAGGAGTTTTTGCGGATCATCAGCGCCGCCAGCAACGAGCTGCTGACTCTCCTGGACGATTTGCTGGACATATCGCAGATCGAAAGCGGCAAATTCGACCTGCGGCTGGTGAATGCCGATATCTCCGATCTTGTGGAACAGAGGGCCGCGATGGCGCGGATCATTTCCGCGAAAAAGAACATTGTGATCGAGGTTCATACCGAAAAGGGGCTTGTCTGTTTTATGGATAAAGGGCGGATCGGACAGGTGGTGGACAACCTGATCAGCAACGCCGTCAAATATTCTCCGGCAAAGAGTGCCGTGCGCGTGGAGACGGTGAAGGACGGGGCGATGGCAAGGGTAACGGTGCGGGACGAAGGCCCCGGCATTAACGAAAACGAGAAGCACAAACTGTTCGGCGAATTCCAGAAACTGAGCGCGCGCCCCACCGGCGGCGAAAAAAGCTCCGGCCTCGGCCTTGCCATCGCGAAAAAGATAGTGGAGGCGCACAACGGTGTGATCGGCGTGGAGAGTGAAGCCGGGAAGGGGAGCGCCTTCTTCTTTACGCTGCCGCTGAGGAAGTAACAGGCTTTAGCGGTGACCTCGGCGGGAGATGCCTCCTCTCGCGGCGGCATCACGCCGCCGCGAGAGGAGGCGCGATTCGCCTGTTAGTCCGCCATCCATGGCGGACTGCGCTGTGCACCGCTCGCGCCGCAGGCTCACTTTCGAATCCCGCTACCCAATAACATGACCAACCACAAGACGGTGTAGTCGGATATAGCTAAGCATTAAATGGTGACCTCGGCGGGAACGGCCACTGTTCGGGGCAACATCACGTTGCCCCTCCATCGGCCCCCACTCGCCCGCTAAACAGGCGTCCTGCCTGTTTGCCCTCCCTCATCGGTCGGGCCGCGTACTCGGCTTCGAATCCCGCCCATTCGGCAAATTTTCCCTGAGAGTGATTTTTGAGGTTGAGGGGAATAAGGCTTTAGTGGTGACCTCGGCGGGATTCGAACCCACGGCCCCCGGATTAGGAATCCGATGCTCTATCCAACTGAGCTACGAGGTCAACAAAGATGCAAGAGATAGAGGATAATCAATCAACCCCCTAAAAACAAGGGGTTGAAATGGGACTGCCGCCCGCGTCCTTGAAAAGCTTCGGGTTATCCGGCTCCCCTTGACGGATTGTGGCTCTAATTGCTTGTACAATTTGTGATAGCTATGCTACTTTTAACGTCTGGCATGACGAATAACAGTGCTTAATATATAGAGGTAAAACCGTGAGCCAATTTCAAAAAAACCTGGCCTTGTGGCTGGTTGTCCTTCTGTTCATGATCGCGCTTTTCAATATCTTCAGCAAACAGGCCACCGCGCCGCACACCGAGATCATCTATAGCGAATTCACCGACGCCCTCACGAAAGGCGATGTGGAAGAGGTGAAGATACAGGGGCACGCCATAAAAGGAAAGTTCAAGAACGGCAAGCAGTTTGACACGTTCTCGCCGGACGACACACAGCTCCTCGAAATGATGCGCGGGCAGAAGGTGAAGATCACCGTGCTGCCGCCCGAACAGGCGAGCTGGTGGATGAACATCCTCGTCTCGTGGTTCCCGATGTTGCTGCTCATCGTCATCTGGATATTCTTCATGCGCCAGATGCAGGCGGGCGGCACCAAGGCGCTCAGCTTCGGCAAAAGCCGCGCCAAGCTGCTGAACGAAGGGAAACAGAAAGTCACCTTCAAGGACGTGGCGGGCGTTGAAGAATCGAAAGAGGAACTGGTCGAGATCATCGAGTTCCTCAAAAATCCCGGCAAGTTCCAAAAGCTCGGCGGCAAGCTCCCCAAGGGGGTGCTCCTCGTCGGCCCTCCGGGAACCGGCAAGACGCTGATGGCCCGCGCCGTGGCGGGCGAGGCGGACGTGCCGTTCTTCTCGATCTCCGGCTCCGACTTTGTGGAGATGTTCGTCGGCGTGGGCGCGTCCCGCGTGCGCGACCTCTTTGAACAGGGGAAGAAAAACGCCCCCTGCATCATCTTCGTGGATGAGATCGACGCCGTGGGGCGTCACCGCGGCGCGGGCCTCGGCGGCGGCCACGACGAGCGCGAGCAAACCCTCAACCAGCTCCTCGTCGAGATGGACGGATTCGAGGGGAACGACGGCGTCATCATGATCGCCGCCACCAACCGCCCCGACGTGCTTGATCCCGCGCTTCTCCGCCCCGGCCGTTTCGACCGGCAGGTGGTGGTGCCGGTGCCGGACATGCGTGGCCGCGAGATGATCCTGAAAGTCCACGCCGCCAAAGTGCCGTTGTCGCCCGATGTCGAAATGGGGCAGGTCGCGAAGGGAACCCCCGGATTCTCGGGAGCCGACCTCGCCAATCTGGTGAACGAAGCGGCGTTGCTGGCCGCCCGGCGCGACAAGGCGAGCGTGGAAATGACCGATCTGGAAGAGGCCAAAGACAAGGTGATGATGGGGGTGGAGCGCCGCAGCATCGTCATCAGCGACAAGGAAAAGCGGACCACCGCCTATCACGAGGCGGGGCACGCGCTGGTAGCGATGAAGCTGCCGGGCACCGACCCGATCCACAAGATCACCATCATTCCGCGTGGCCGCGCGCTGGGGCTTACCCAGCAGCTCCCCGAGGATGAAAAGCACACCTTCCCGCGGACATTCCTTTTGAACACGATCGCCATCCTGATGGGCGGGCGCGCGGCCGAAGAGCTGGTCATCGGCGAAATGACCACCGGCGCCGGCAACGACATAGAGCGCGCCACCGATCTGGCCCGCCGCATGGTATGCAAATGGGGCATGAGCGACAAGCTGGGGCCGCTGGCTTTCGGCAGGCGCGAGGAACCGATCTTTCTTGGCCGCGAAGTGGGGCACACCGCCGACTACAGCGACAAGGTCGCGCAGGAGATCGACAGCGAAGTGGAGCGGATCGTGAAAGAGGGGATGGCCGCCGCCATAAAGATATTGACCGATGACCGCCAAATCCTGGATAAGATCGCTCAGGAACTGTTGGAGAAGGAAACCCTCGACGCCAAGGATATGAACTTCCTGGTGCATGGCATCGTGCCGCCAAGCGGCAATGGCAACGGCAAGAAACCGGATGAGCCGCAGGCTCCCACGTCCATCACACCGGCGGCCGACGCCGCTTCTCCCGCGGAGGACGCTCCGGTGTCTGGCCCCGCGGTTTAGGCGGAAAATTGCTGTGTTTAAGTTTTGCTGCATGTCTGGCTATCTGAGCCTCCTGCGTTAGAGAGGTTTTTGGCATTTTTTGCAATTGGCCAGGCAAGAAAATCAGGCACATATAAAGCTGAGCTTTCTGAAAATACCTCTAACGCAAAAGGCCCATCTATCAATTGTGGCGATATATTCATATCGGGCGCATAATAATAGGTATGAAAGTGGCAGGAACGCTCATGAAGGGCTTATTTCTAGCCGCCCTTTTGTTGATTGCCGGGGCGGGCTGCGGTGACAAATTCGTTTTAGGCGGCGGCGGAACCACCTCTTCCAAGATCGCTCTTTCAGGCTCCGTGTTAGAGACGTTGGCAAAGCCGTCATCAAAGCCGGCCGGCGGCGCTGGCGTTCTTCGTTCCCCCATGTCGGGCGGCGACGTGAAGGTAATCGATACAAAAGGAAAAGCCGTTGGCACGGCAACCATTGCAAGCGACGGGACTTACAGCGCAAGCGTTGCTAAAGGCGATAATTACACGGTTAAAGCCACCAAGGGGAATGTCTGCCTGAAATCGTTTGTCGAGAAGGCCGATGCGGATAAAACGGTAACGGTCGATCCCACCTCCTCCGCCATCGTCAAAGCGCTATCGAAGAAGATAGGAGACGGCAATCTGGGGGAAGAGGGGCATGATGTTTCCACCGCCATTTCATCGGTGGACGTATCGGCGATACTGGTGGCGATCAAGAGCGACAGCCTCTTGACCGCCGTCGCGCAGGCGATAGCGGCGGACATCACGGCCAACGCCAATTACTCATCAACCACCGTTACGGCGGGTTACGCCTCCATGGCGGGGGATACCGATGCGAACGCCATCGCCATTAGCATCACAGTGACCGTGACCATCACGGTAACTCCCCAGAGCGTCGCGCCCGCGGCGCCCACGGGGGTAACGGCCACCGCCGGGGATGGGGCGGCAACGGCAAGCTGGAGCGCCGTTACGGAAGCCACGAGTTACAACCTGTATTACTCCACCACGGCGGGCACCGCCGGGATAAAGGTGGGCGGCATTACCGCCACCTCTTACACGCTGAACGGGTTGTCGAACGGCGTTACCTATTACTTCACCGTTACGGCGGTGAACGCATCGGGCGAAAGCGCCGCGTCGGCGCAGGTATCCGTCACCCCCACAACGACAGCTGTGTTGATTCACAGACCCATAGCGGACACCGGGCAGACGACGAAATATAGCACGGTATTTGGCGACGATTCGGATTACCTGATAAATCCACCTTCATTCACCGACAATGTCAACGGCACGATAACCGATAACGTCACCAGCCTTATGTGGCAAAAAAGGGACGATGCCACCGTGCGGGACTGGGCAACCGCCGGGACTTACTGTGCCGATCTTTCGCTCAGCGGTTATTCCGACTGGCGTGTACCGACTAAAAAAGAGTTGATGAGCATTGAAAATTTTGGAACCATCCCGGCAATAGACACAACATATTTCCCGGAAACGCAGTCATCGCGCTACTGGTCGTCCACTACCGTACCGACCTATACGGACCAAGCGTGGATCGTGTCCTTCGACAGTGGGAAGGTTATTTATGGTTTCAAAACGGCCTCCTACTATGCCCGATGTGTTCGTGGCGCTCCGGCAGTGCAAAGTTTCACTGACAATGGGAACGGCACGACAACCGATAACGTAACCGGCCTAATGTGGCAAAAGGACCTCGGCAATTTTTTCGGCAATTGGGAAGAGGCAATATCCTACTGCGAAGGACTCACCCTTGCGGGGCTAAAGTGGCGGCTTCCGAATGTAAGGGAACTGGAATCCATTGCTGACGAAACTAGGCCCTTTCCAGCGGTAGACGCCACATACTTCACAGCTACTTTTGGGTGGGATTACTGGGCGTCCACTACATACGCGGGCAATGCGGATAACGCATGGAAGGTTTACCTCTACATTGGCGGCATCTTTTCTGGCCACAGAAAGGATTTCGTTGGCGTAGCCAAGTGTGTTCGTCCCTGACAGAGAAGCGATGAATCGGTTATTTGAACATTTGATAATCGCTCACTCTCGGTGGATGCGGAGTTATGACGGGATTTCAAATGCTTAAGGGCGTTTAGCATTGGATGCCAAAACTGCCACGACGGAACGGAAAACCCCGCAAATCCGTTTGACAGCGGGGGGGGATGCTGGTAGCATTGCCGGACATTTTTAGAACGGATTTGCGTTGAAAAAAAATGACGGGGAACGCGGTCCAAGTTACATCGAACTGACTGTTTTGGCGAGCGTGGGGACGCAACTTGTCGTCTCCATTTTTATCGGGTTCGGCGCGGGATACTGGCTGGACCGGTGGCTCGGCACCCGCCCGGTGCTGATGATCGTGTTTATGGTATTGGGCGTGGCGGCCGGGTTTTTGGAAATATATAGAACTGTGGCAAGGGGAATGAAGAGTGGAAATCGACCGGATAATAACCCTTAAAGCGCTGGTTATTACGGCACTGCTTGCGGCGGCCGCCGCCGTCTTCTATACGAAGGCGCATGCCTTGGCGGTCGTGGTCGGCGGATTGGTGGCGGTGGCGAATTTCCGCCTGGGCGCGCGGATACTCAAGCGGATCGTGGTTCCCGGTGTGTCGTCGGCCGACGGGCGGAACGCCGGCATTGTTTCCTTTCTCGCGCGGTATGCGATCCTCGCCGCGGAATTATATGTGATCATCAGCCTTGGCATAGAGCCGGTGGCGTTTCTTGTGGGTTTATCGGTGGTGGTGGCGGCGGTATTCGTCTCCGCGCCCGTGCTGAAAAAAGGGGAAGTATGAGCGAACCATTTTTATATTTGACCATTCCGGGCCTTGAGCATTATCCGCACGTTGCCTACACGTGGGTGGTGATGGCGCTGTTTGTTCTGTTGACCCTCGTCGCCCGTATTTCCATGAAGCTTATCCCGACCGGCTGGCAGAACATGGTGGAAGCGGTGGTTGTCGGCCTTGCGGATAACATGGAATCGACCATTGGCCACGGCGGCAAACGGTTCCTTCCGCTACTCGGCACGCTGGCGTTCTTCATTTTCACCGCCAACATGATCGGCCTCGTTCCCGGTTGCACCAGCCCCACTTCCAACGTGAATACCAACCTTGCGATGGCGCTCACCGTATTCGTGGTATACAACTTGGTTGGCATCCAAAAGCAGGGTCTCTTCACCTACCTCAAGCATTTTCTGGGACCGGTCTGGTGGTTGAGCTGGCTTATACTGCCCATCGAGCTTATTTCGCACCTGGCCCGGCCCGTCACGTTATCGATGCGGTTGTTCGGCAACGTGAAGGGGGAAGACCTCGTCGTCCTTATCCTTCTTTTCCTGGTGCCGCTGATTCTGCCGATGTTCATGATGGCGTTCATGGTATTCACCGGCCTTTTGCAAACGGTTGTGTTTTTGTTGCTGACGATGTCTTATTTACAAGGCGCTTTGGCCGAAGAGCACTGATAAACAGGTTACACACTTCGGTCAAGGCTGGATTCAACACATTTTTTTGGGGGAGCTATATTAATGAAGAAACTTAACCTTTTCGTGCTGGCGTTGCTTGCCCTCGTGGCGGCGGCTCCGGCGGCGTTTGCGCAAGAAGCGGCCTCCGGTGGCCAGTCCTCCGGCGCGCTCACGTACATGGCGCTCGGCTGTGTTGTCGGCCTCGGCTTGGCGGCTTATGGCGGCGGCATTGGCATGGGCAATGCCATATCCGGCGCGCTTTCGGCGATGGCCCGCAATCCGGGAATCTACCAGCGGCTGTTCCCGAGCATGTTGATCGGCTTGGCGATGATCGAATCGCTGGTCATCTATACGCTCGTTGTCGTCCTTCTTCTTCTGTACGCCAACCCGATTCACTAAGGGTTTTTCGGAATATAATGGCGGCCGGGTGGAAAACCCCGGCCGCTTCCTATAAGCTATACGGGTAATCCCCGATACACTCATCCGGGCAAGGGAGGTACGTTGTGCTCAAGGTGGTTGTTTTTATAAAGCAGGTGCCCGACACCAGTTCCAAAGCCGGCGTCAATCCGGACGGCACCATTGACCGTGCGCGCGCCAAGCGGATGCTCAACAACTTTGACCGCTACGCCCTTCAAAAAGCCATCGAGATAAAACGGAAGGTGGGGGCCGAAGTCACCTGCGTTACCATGGGGCCGCCGCCCGCCATCGAAGTGCTGGTGGAAGGGCTTGAACACGGGGCTGATTATGGCATCCTCCTCACCGATAAACGCCTCGCCGCCTCCGATACGCTGGCGACCGCCTACGCATTGCACAAGGTGGTGGGGTACATCGGCCAGGTGGATGTTATTCTCACCGGCCTCCAGACGACCGACGGCGACACCGCGCAGGTGGGGCCGCAGATAGCCGAACGGCTTGATCTTCCGCAGATCAGCTATTGCGAGGGATTGACCATCGAGGGCAAAACGGTAAAAGCCCGCCGCGTGGTTGAAGGGGGTTTCCAGAATGTGCAAACCGAAATGCCGCTGCTGATAACGGTCGCCAACAGCGCCACCCCGCTGGGGCACAAGCGCTTTACCGAAGTGGCGCAGGTGAAAGAGATGCTCCGCACCCCCGAAGAGCGGGCGCGGCGCATCAAATCCGTCAACCTCGATGACGTGAAGGCCGACGCCGCGCGCACCGGGCTGGTCGGTTCCCCCACCGTGGTGGGAAAAACATGGAAGCTGGGAGAGGTCGGCGGAAGCTGCAAGGTGTTCGAAGGCGAGGCGGTGGAAACGGAAGTTACCCGCCTGCTGGAAGCCATCGCCGCCGACAGCCGCAATCTGGGGGACCTGCTTCATGGCTAAGAACAACGTAACTGTGGTGGCGGAACAGCTGCAAGGCGACTTGCAGCAGATCACCCCCGAACTGCTGGGAGCCGCCCGCGAACTGGCGCAAAAACTGGGCATCGGCGTAAACTGCTTTTTGCTGGGGCACAACGTCGCGCCGATGGCGCAGCGGATAATCGGCATGGGGGCCGACGTTGTGTATCTGGTCGACGACCCGGCGCTGAAAGAATACGCCACGTTGCCATACCGCCGCGCTGTGCTCACCATCCTCAAATCAATGGATGAGCCGCCGCCGATCATACTGATGGGGTCCACCACCATCGGGCGCGATCTCGCCCCCCGCGTGGCCGCCAGCCTCGAAGTCGGCCTCACCGCCGATTGCACCGAGCTGGACATCGGCGATTACGAACACAAAGGCAAAGCCGATCCGCACAAGGTCGGCACGTTCAATAATATCCTGTACGCCATCCGCCCCAGCTTCGGCGAGAGCCTCAAGGCGCGCATCCTGGGGCCGTGGAAAAATCCGCAGATGGCCACCACCCGCATCGGCGTGATGCAGCCGTTGCCGGTGGACAGCTCCCGCACGGGGAAGATCGTCACCGTGCCGGTGTCGTTCGATGACGCTGACTTCCGCCTGAAAGTGGTGGAAACGGTCCGCGACATGTCAAAGGCCATCGATATCACCGCCGCCAAAGTGATTGTCGCCGGCGGTTTTGGCGTCGGCAGCGCGGAGGGATTCGCCGTGGTGCGCGATCTCGTTTCCGTTTTCAATGACGCCGTGGTGGGCGCAAGCCGCCGCGCCGTCGATTCCGGGTGGATACCATACGCGCACCAGGTGGGGCAGACCGGCAAGACGGTACGGCCGGAGCTGTACATCGCGCTCGGCATTTCCGGCGCCATCCAGCACCGGGTCGGTATGAACAACAGCAAGACCATTATCGCCGTGAACAAGGACGCCGACGCGCCCATCTTCAAGTTCGCCCACTACGGTATCGTGGGTGATTTGTTCCAGGTGGCGCCGGTGCTCAAACGCGAGCTGGCAAAGGCCGCAAAGGCGAAGAGTTTGTGAGGGCCGTATGAAACGCATTGAATACGACGTATTGATAGTGGGCGGCGGCGTCGCCGGCCTCACCACCGCGCACCGTTTAGCGGATGCCGCAAAAACCGCGGGCGTGCCGCTGCGGATCGCCGTGCTGGAAAAAGGAAAGAATTTCGGGGCGCACGTCCTGAGCGGCGCCGTGAGCAATCCCCGCTCGGTGAAAAAACTGTTTCCCGATTACGAAACGAACGGCTTTCCTTTTGAAGGAAAGTGTATCGAAAGCCACATGACCCTGTTGGGCGTGAACCGGGCGAAGGATATGCCGTTCTCGCCGCCGGAGATGAACAAAACCGGCTATCTCATCCTCTCGCTTTCAAACGTCTGCGCATGGATGGCGGACAGCCTGCTGGAGAAAACAAAGGATACCGCCGTTGCGGTCGACCTGTACAACGGCTTCGCCGGGCTGGAGATTATCTACAACGGCCAGCGCGTGACCGGCGTGCGGGTGGATGACACCGGCAATCCCGAACAGGACAATTGTTACGCCAAGATCACCATATTCGCCGACAAGGGAGTGCTGTCGCGCGACCTGATAGGAAAATTCAGTTTGGCGCAGAGCAACCAAACGTATGCCGTCGGCGTGAAAGAGGTGTGGGAGACCGAGCAGGATTTCGCGGGCAAGGTGTGGCACACCCTCGGCTATCCGCTGATGGACGGCACCTTCGGCGGCGGTTTCATTTACGGGCTGAAAGACAAGAAGCTCGCCATCGGCATGGTGGCGGGATTGGACGGCCCGAATCCGAACCTTCAGCCGCCTCAGATATTGCAGGCGATGAAAAAACACCCCTTTGTGCAGAAGATGATCAAAGGGGGCAAGCTGGCCCGCTACGGCGCATCGGTTATCCCCGAGGCGGGATGGTTCGCCATGCCGAAGGAACTGGCGGTCGACGGCGCGATGATCGTGGGGGACGCCGCCGGCACGATGGACATCAAGGGATTTTCCGGCGTGGACAAAGCGATGGAAAGCGCCATGTGCGCCGCCGATGCGGCCTTTGCCGCACTGCAATAGAACGACACTTCAAAGGCGGCTCTTGCGCCGTACCAAAAAGCGCTGCTCGACGGCTGGGTGGGCCGGGAACTGAAAGCAAGCCGCTACTACCGCAATGCGTTTCACGAGAATAAGGCGCTTTTCAGCGAGTACCTCCCCGTCGCGTTGAAGGGGCTGGACAAGGGGTGCATGATGAGCGGCGGCGTTAAGGCGTTCTTCAAGGGGCCGGGCGGCTTCATCAGCGGCGGCCTGAACCTGCTCAAACTGATGAGCGGCGGCGGCAGCGGCGATCTGAGGTTGCCCGAAGACCGCACCTGCTCGAAACCGGAGCACAAGGTCGCGCCTTTGCCCGAGCCGGAAGGGTACGCGAAGAACACGCTGTATCTCACGCCCGATGTGGTGTTTTATGCGCACACGCATTATCACGAGGGGAACGATCACATCAAAGAGTTCGACGCGGCGGTCTGCCGGAAGTGCATCGCCCGGTTCGATGCGGGGGGAAATCCGCCTCCGTGCGTGGGGGATTGCACCGCCGAAGTGCATAGCGTGTTGGAAAAGGGCGGCGTGAAGAGCCATGCGATGGCATTGGAAAACTGCGTACAGTGCCGCACCTGCGATATCGTCTGCCCGGAAAAGAACATCCGGGTGAACGCGGCCTTGCATGGCAGCGGTCCCGACTTCCGCGGCCTCTGATCATTTGGGTGGGTACAGGCGTTCTGCCTGTACCCCGGCCCCGCTGACTGGCTTCCTGATTTTTCGGGTGGGTACAGGCTCTTAGCCTGTACATCGGCGCTTGCGCCGACAGATAGTTCAATAGCGCGCGTCGGGAATGGTAATCAACCAGCGGTAATCTTCCGGCCTTTCAGCCAATTCGGCCTTAACGGAATTGTTAAGGATGTAATTGTATTTCTCTTCCCACTCGGCCTCGTCCCGCATTATCCGGTCATAAGATTCCGCTTGCCATATTTTGCCACTATCGCCGTTAAGTTTGTTGATGCGCCGCGACGTGGAGCCTTTAATGCCTTGCATGATTGCGGCGAGCGAATAAAATCTACCATCCTTTTCCAGCGGGCACATCAGGATGTGGGCATGGTCAGGCAAGATGGTGGCGATGGCAAGCAAGTATCTTTTGCCGTGGTCGTAAAGTATCGAACTTTTCACGATGTTGCGCGCGGCATCGGAAAGCCGGGATTGATGGGTTTTAAAGGTAACAAAGCACCATACATTCCCGATTTGCATGTGGGGCAACTTACGCCGGGAGATGGATAGGTGATGCGGAGGAATATCCCGCTTCTTCATGGGTGAAATACTAACATGACCACTCCGGGTAGGTACAGCCTATCAGCTTGATTATCCGGGTGGGTACAGGCTCTTAGCCTGTACATCGGCCCGTGGGCCGACCGATTTCTCCTGCGGAGAAAAATACATGCTGAGAGCATATACCCACCAAGAATAGGCGCACCCCTATAGGTCGCATTGAGTTATCTCGAAATGAAGTCTTTTATCCAGTCGTAGAAGTAGCTGGCAATAACGTTAAGTGCTATTGCAAATAGAGAAGAAATAAGCAAAGCACATATAGGATGCACCTTGACAAAGTCTATAAGCCTAAAATAAAGGGCTTTTTTAATATTTGGCAATTCTGATTCCAGAGTATTCAGTAAATTCTTGGGTAATTGTGAATTTAAAAGCTTTGTTTTGCAGTTATCGCATAATGATGGATTTTCAGTGGAAAGAACTATGTCAGCCTTGTTTGCATTCATATCAAATAGGCAGCTTCGCGTTTCGTCATGCGCCCAACTATATACGTTTGCCGGAATATTTCTGTTAGACGCTAAATAAACCAAGCAAAATGCATATAAATTTCTGATTATAAAATTGGATCATCTCCCAAGTGAGTGGGTAGAATCGTCATAATTCCTCCAGCATGCAGGTAAGGATTTTAAGGCGGAGGTACTCCTCATCCCGCAGGCCGTAAGCCCTGCGCTGGATGACTC
>JAHFEJ010000019.1 GCA_023248535.1 Nitrospinales bacterium | reverse complement strand
CGGAAGCTCATCGAGAAACAACACGCCGTGATGCGCCAGCGATACCTCGCCGGGCATCACCGGGTTGTTACCGCCGCCGACAAGTCCGGCATCCGATACGGTGTGGTGGGGCGCGCGGAACGGCCGACGCGAAAGCACCGATACGTTCCCCCCCAGCAGGCCCGCCACGCTGTGGATACGGGAGCAGTCGATGGCCTCCTCCAGAGTCCAGCCGGGCATGACGGTGGGAAGCCGCCGGGCGATCATCGATTTTCCCGAACCGGGGGGGCCGATCATCAGTACATTGTGCCCGCCCGCCGCCGCGACTTCCACGGCGCGGCGTACATGGTGCTGCCCCTTCACCTCGGAGAAATCCACTTCATCTTCCGGCGCGGCCCCCGGCGCGAACAGCATCGGCTTGGATTTTTCGATTGCGGACTCGCCCAGCAGCCAACCCACAGCCTGGGCCAGCGTTTCCACCGGATAAACGTTCACCCCGTCCACCACCGCCGCTTCGCCCGCGTTTTCGGCGGGGCAGAGCAAGCCGGCGGCGTGGCGGTTCTTCACTGTCACCGCCACCGAGAGCATCCCACGCACCGGCTTCACCCGGCCATCGAGGGCCAACTCGCCGATGATGAACAGGTTTTGCAGCCGTTCGGCGGGAATAACCCCCTGCGCGGCAAGGATGGCCAGCGCTATCGGCAGATCGAACGCGCTCCCCTCTTTGCGGACATCCGCGGGAGCAAGATTGACGGTGATCCTTTTCACCGGCATGTCGAAGCCGGAATTTTTCAACGCGGCGAGGATGCGGTTTTGGCTCTCTTTCACCGCGGCGTCCGGCAATCCGACGGTGATATAAAAAAACATGCCGGGGGTCAGATCGACCTCCACTTCCACGGGGAACGCCTCGATGCCGAGGTGCGCGGCGCTGAACAGCTTTGCGATCATTACCGGAAATTAAACAGCACGGCGGGCGGCAGGTCAATGGCTTTCCGGGGGCGGGGGAATCCACGCATTCCCCTCTGTGATAACATATAGATCGTGGCTAAGGAAAAAGGGCGCGCATGAACTGGTTTAAGGGGAAAGGCCTTGGATTTAAAATCCTGGCGTCCCTTACCCTTATCCTCCTCATAACTTCCGCAGCCAACACCTATTGGACCCACCGCCAACTCAAACTGACCGTGCTGAAAGGGGCGGAACAACGCGCCCTGAATTTAAGCGAATCGATCCTCCTTACGCTGAACAACATGATGGCGCAGGGAACGATCGGCGAACGGGGGCAATACCTGAAATCATTCGCCACGTTCAAGGGGGTGCGCGAGGTGCGGGTGATCCGCGGCGCGGGCGTGAATGAGCAATACGGGGAAGGTCCGGCGGAGGAAAAACCGCGCGATGAAGTGGATAAACGGGTGCTGTCCACCGGCAAAATGGAAACCCTGTTCGTGACGGAGGAGGGCGCGAACGGGCTGCGGGTGGTCATTCCGTTCCTCATGTCGAAAGATTGGGGGGAAAAAACCGGCATCAACTGCTTCGATTGCCATCAGGGGAACGAGGGAACCGCGAACGGCGCGTTGAGCCTGGTGATACCGCTGGCGGAGGCGGAAGCCCAAATTTTAAAAAACGACCGGGTAATGGCCGGTTTTTACGCGCTTGAATTCGTCATCATCTTGCTGTTTTTCCTCTGGATGATACGCTACCGGGTGAATGCCGTGCTGATGGCCATTTCCGGCAAGCTGCGGGATACCACCAATACGGTGACCGGCGCCTCGCACTCCATGGCTGAAGCCAGCAGCCGCCTTTCCGAAGGGGCGGTGCAGCAGGCCAGTTCGCTTGAGAAAACCTCCGCCTCGCTTGAGGAGATATCCTCGATGGTGCGCCACACCGCCGAGAGCGCCAAGGAGGCCAACACGGTAATGCACGGAGCCACGGCGGTGGTGGATGAGGGGAACGTCTCGATGACGCGCCTGGTGGAGGCGATGAAACACATCGAAACGGCCTCCACGGAAATCGCCAAGATCATGCAAGTGATCGGGGAGATCGCCATGCAGACGAATCTCATATCGCTTAACGCCTCGATAGAGGCGGCCCGTGCCGGTGAACACGGCAAAGGGTTCGGGGTGGTCGCCGAAGAGGTGCGCGGCCTTGCGCGGCGCAGCGGTTCCGCCGCGCAGGATACCACCCGGCTGATCCAGAACGCCGTCGCCCGCGCGCACGAAGGGGCCGACATCACCGCCGCCGCCATGCACACCTTCGAGAAAATCGCCGCGCTTACCGCGCGGGCCGCGCAGTTGGTGGAACAGATCAGCAACGCCGCCAGCGAACAGGCGATCGGCATCAATGAGATCAACAAGGCGGTGACCGAAATGGATTCCGTCACGCAACAAAGCGCGAAGAAGGCGGAAGAAACCGCCAGCCTCGGCACGTCGCTCGACGGCCAAACGCGGGAACTGGCGGACATCATTCACGAGCTGAACGTGATCGTCAAGGGCGCGCACGCCACGGACGGGGAATAAGAAGCTCCCCGGCGTATAACCGGGGAATAGCGAGTTGAAAATACTACAGGTCTCGAAATAATTCTGAACGATTAAAAAGTTTGCTATAAACACAGAGACACGGAGTCACAGAGGAAAACCTCCCTTTTCATCCCCTTCCTTGCGAAGGATGGGGAGGCGGATACACGCCCCATCCCCGTCTGTGTCTCGTGTGTCTCCGTGGTTATTATTTCATTCCAATCTGAGACTTCAAAAAACTATTCGGCGGGAGAAAGGGCCGCAAGGCCCGGCAGGGTTTTTCCTTCCAGCAGTTCGAGGAACGCGCCGCCGCCGGTGCTGATAAAGCTGAACTTGTCGCTTTGGCCCGCCTTATGGATGGCCACATCGGTATCGCCGCCGCCGGCGATGGTCAGCGCATAACAGTCCGCCACGGCGTGCACCATCGCCATCGTGCCGCGCGAAAAGATGTCCATTTCAAACACCCCCATCGGCCCGTTCCAGATGATGGTCTTGGCGTCGTGCAACACTTCCTTGAAAAGCGTCACGCTGGCTGGCCCGATATCGGGCGCGTACCAATCGTCGGGTATCTCCTTGGCGGGGACGATTTTGGTGTTGGCGCGGGGATCAATGCGGTCGGCCACCACGAAATCGACGGGAAGGTAGAACTTCACCCCTTTTTCGCGGGCCTTGGCCTTGATCTTCTGCACGGCGTCGAGCATGTTCTCCTCCACCTTGCACTTGCCGACGTTGTAGCCCAGCGCCTTGTAGAAGGTGAAAGCCAGCCCGCCGCCAACGATGATCTTGTCCACATGGTCGATCAGGTTTAAGAACACCTTGATCTTTGTGCTTGCCTTTGCGCCACCGACGATGGCGATCACCGGCCGGGCCGGGTCGGCCACCGAGCGGTTGAAGTATTCGATCTCCTTTTTCATCAGGTAGCCCGCGGCCGATTTGGATACCAGCTTGGTGATCCCCTCGGTGCTGGCGTGGGCGCGGTGGGCGGTGCCGAACGCATCGTTGATGTAGAGATCGGCGAACGCCGCCAGCCTTTTGCAAAAGCCGGGATCGTTCGCCTCTTCCTCTTTGTAGAAGCGGAGGTTTTCAAGCAACAGCACATCGCCGTTCTTCATGGCGGCCACCATTGCTTCAACTTCCGGCCCCACGCAATCCGGCGCGAACTGCACCTCGCGGTTCAGCAGCCGCGCCAGGCGGGCCTGAACCGGCTTGAGACTGTACTTCGGATTGCGCTCGCCATCCGGCCTGCCCAGATGCGAAGCAAGGATAACCCTGGCTCCCCGGTCGATAAGGTCGTTGATGGTCTGAAGCGTGCCGCGGATGCGGGTGTCATCGGTGATTTTCTGGAAATCGTCCAGCGGCACGTTGAAATCGACCCGGACGAAGCAACGCCTGCCGTTGACATCCAGCTTGTCCATCGTCAACTTGTTCAGCATCGGATCACAGCCCTTTTTTCTGGAGGAACTTGACGAGATCGATCACGCGATTGCTGTAGCCCCATTCGTTGTCGTACCAGGAAAGCACCTTCAGCAGTTTTTTATCCAGCACCTTGGTGGACATAGCATCGACGATGCTGGAGTTGGCGTTCCCCTTGAAATCGCTGGAGACGAGCGGCAGATCGCAGAACTCCAAGATGCCTTTCAGCTTGCCGTTGGCGGCTTCTTTCAGTGCGGCGTTCACTTCTTCGCTGGTGGTCTCTTTTTCAAGGATGCAGACGAGGTCTACCAGCGAGACGTTCGGGGTGGGGACGCGGATGGAAAGCCCGTCCAGCTTCCCTTTCAACTGCGGCAGCACCAGGCCGACGGCCTTGGCGGCGCCGGTGGTGGTGGGGATCATGGAGAGGGCGGCGGCGCGGGCGCGGCGCAGATCGCTGTGCGGCAGGTCGAGCACCCGCTGGTCGTTGGTGTAGCTGTGGATGGTGGTCATCTGGCCGCTGACGAAACCGAATTTTTCGATGAGCACTTTGACCACCGGCGCGAGGCAGTTGGTGGTGCAGGACGCGTTGGAAATGATGCTGTGCTTGGCCGCGTCGTATTTTTCTTCGTTGACGCCCAACACGATGGTGATGTCTTCGTCGGTGGCCGGGGCGCTGATGACCACTTTTTTCGCGCCGGCGGTGAGGTGCTTCTGCGCGCCGTCCCGCTTGGTGAAGATGCCGGTCGATTCTATGGCGATGTCCACGCCGAGCGCCTTCCACGGCAGCGCGGCCGGGTCTTTCTCTTTCAGCACTTTTATCGCGCGGCCCGCCACCTTGATGACGTCGCCTTCGACAACGACATCCTCTTTCAGGTTGCCCAGCACCGAGTCGTATTTCAGCAGGTGCCCCAGCGTCTTGGGATCCGTGATGTCGTTCACCGCAACGAATTCGAGATTTTTATCGTGCAGCGCCGCCCGCAGAATGTTGCGGCCGATGCGTCCAAAGCCGTTGATTGCGACCTTAATAGCCATGGGGTGCTTCTCCTCCTTAAGCGGTTGCGGATAGTATGTTGATATTACATTTATACGCCCGCCCCGGCACCCAGTCAACAAAGGAAAGAGGCTATTTTTCCATTATATTTCCCCATCTTTGCCGCGCATTGGCTGTTTGCGGAGAATGAAGTTTAATTATTCAGGAATCCCGGCGGACCCGAAGTAAAATAAACCCACCAATGGGTAAAGCGATCCGTCTTTTTCCCGCCGCCGAAATCCTTTTTGGATTGATGGCCGGGATTCTTGCCTTCAGGCTGTGGGGGCTTTCGGCTTTTGCCCTGCTTGCGCTCACCGCCACAATCCTTCTCCTTGTTCTCATATCCCGGCTGCCGTTGAACGGCCGGATCGTGTTGCCGCTCTTCGCCGCCGCGGGGTTTTGGGGGATGTGGCACGCGGCCACGGCCTTCGATGCGCCGGAGCATATCGCCAACAACGTGCCGGCAAAAGGGGCGTTGGCGGGCCGGGTGGCGGGGGGATTTGAATATTATCCCGACGGCTGTCAGTTTATCCTTGATGCCGAAAGCCTGGATGGCAAACCCGTACGTGGCGGGATAAAAGTGGCATTACGGAACATGGACGGGAACGCGCCGTTGCCGGGGGATCACCTCCGTTTGACCGGCGCGGGGATAAAACCGGTCACCGGCATGCGCAACATCGGCGGGTATGATTACACGGCGCACATGAGGGACTCCGGCATCGGCGCGCGCCTTTCCGCGCGGGGGGATGAAGCAGTGACCGTTGTCGAACGCGGATCGGGCTGGCGCCCCGGCAACGCAGGTGAACGTTTGCGCCGCGCGATGCATGATTTCATTTTTCGATATTATCCGGCGGAGCGCGCGCCAGCGGTGGCGGCCATGGCCATTGGCGTTACCGGCTCCCTTTCGCGGCAGGAAAAGCGCAACTACGCCATGGCCGGGATAGCGCACCTTTTCGCCGTATCGGGATTGCATGTCGGCTTTATCAGCGGCATCGCGTTTTTTATCTTCAACTATTTATTTTTCAATTTGTGCTGGCTTGTCAACCGCGCATGGGCGGAAGAGGGGTTTCACCGCCGCGCCGCCGCACTTGCGGCGCTGGCGGCGGTGGCCCTGTTCGTCTTCACCGCAGGTGCAAAGGTATCCGCCGTGCGCGCGGGCATCATGGCAGCCGCCTTGTTTACCGCCGTCGCCGTCCGGCGGGAAAACCAGATGCTCAACGCGCTGGCAATCGCCGCGTTGTTGACTCTGTTGTATGACCCGGCCGCGCTTTTCAGCATATCGTTCATCCTTTCATACGGAGCGGTGCTGACGATCGCCGTGATGATGGCGCGCAACAGGGAGCACGAACCCGATCCGCTGGAAAAACTTACGCCGGAAAAAACCGCATGGCGCGGATGGGCGGACGACCTTTGGCTGACGGTGCGGATCAGCGCGGCCATCACCGTGTCGCTCGCCCCTGTAATGATGGCGGTCTTCAATGAACTGTACGGAGCGGGAGTCGTAGCGAACGTGGTGGCCATACCGCTTGGCGCGGTGGCGGTGCCGTCGGTCTTCGCAGTGGCGTTTACCGGTTATTTTTTTCCCGCGCTTGCCCCGGCCGCCGCGTGGATTTCATCATTGCCGTATGCCGCGCTGGATGGCGCAGCCGCCTTTTTCGCCGCGCATCCCCTGCTCTCGTTCTCCGGCGCCGCCCCCCCGCCGTGGCTTATCGCCTTTTATTACGCGGCTCTCGCCCTGCTGCTGTTCTACCGGGGACGCCTGGCGTATCTGTTTTCGGCCGCCTGCGTAGCGGCGATCATCCTGTTCTATTGGCCCGGCCCGCGAACCAGCGGCGAGTTCCGTTTTATAGACGTGGGGCAAGGTGACGCGACACTTATCCTGTTTAAGGGAGGGGCGAGCGTGCTGGTGGATGGCGGCCCGGCATTCGGGAATTTAGACGCGGGGGAGATGGCGGTGCTCCCCGAGCTGCGGCGGCTGGGCATCCGCACACTGGATGCGGTAATCGCCACGCATGGCGATATGGATCACGTGGGGGGCCTCTTCGCGCTGCTGCGGCGTTTTCCCGTGGCGGCGTTTTACGATAACGGCGGCGAGGAGAAGATGCTGGCGGCTTTGCGCGCCGTGGCGGCGGAACGCGGGACGCGCGTGGCGCGGCTCGTTGCGGGGGACCGTCTCGTATTCGGCGATGGAAGCATCGATGTGCTCTCCCCCACGCCGGAGTTTTTTGCGGCGGTGACCGAGCGCAAAGGGAACAACCGTTCCCTGGTGCTGATGGCGGCGATGGAGGGAAAACGCCTGCTCCTCCCCGGCGACGCCGAAAAACCGGCGGAACATGAGCTGCTCGCGCGCCGCGCGCCGGTGGGCGCAAACCTTTTACACGTGGCGCACCACGGCAGCCGCAGCTCGACCACGCCGGAATTCGCGGCGGCGGTGGGGCCGAAGCTGGCGGTGATCAGCGACGGGGTGTTGAATATCTTCCACTTTCCGGCGCGCGCCACGCTTCAGACATTGGCGGATCAAAACATCACGGTGTTCCGCACCGATATCGATGGGGAGATCGTGCTCCGTCCCGTTCCGGGGGGATTCTTCATCTCCACCTGGGCGGATCCGCCGGAGCGCTTTTTTCCGGCCGAGTAAGGGCACATCCGCAGCTTCCGGCATTTTCATCATAATTCTTCGATTTGAACAAACCGGTGCTATAATCCAACACCGCACGGGCGAATAGCTCAGTTGGTAGAGCGCCAGCCTTACAAGCTGGATGTCACAGGTTCGAGCCCTGTTTCGCCCACCATATTTTTTTCCGCTGATGTGCCAATGATGACATTGTGGTTGACGAAATCGCTGCGAGGCTCGAAACGCGCGCCGCGGCGCGAGCAGTGCGCAGCACATTCGGGCATGGATGCCCGAAAAGCGGCGGGCGGGGGCCGATGGAGCGGGAGCGTGACGCGACCGCGACAGTGGCCGAGCCCTGTTTCGCCCACCATATTTTTTAGGGAGCAAGCCGGGGACATGGTGAAAAAACCAAATCCTTCCCGCCATTCCCATCCCATCAAAACATATTCAAAAAAAATCAACCTTTTGCGGCCCGGCACCGGCATCCGCTTCACGCCGCCCGAACAATGGGGGCGGCCCACGGCGCGTATTACCCCGCCGCTACGGCTGCTGTTGCTCACGCTCCTCCTGGGTGGAGCCGCCACGCTGTACTTCATTCTTCCTACTCCCCCTCCGGCGCGGCAGACGGCGCCGCCCCCTCCGGCCCCTTCGCCGCGCATCATGCGGGAAGAAACGGTGGCGGCAAACGCCGCGCCGGTCATTGCCATTCCGGGTCGCGTAACGGAACCGGCAAAAGCGGCAGAGCCATCCACTACGCCGGGAACCGTGCAGGTCCCCGCAATTAAACAACCAGAGCCTTCGCCAGCCGGGCCTGTGTGGCGCATCCGTTTCGGCATTTTTCTATTACGCGATAACGCCCAGCGGCACGCTCAATCATTGGCGAAAAAAGGGATCATCACCGCCATCGAAACGGCATTGCGCCCGATGAATGCTTTTACGCTTAAGGCCGGACCGGTGGATAACGCCGTTGCCCGGAAAAACCTGAAATCCGAAACCGAAAAATTAAATGTTGCGCCAATAGAGGAAGTTGACGGAAAATATCTGCTTGTGGGGCCCATTTGGTTGAAAGACCGCGCCTTGGTGGCGGAAAAAACTTTCAGGGCCGCCGGTATCCGGACGGAGGTCGTGGAAGAACGAAAAGAACGGGAAATGTTCAAAGTTCTTTCCACCCCGTTTGAATCGGCCGAGGCGGCCAAACGGGCCATAGGGGAAATGCAAATCAACGGCATTGAGGGTGTGGTCGATGAGTGATTCCGAAGACGGGAAGAGTCCGCAACTGGCGCTCAACCTTCCCGACAAGATGTTTTACAAGATCAGCGATGTCGCCGCCATCGCCGGAATCGAAACCCATGTGCTGCGCTACTGGGAAACCGAGTTCCCCGAATTGACCCCCCGGAAAAGCCAAAGCGGGCGGCGCCTTTACAGCCGCCAGGACATCGACCTGGTGCTGGAGATAAAATCGCTGCTGTACGATGAGGGGTTTTCCATCGCGGGCGCGAAGAAGCGTCTGCAAAAAAGGAAAAAAACCGCCAGCGAGCAGGACGCCATCATCGAAGCGGTGCGCCAAACCAAAAAGGGGCTAGCGGATATTTTGGGCATTCTCAACGGCGGCTGACGCGCCAACGCTTACAGAATCCTATCCTGCGATTGGCGCGAAATTAAGATAGACCTAGCCCCGATTCCAGCACCTCAATTATCTTCTCACTTGATGTTAGCTCTCAGTAATTCTCAAACTGGCTAATCGGTAAAAAAAATCATCAATAACTTTGTTTTATTAACCGAATTTCATATAGTTTCCATCATTCATTGCGGAACGGATATAATGATGTCATTTGGGAAAAATGAGATGGACAAATTTAGCCTACAACCTTCCCATGCGGTATAGCTGAAGATAATATTTACATTCCCTTCCAACTGGTGGGTGGAGCCTAATATGCAATTTGGTCTTTTTCCAACAGACATAAGAACCGTCCCCCCAAAGACAAATGGCACGGTTAATAAACTAGACGCCAACGACAAGCAATTCCATGATTGGTATAGATTTGTTTTGTCCTTTCCTCCTCACTTGGTTCGAAACTATTTTGAACGCTTTGGGTTGAAACCCGGCCAAACCGTCCTTGACCCGTTTTGCGGAACAGGCACAACTCTTGTTGAAGCAAAGCTTCATGGCATATCAAGTATCGGAATTGAGGCAAATTCTATGGCTCACTTTGCAAGTTCTGTCAAAGTAGATTGGAGCGTCGATCCTGATGGACTTATTAAGCACTCCTCCCTTGTTGGAAAACTAGCCCAAAAAGCGCTTATGTCGAAAAATGGGTTGGTTTTTAGAAAATTGCCAGAGGAAGCGCACTCCTTGCTTCTGAAGGATTCAATCAGTCCATTGCCACTCCACAAGTCGTTAGTATTGCTTGAGCAGCTTTACGGTGAGGCAAATCTAGTTTTTCAACGCCACGAAAAGTTGGCTCTTGCCAAGGCACTTGTATCTTCTATCAGCAACCTTCATTTTGGGCCTGAAGTAGGTGTGCGTCGAAGCAAGAAAGTTGATGCACCAGTTGTTGAAAATTGGCTATACGAGGTGAAATCTATCGCAACAGACTTGCGCAACGTCCGGTTGCCACTTGCACCTTCGACCGTTCATCATTCGGACTCCAGACAGATATCCACCTTGCTGCGTCCAAACAGCATCGACGCTGTTTTTACTTCCCCCCCCTACCCAAACGAAAAAGACTACTCACGCGCTACCCGACTGGAACTTGTAATGCTCGGATTCATTAGTAGCAAAGAAGAATTGCGGACTTTAAAAAAAGGGTTACTCAGATCAAACACTCGCAATGTTTACAAGGGTGATAATGACGATGCTTGGGTGGCGGAAAACATAGCAGTTCAGTCAATTGCGGCGGAGATTGAAGAACGCCGGATTGCCCTTGGCAAAACGTCGGGATTTGAAAAACTTTATGGCAAGGTGACAAAATTGTATTTTGGTGGAATGGCCCGCCATTTAGCGGAGCTGAGGCCATTTCTTAAACCGGGTGCTTATCTTGGCTATGTGGTTGGCGACCAAGCATCATACCTACAGGTAATGATCCACACTGGACAGTTGCTTGCAGATATTGCTCAGTCCTTGGGTTACCGAGTAGTAAGCATTGATCTCTTTAGAACCCGTCTTTCGACCACAACGCGAAAACAAATGCGGGAAGAAATTGTAGTTTTGCAATGGCCCGGGAACTATTAAGGAAAACTCCTCAATGGCAACTAACGCAAACCGTTACTCCAAACTGATCGAAAATATTTTCTTAAGATATTACAAAGAAGGACTTAGGGAAGTTGCCTTTAAGCGTGAAGATTTGGTGACTGCTGCAGCTAAGCTGGGCGTTGAACTTCCGAAAAATCTCGGCGACATCGTTTATAGCTTCCGGTATCGCGCAGCACTACCGAAAGCCATCCGCAAACGTGCCCCTGAAGGATTGGAATGGGTTATACGGCCAACAGGGCAAGCAAAATACAAATTTTCCTTAACCGCCATGCCGCGCATTCTCCCGAATACCTTATTAGCCGAAACTAAAATTCCCGATGCCACGCCGGGAATCATCTCAAAATATTCCTTCAACGATGAACAAGGGCTATTAACAAAACTTCGATATAATCGGCTCATCGATATTTTTACCGGGATAACTTGTTATTCACTCCAAAACCATCTGCGCACAACGGTACCGGAGATGGGCCAAGTTGAAACAGATGAAATTTACGTTGGGGTTGATCAGCGTGGTGCTCAGTACGTTTTTCCTGTACAAGCCAAAGGCGGGACCGATCAACTTGGCATAGTCCAAATTGAACAGGACTTTGGATTATGCGCAACGAAATTTCCTCAATTGGTTTGCCGTCCTATTGCGGCTCAGTTTATTGAGCGCAACCTTATCGCTCTATTCGCATTTGAAGAAGGCGAGAGCGGTATCGCGATCAGCGACGAAAAACATTATCGGCTTGTTCCACCAGAGCAAATGACTGATGAGGATTTGATCAATTATCGCAAAAGGGCATTTAAAATCACCTAACGTAATTTCTCTGGCATACGCGTAAAATTCGTCGAATAAAGTGGGCTATTT
This sequence comes from Nitrospinales bacterium, assembly GCA_023248535.1. Lineage (GTDB taxonomy): Bacteria > Nitrospinota_A > UBA7883 > JACRGQ01 > JACRGQ01 > JACRGQ01. The sequence continues at coordinate 32,198 of JAHFEJ010000019.1, read as the reverse complement.
TTTGAATCCAACGGCGAAGAGGTTCCCCGCCGGAAGCGGCACGGGAATGTACCCAATACCGGACGCCTTCAGCAATCCGATCAACATGTCCTTGGCGGGCAGCGGCAACAGTTTTATCCAGTAGTGCGCCGGATAGGTGTTCACCACCGAAGAGACCTCAATCTCCTTAAATCCCCCTGTTTCAAAAAGGCGCGTAACGCCGCGCGGCGAAAAAAGCTGGAGGTGCTCGATATCGAAAATGGGGGAATTCATGCCGAGCAGTTTGGCGGAAAACGCACGGTGGTTGTGGCAGGCGACGGCGAACGCTCCGCCCGGCTTGAGGAGGCGGAAAGCGGCGGCGCAGACGGCGGCGGGATCAGGCAGGTGTTCCAATGTTTGAAAACAGGTGACCAGCGAAAAACTTTCCGGCTGAAAATCCGATTCATGGAAAATCCCTTTGCGGATGAGCGGACGGATATGTTCCTTCGCCGCCCTGATGGGAGCGTCCGATGGCTCCACCCCCGCCACGCCGGTGAAACCGTTTTCGAGAAGCCGCTCCAGGAACGCCCCATCGCCGGTGCCGATATCAAGCGCGCCCGCCCGGTCTGGCAGCCTGTGCACGCGGCGCATGATGTGGGCGATATAGGTCTTCGCCGCCCGCGCGGCCTCTTCGCCGCTGTCGAACGCGGCCGCTTCGTAGGCATCGGCCAATCCATCCATCGCGGGGACGGGAGTGGCGTAGATCAGGTCGCACGCATCACAGCGGACAAGCCGCAGATGCATCCCCTCCGGGGTTTTGCGCGAGGCGTAGGCGAAGGCATTCAGTTTGGCGGCGTCGTAGCGGGCATCGGCGAACAGGTTTTCAGAACAATCGGCGCCGCAGACCGGGCAGCGCCGTTCACGCAATTGCACGCGGCTACTCCCGCCCCTGCGCCTGCGTTTCCGAGGCCTGGCGAACCTCGCCGTTCATCACGATATTCCGCCGGATGAAGCGGGGCCGCTGTTTCACCTCTTCGAATATTTTGGCGATGTATTCGCCCACGATGCTGAGAGCGAGGAGGTTAATGGAGCCGAAGAAGATCACCGTCAGGATCATGGTGGTGGCCCCCTTGGGGGCGATATCGGGGAACATCAGCTTCAGGGCTATCTCGACGGCGGCAAGCAGAACCGAAACGCCGAAGAGCGCCCAGCCGAAAAAACTCAGCATGTTCAACGGCGTGTTGCTGAATGAGAGTATCCCTTTTTTCGCCCAGTCGAGATTCTTGAGCAGATTATTGGTGGTTTGACCGAACATCCGCTCGGGGCGGACATACGGGATGCCCGTCTGACGGAATCCGGCATACGCGCGGATGCCGCGGATGAAGGCATCGCGTTCGGGAAAGCGGATAATGGCCTTGACCACTTTTTTATCAAGCAGCGAGAAATCGCCGGCATCACGCGGGATTTTCAGGTACGAGAACCACTCGAACATGCGGTAAAAGAGCTTGTACGCCAACTGCATGTGGAACGGCGCCTCGCGTTTCACCCGCACGCCGTAAATCACCTCATATCCCTCTTTCCACTTTTCCACAAACTGCGTGATGATCTCCGGCGGGTCCTGCAGGTCGCCATCCATCAGCACACAGCCGTTTTTCGTGGCGATCTCCATACCGCTGCGGAAGGCCGCCTGCGAACCGAAGTTGCGCGAATGCGTGATGCCGATGACGCGCCGGTCGCGCGCGCTGATGCCGCGGATGACCTCTTCGCTGTCATCGGGGCTGTTGTCGTTGACGAATATGATCTCGTAGTCGATGTTGAGCGCGGTGAACACCTTCACCAGCCGTTCGTACATGATGGGAACCGCCTGGCCGTCCTTGTAGCAGGCGACGATGGCGGAGATGCTGAACACGGTATCCACCCCCTGCCGCTTGGACGAGCGGTGGTATTTTTCCGGCTCCTTAAGCCCTTGGTACCACGCCACGGTTTTCAGAAGGCCGTCGCGCAGCGTGGTACGGGCTTCCCAGCCGAGCAGACGCTTGGCCTTGGCCGGATTGGCATACCACTCCTGCACATCCCATGCGCGGTTCTGCATTTCGTATTTCGGCTCTTCGGCGATGCCGAAAACACCGCGCGCCACGGCCGCCATACCGGATATTTTCGTCCGCACGCCGCTGCCGACGTTGAACGACTCGCCCCAGTGCTCCTCCCGCAAATTAAGCGCGGTGTCGATGAACGCCTCGCAGGCATCGTCGACATATATGAAATCGCGTGAAATTTCGGGATTGACGAACGGCGGGTATTTTCCCGCCATCCCTTTGGCGATCAGCGTGGGAATCAGCCGTGAGGCGTCTTCGTAAGGGCCGTAGATGGAGTAAAGCCGCAGGTTGGCGCAGGGGAAGCGGAGGTTCTTTCCGTAGTAGCGCAGCATCCCCGCCACCGCCATTTTACTGGTGGCATAGTGGCTGTTGGGCGCGAGGGGGGCGTCTTCATCGGGGCCGGAGGCGTTATCACCGTACTCCGAAGAGCTTCCCGCATGTATGTAGCGGACCGCGCCATGCTTCCGCAACTCTTCCAGCAGCTTCACCGTATAGTTGATGTTGGTGCGGTAGATGAGATCGAAATCGGTTTCAAACGAATACGCGCCGTACGCCACGCAATCGAACACGGTGCGGGGGCGCACCGTCTCGACGAGCGTTTTGATGTTGGTATCCACCAGCAGGTCGGTGACGAGGACGTTCTGTTCCGGCAGCCCCTCCAGCCGCCAGGCCGACTGCTGCGTTTTGGTGCCAAACACATCGGTGCGCACCGCCAGCAACATACGGAAGAGGTTCGCCCCCACGAAGCCGCTGGCCCCTAAAACGAGAATCGGTCCCTGCAACCGCTCTATCTTGGACTTCAATTCCGGGGTCATCGTCCTTCCATTATGACGCCGAGAGCGGTATCGGCGTCAATCCCGCATTCTTTGCGGTGAAACTGCTGCGAACCGAACCGGCCCGACAGGTATCCCTTCGCGTGAAAGTGGCCGAACCGGGGGGGGATTCCGCCAGCCAGGGCCAACACCCTGGCCAATGCCTCGCCCAAGCCGCCATGCGCGGAATGTTCTTCCACTACATATAGCCCGCCGCTTTTTTTCACATCCGCCGCAAATCCGGCTGGCGGCGGATTGTGCTCAAGCGGCAGTTCCGAAACCACCCAAAGCGCGGGGCGCTTTTGTTCATCCATCGCGGCAAGCTTGCCGATAAAGCCGCCGGCGATGGGGCCGATGGCGGCGATCACCGGCCCGGCGCCGGAAAGTATTTTGCGCCATCCCGCATACGGGGGGAGTTCAAACCCCGCCGGTTTTTCGCAGCGGCCAAGCCGGAGGTAGCCGGGCGATGGCGTATCGGCCATTTTGTCCACAATCGGCGCGACATCCAGACCGAACGCGGGGACATAGGCCCGCATGTGCGGCAGGCAAAGCATCGCGCCATAATCCTCCAGCGCGTGGTGCGTCGCCCCCATTGAGCCGTAGGCGTAGCCCCCTCCGTTACCGGCAATTTTCACATTAAGCCGGTGGGAACAGACATCGTTCCGTATCTGCTCGAACGGGCGGGCATAGGCGAACGGCGCGATGCTGTAGACCCACGCGGGAAGCCCCTCGCTGGCCATCCCCGCCGCCACCGAGACCATGTTCTGCTCCGCCACACCGGCGTTGATGAACAGTTCCCCCATCGCCTCGCGCAGCGGTTCCAGCGCCATAAAACCGAGATCGCCGGTGAGAAAAGCGAACCGGCGGCGTTGCGAGAGGGCGACCAGGGCCTGACAGACGGCGTTTCTCATGCGCGCTCCACCTCATCCACCGCCTGCTGATACTGCTCTTTCGTCATCGGCAGGTAGTGCCATTCCATTTTGTCTTCCATGAAGGAAACGCCGCGCCCTTTCACCGTCCGCATGATAACCGCTTTTGGCAAGCCATCCTGCTGTTCCAGCGCGCGATGCAATTCCCGCGGGTCGTGGCCGTCAATATTCAACACGTCAAAACCGAAGGCCCGGAACTTGTCGCCAAACGGCTCCATGTTCGCCACCTCACCCGTGCGGCCAAACCCCTGCAGATCGTTGCGGTCTATCAGGATGGTGACACGATGCAGGTTGTGGTGGGCGATGAAGAGAGCCGACTCCCAATTGGAACCTTCGTTCCACTCGCCGTCGGACGTGAGGCAGTAGACCGGCGCGTTGTTCTTTTGCAGGCGGCGGGCCATGGCCGCCCCCGCCGCGAGGCCGAGGCCGTGGCCCAGGCTGCCGGTGGAAAAACGGATGCCGGGGTGCCACCCCCCCACCGGGTGGCCGGGGAGCCTTGTGTTGTCTTTGTGAAATTGCTGAAGATCGTCATCGGAAAGTTGACCGGCCGCCCAGAGCGTGACGTAGAGCGCCCCGGCCGAGTGCCCCTTGGAAAGAACGAAAAGATCGTCTTGTTGCATTACCTGCGTGTGGAGCAAAAGCATCGCGTCGAGCGACGAAAGATTCCCGCCGATATGGCCGATGCCGCTTTCAAAGTGCATTTTTAAAAGGCGCAGCTTGGCTTTTTTCAGGGTCTGTGAAAACCGGGCGAAATCCGGGGTTTTCATGAACGCTTCACCGGAGCGGGATATAGAACCGGGACAACTGCCATACGCCACTCAAAGGGGAGTAAAACCATGCGGCTATTATACTCCGAGCGGCCCTTGGTGGAAGCGGTGCCGGGGTGCGGGAGATAAACGGGAACTTCCCGCTAAGACGGCCGCCCGCTATTGGGCCGTGCCAGCCACCGGGATGACCGTCCCTTCGGCCTGCATCTTGTCGGCGAAGTGCATAACAATCCTGGCCCATGCCCAGAGATACATCAGAACGGCGCCCAGCGTTTTGAACCGCCACATCTCGGCCGTCGCATGGAATATGGGGGAAGAAAAGGGGCCGTAACCCCACCAGATGAGCAGCCATCCGGCGACGATGAACAGGACATTGGCGCGGAATCCGGCATCGTCCCCCTCTTCGCGTGAACGCAGCGCGGCGTGCAGCATAAAAATGAACACTGGCGCGATGGTGATGAAACTCTGGCTTTCGGCCCGCCGGTTGAACAGGACGATAAAACCAAGCAACGCCGGCATAATAAGCCGTATAAACTCGCCGCGATCCTTTTTGAGAAGGTGATACGAGGCCAAGGCCAGCGCCCCGGCGTTGGCCAGCGTGAAAAACACGAATTCGGCGGAAGCGATTTGAAAACCGTAATACCGGAGGGCCGGTTCCAGACCGAGATAGGCGGCGTTAAGCGGCTCGTTCACCACAATATCAAACCAGCCCGCCAACATGGCTCCGTAGGAGGCGCTTCCCATGATCGGAACGGGAAGAAAAAAAAGCGCCCCGGCAATAGCGGCAAAACCGGCAATGAAACCCAAGCCGAAATCGAGGCCGAGGAACAACGCCATCGCCAGCGGGAACAGCTTGAAATTTGTCCCCGCCGCCAATAACAGGGCCGCCCATCCTTTGTATCCCCGCATATAGATACCCGTCCCCAGCATCATCAGGCCGGTTATAAACGCATTATTGTGCGCATTCATAACCGAACCGGGCATTTCACCGGCCAGCAGGAGCAACGCGAGAAGGAACCATTTTTTCCGCAACAGTTTCTGTTCGCCGTCGACAAGACTGAACAAAGCCCACACCCCCGCCATGAAGGTCAGGAAATTCAGCATCACCCACGCATAACCGCCCGCCTCCGGCCCCAGCCCATGATGGGTGGAAAAAGGGGAAAAGAAATAGGCAAAAGTGGGGCTGCAGTCGAAACGCGCTACCGGTATTGGTTGGGAAACCTGCCAATCGGTGGAGGGGTAGGGATTCATCCCTATGATGACGGACCGGGTGCCAACATCGTATACCTGATAGACACTGCGGCGTTCTCCGGGCACAAAAGCCGCGGCAACGGCAAAAAAAAGGACAAATAGGGCGGCGGCCTTACGCTCGAAAGAGAGCCTTCTCATGTAATTCATATGGCAACGACAATTATATATGACCCTGTGGGGAGCTTTGACGGTTTGGGGAAAATAATGCCTTATCTGACGCCGTCCCTCTTCCCGATAGATATTGGGTGAAGATAGGCCATCCCCCCTCTGATGCCCGCCCAACAGTTTTATAACCCTATAAAACAATGCCTTTAGTAACGCTAAAACGGGAAAGCTGCACGAAGGAATGGCGTTATGGCACAGCTCTTGAATTAACTAACAGTGGAGTTGGAAATTTTGACAGGAGGATGCTTTGAATAAAGGGATATACGTGGCAACCAGCGGCAGCCTTGCCCAAGAGCGGGCGATGGACATCATCGCCAACAACATGGCGAACATGAATACATCGGGCTTCAAGGCGGATCGCATGCTTTTCCAAACATACCTCCATAAAACGGAAGCGCCCGGCGCGGCCGCGCCGACTTCGGATGAGATCAAGGCGGGCATCATGGGAAACAAAACGGATGACACCGCCTATATGTTCAGTTCGCAAAGCTACACCAATTTTGAACAGGGCCCATTGCAAAAGACCGGCAATACCTTCGATATCGCGCTTGACGGCGGGGGATTCATGGCGGTGGAAACGCCGATGGGGGAACGTTATACCCGCGGCGGCGCTTTCAAGATCGACTCCGCGGGCCAACTGGTCACGGCTGACGGCTATAAGGTGCTGGGCCAGCGCGGCAGCCCGATCACCGTGGGAAACGAAGAGTTCTCGGTGCGGGAAGACGGGCAGATAACCGTCTCCGGCGGGGGAACCGACCAACTTAAAATTGTTGATTTTGCCGACCGGACCCAATTGAAAAAATCGGGACAGGGGTTTTTCGTGGCTGCCGACGGGATGGAACCGGCGCCACCGGCCGCTCAGGTGAGGCAGGGGTATCTTGAGGCTTCCAACATCAACCCGGTGGTGGAGATGACCCGGATGATCACCGCCTTGCGCACCTATGAAGCATTTCAAAAAACGATTCACTCGAATGACGACATGACAACCCGGCTCATCACTGATGTAGCCCGGCCATAACGAATTTATTAAAGGAGAACCGCTATGATTCGCTCGCTTTACACCGCCGCGACCGGCATGGGCGCGATGCAGGAAAACATCAACGTTATTTCAAACAACCTGGCCAACGTGGGCACCATGGGCTTCAAGCGCAGCCGCCCCGAATTCCAGGACCTTCTGTACCACACGATGCGGATGCCCGGCACGGAAACGCCCACCGGCAGCCAGGTGCCGACAGGCATTCAGGTCGGCATGGGCTCGAGACTTTCGGCCGTATCGAAACTCTTCTCGCAAGGGGATTTCCAGCAGACCGGCAACGAGCTGGATATGGCCATTCAGGGAAAAGGATTCTTTCAGGTGCTTCAGCCGGACGGCACCACGGCCTACAGCCGCATGGGGGCGTTCCGTCTTGATAGCGCCGGACAGCTGGTGACGGCCGACGGCGAACCGATGGAGCCGCCGATCACCATCCCGCAGGACGCGATAAATGTGAGCATCGCCGCCACCGGCCAGGTATCGGTGATGCAGCCGGGCCAAACCGTCGCCACCGTGGTGGGCCAGATAGAAGTGGCCAACTTCATCAACCCGGCGGGGCTTGTCTCGGTCGGGCGCGGACTCTACAAAGAAACCGCGGCCTCCGGCACTCCGACAATAGCCAATCCCGGCTCTAACGAGATGGGACAGGTGCAACAGGGTTTCATCGAATCATCCAACGTCAATGTGGTGGAAGAGCTTACCAACATGATCCTCGCCCAGCGGGCTTACGAGCTTAACTCAAAAGCGATAACCACCTCTGATGAAATGCTCCAGACCGCCAACAACACGAAACGGTAATTGCCATGATTAAGAACTTCGGAGGGTGTTTGACCGGCGCGGCCCTACTGCTGGTTCTGCTGGCGGCGGGGCGTGGGGAAGCGGTTGAGCGGCGGGAAATTTCTGCCGCCTCGGATGCAAAAACTGCCGCATTTTTTGAAAAATCCATCGGCGAATACCTTGCATCGGCGCTTTCAGATACCGTATCGGAGTACCGCATTTTAAACATTAGCGTTTCCGGCAATGAAAATATCCCCGCGAAATTCGACGACTACCGGTTTACCGTGCTCCGCGCCTCCAAGGGGATGGAAAATGTGATCGGAGAGGCGACCTTCTACAGCAACGACAATGAAATCAAGAAGATAAATGTATCAGCCAGAGTTGAGATACAGGCGGAAGTGGCGGTGGCCACCGAGCGGATTCCTAAAGGAACCACCATCACGGAGGGGATGCTCCGGATGGAAAAAATGAATCTCCACGGCGCGGCAACCGATTTTTGCACGGACCTTGCAGAAGCAGTAGGTCAAGTGGCTGAACGGAACATCCAGCCAAACCGCCCGGTGGCGAAAGCCAACCTGGCCAAGGGGGTGGATGTAAAGGCCGGCGACCTCGTTCTGTTGGTGGCGGAAAACAGCGAGGTAAAGCTGACCACCCGCGGGGTCGCAAAAAAAGACGGCAGCATAGGCGAACTGATACCGGTGCTTAACCTCCGGTCGAACAAAAGGCTGTTCGGCAAGGTGGTGGACGCGGGCACGGTACAGGTGAATTTTTAAGGTAACAAGGAGTTGGCGATGAACAGGAACCTGAAAACGGCGCTGCTGGCGGCCATTCTTCTCGGTGGACTTTCCGCCTGCGCGGGAAAACAGATACCCACCATGATCGTTCCCGATCCGGAACCGGTGAAGACGACCTCCACCGAAGGCTCGCTCTGGCCCGGCCAGAACGGCCCAAACATGCTTTTCGCCGATAACAAGGCGTTGCGCGTGGGGGACATCGTCACCGTCTATCTGGTGGAAAGCGTGAAGGCGTTAAACACCACCACCAACACCACCACCAGCAGAACACAGAACTCCATCGGTATTTCCACCGGTGGCACCTCTCCCGCGACCAATATCGCCCTTGGGGGCGGCGAAGATTACCGCGGCACAGGAAGCAGCGGCCGGAACGACGCGCTCACCGCCACCATCTCCGTCATGGTGATGGAAGTATTCACCAACGGGAACATGAAGATCGAAGGACGCCGGAAAATGAAGATCAACAACGAAGACCAGTTCATTCACATTACCGGCGTTGTGCGGCAGGAAGACATCAATTTCGACAACTCGATCATGTCCACAAAGATCGCCAACTCCGAAATCCAGTATGACGGCGTGGGCGATCTTGACAACTCCAACAATGGCGGATGGGCCACATCGCTGTTCAAGAAAATCTGGCCCTTTTAAAGGAAGGCTGACATGAACATGACAAAGCTCATAAGCGCGGCGGCGGTAGCCGCCCTGCTGGCCTTCCCCGCCGCGGCCAACGCATCGCGGATCAAGGACATCTCCAATATACAGGGCATGCGCCAAAACCAGCTCATCGGTTACGGCCTGATGGTCGGCCTGAAAAACAGCGGCGACCACACGTCGAAGACCCCATTCACCGCGCAAACGCTTATCGCAATGCTCAAGCGGCTGGGAACCACCGTCGACATCCGCCAACTGACCGGCCCGCAGATCGGGGTATCGCAAACCCGCTTCCTGCGTGACGTGAAGGTGGAGAACGTGGCCGCGGTTATGGTAACCGCCGCGCTCCCCCCTTTCTCGAAGCCGGGAACCAAGCTGGATGTATCCGTCTCCTCGCTGGGAGATGCAAAGAGCCTTGAAGGAGGCACCCTGCTTATGACCCCGCTGAAAGCCCCCAATGGCGAAGTATATGCCGTGGCGCAAGGACTTTTGGCCGTTACCCGCAAGCCCGGTAAAAAGGGCAATGTGGAACTGGTGCCGACCACCGGCATCATCGCGGACGGAGCGATCGTGGAAAAAGAAGTGCCGAACGACTTCGCGCAAAAATCGCAGTTTAACATCCTGCTGAGCAAGCCGGATTTCACCACGGCGTCTTCCGTGGTCGCCGCCGTCAATACAAAATACGGCAAAGATACCGCCCGCGGCCTGGATGCCGGCACCGTGGAAGTGCAGGTTCCATCGAAATTCGCGGCCAACCCCTTCGGCTTCATGAGCGAGATAGAGGTGTTGAATGTGACCAGCGATATGCCGGCCCGCGTGGTGCTGGATGAAAAAAGCGGCACGGTGGTGATCGGCGACAACGTGGAGATACATGATGTCGCCATTTCGTTCGCCGATATCACTTTACAAGTCCGCCGCACCGTGGATGTTTCATCCCAAATGGCCCCGGCAACCGAACCGGCGGCGGCCGCGCCTGTGGTACAGGGCCAAAAGGGCAAAATAAACATGCTGAAGAAAAACACCAGCATCAACGAACTGGTCGCGGCGCTGAACGCCTTGGGCGTATCGCCCCAGGATCTCGTGGCGATCTTCCGTTCATTGCATGCCTCGGGCGCCTTGAACGCCGAGTTGGAGATTTTATGAGCGGAATTACGGGCAACATCCGCCCGGTCCAGAAGCCCCACTTCGCGCCGGCGCCCGAAGGGCTTACCGAGCCGCAAAAGAGGGATTTGGACAAGCTGAAGGGCCTCTCGCAGGAATATGAGGGTTTTTTCATGAAGCAGGTTGTGGACGCCATGAGAAAAACCGTGCCGAAGGGCGGTTATCTTAACGGCGGTAACGCCGAAGAGATATACAAAGGAATGATGGACGACAAACTTTCCGGACAAATGGCGAAAACCGGTGGCAGCGGCATCGCTGAAAACCTGTACAACACCTTTTCAAAAGCGTACCTCGCCTCATTAAAGGCTGAAAAGAACATGGGAGCAATAAAGTGAACGCCACGGCCCGCCTGCTGGAATTGCTGGAGGATACCGTGCGCCTCTACGAAGACTTATCGCGCAACTGCGAGATGGAACAGCTTGCGGTTCAGGCGTGCGACCTCCCCCGCCTCGCCACGCTTATGGTTGAAAAGCAAAAGCTGGCGGTTAACCTGTTGGCCGCGGACAAAGCCCGCAATGCGCTGCAGAAAGAAATAGCCGCCGCCATGAAACGGGACTCCATAACTATTACGCTGGCGGAAATCGCCGCCGCGCCGGAAGGGCGCGCATTGAAGGCGGAACTGCTGTCGGCCGGCGGCCGCCTTAAAAACGCCGCAAAAACCGCACGGGAAAAAAGCGATTTCGGCCGCCGCCTGATCGGCCGGGCGCTGGACACGGTTGTGGATACCATCCGTTGCGCCACCGCGCTGACGGGCGGTGAAACATCCACCTATTCAAACACGAAGACGATGAGCGGCAAAATGCGCCCCGGCGTGATGGTGACGAGGTCCTTCTGAAATGAACATCTATGGAGCGATGAATACGGCCAAGTGGGCGCTGCTGTCGGCGCAGACCGCCATCGAAGTGACCGGCCAAAACGTCGCCAACGTGAACAATCCCGATTTCAACAAGCAAACCGCCATACTGCAAGCGCAGTTCCCGGTTAATCAGGGAAATCATTTCATCGGCACCGGCGTGACCGTTGCCTCCGTGACACGGAATTTCGACCAGTTCCTTTACAACCAGCAGTTGTCGGCCAACTTCAATTTGAACAATTACCAGGCCCGCGAAACCATTATGAACCGCGTGGATACCGTGATGAACGAGACCACCGGCAGCGGCATAAACAACGCATTGAGCAACTTCTTCCAGAGCTATTACAACCTGGCGACCAACCCGTCCGGGGCCACGGAGCGGAACGACGTGGTGGAAAAAGCCAAATCCCTTTCGGCCAAGGTTTCGTTCGCCGCCGGCCAGGTTCAGCAGACGCGGCGCGATACCGACCTTAAAATAACCGGCGCGGTTCCGATCATCAACAACCTTACCTCGCAGATCGCCTCCCTCAACAAAACGATACACGAGACCGAATCGAACGGCGCGGTGGCGAACGACTACCGTGACCGGCGCGAAGGGCTTATCAAGCAGGTCGCCAGCTATATGGACATCGGGTACGCCGAGGCCAATAACGGTGAGGTGTCCGTCTACATGAAGACCGGCCGCCCGCTGGTGACGGGAGAAAACAATTTCACGCTGAGCACCCGGCAGAATCCATCGGATCCCGCAACCAGCTCGGTTTTTTGGGCCGACTCCGCCGGGAACAAAGTGAACATCACCAACGACATTTCCGCGGGACAGATGGGGGCATGGACCACCCTGCGCGATCAAGACCTTATAAAGGTCCAAAACCAGCTTGACACCCTCACGGCGTCGGTCATACGGGATGTCAACCGCATCCATGCGGGAGCGTTTGGCCTGGATGGCGGCACCGGGAATAACTTCTTCAACGGGCTTGCCCCCGGCGGCCGCGCCAGCAATCTGAACACCGGCACCGGCACGTTGCAGCCCGGCACTGTTTTGAACCCCGACAATATCAATCTCGATCATTACCGGATCAGTTTTGGCGCGGGGGGCACTTATTCCGTCAACAACATTGATAAAGGCACCGCCTCCGGCACGTTCAGCTTTACGGCCGGATCTCCGCTCACCTTTTTCCAACAGCGGGGCATTTCAATCGCCCTCACAGGCGCGCCCAACGCCGGCGACAGCTTCGACATCAGTGGAGCTTTTAACTCGGCTTTCATGATCGGGGTCAACCCGACGGTGCAGAACGACCTGAACAAAGTTGCGGCCGGCAGCACCACCCGCTGGGGCGACGGCATCGCCGCTGAGCAGATCGCTTCGCTGCAATATGGCAAAACTATTGGCGGAGCATGGAGTACGGCGGGAGCCACCTCTGGCGTCTATACCTACACCGATTATTACGGCGCCACCGTGGGGGGCGTCGGCTCCACCACGCAGGCCGCGACATCCGGAAGGAAACTGGCCGAAGCCGTTTCAAATCAGCTGGACAATTTGCGCCAACAGTCATCCGGTGTGGCGTTGGACGAGGAAATGATAAATCTGGTGAAGTACCAACAGGCCTATGGCGCGGCCGCCAAGACCATCACCACCATCGATGAAATGATACAAACCCTGTTGAACATCAAGTAATGAATAGACGGTTCGGCGTTATGGAGAAAAAGAGGTAGCTTATGTTTAGAATCACCAACCAGATGATGTACAACAACTCCCTCATCAGCATGTACACGCAAAACGAGGGGCTGTATAAGTCGTCTGAACAGCTGTCTTCCGGCAAGCGGGTGAACCGCCCCTCGGACGACCCGCTGGCAATCGGCGAAATAATGAATTATCAGTCCCGGCTTGACCGCAACGACCGTTACGCCACCTTTACCCAAAAGGCCAAAGGCATATTGAGCAGCAGCGAATCGCTTATCTCCTCCACCACCGACGTGGCAAGCCGTGCCCGCGAATTGGCGATGGGGCAGTCCAGCGGCACTTCAACCCCCCAAACCCGGCTTACCACGTCGCTTGAAATCGATAACCTTATCCAGCACACCATCCAAACCGGTAACGGCAAATTTGGGTCGGATTTCCTGTTCAGCGGGCGCACGACCAATGTCCCCCCCGTCTCGGCAAGCGGCCTTTATCAGGGAGACACAACGCCGCTGGATGCCGCACTTAGCGAAAACACTTCTATCGCCACGACGGTCAAGGCGTCTGATTTCCTTATGGCCGACATGTCGCCGCGGCTGACCCTTAACACGCCGCTTTCCTCAACGAAACTGGGACAAGGCGTCGGCACGGGAACCTTCACCATTACTGACCGCGCGGGAGGCACCGGCACCGTAAACGTAACCGCCGGCATGACCGTCGGCAACCTGATCAGCGCCATCAATGCCTCGGGGGCGAACGTCACGGCATCGCTCCCGGCTTCGGGCACTTACTCTTTCCAGATCGTGGATAACAACACCACAACCGTTACCGGCCCGGTCCGGATCACCGATACGGCCGGCACGGTGGCTTCCACGCTGGGTATAGCGGGAAGCCGTCCCGTTCAAACAATGAAAAGCGACAGCCTGCGGCCTTCGGTCACCACCGCCACCGCGCTTGCCGACCTGTATGGCGGCATCGGGCTTCCCCTTGCCAATATCTCCGTGATAAACGGCGCCACCTCCGCAACGATATCGTTCGCAGGGGCGTCAACAGTGGGAGATATCATCAACTCCATCAATGCCTCCGGGGCGAATGTGACCGCAGGGCTGAATGCCAACGGCACCGCCCTGACCTTGACCTCAAACAACCCCGCCACCGTGGCGTACGCGAAAGACATCAACGCCGGCAAAACGGCGGATCAACTGGGGATCGGCGGCGGGCGCAACCTGATCTTGAACCTTCAACGGCTCTCGGCCGCCCTTAAGGGAAACGATGTCCGCGCGATATCGGGCCTTTTGGACAACCTTTCCAGCTCGATTGACACGACCTCGGCGGTGCGCGGTGAAATCGGCGCGCGCATTAACCGCCTCGATGTCAACACCGCGCAACTCGACTCGTCAAAAGCGGACGTCACCACCATGCTCTCCAACGCGCAGGATGCGGACATGGCCAAGGCCATATCGGATTTCTCGCTATTGCAGTCGGCATATCAGGCGACCGCCCGGACAACGGCCCAAATCATTCAGCCCTCACTGCTGAATTTCTTAAAATAAAGGAGAACTAATGGGGCATCTTCGGACATTGGAAGACCGGTTTGCGGTAGAATACCGTGAACAAAGGCCAGGGACGGCAAAGGAGACGGAATATGCTGGTATTGACCCGCAAAATAGGCGAATCGATCAACATAGGCGACAACATCAAGATTCAGATCATGGACGTGAAGGGACGCTCGGTGCGGATCGGCATCGAGGCGCCGAAGAACATGGCAATCCACCGCGAAGAGGTATACGCAAAAATTCAGGAGGAGAATCACCTCGCCTCGTCGTGGCAGGGAGTGAACATGGAGACCCTCAAAACCCTCATGGGGGACATGGGAAGGAAAAAACCATGAAGATCAATACCGCGCGCTATGGCGAAATCGAAATCGATCCCGCGCGGATCATCTCCGTCAACGAAGGGATCATCGGGTTTCCGAACTTTCGGCGCTATATCTTTCTGCCGTTTCTGGAAGGGTCGCCGTTTGAACTCTTTCAGGCGATGGATCAGCCCGATCTTGCCTTTGTCGTGATAAATCCGTTTGCCTTCAAGGCGGATTATCAATTCGACCTCGGCGATCAGGATATACTCGATCTGCAGGTGGTTAATAAAGAAGACATTCAGATACGGGTCATCGTGACGATCCCCGCCGATCCCCGCGAAATGACCGCGAACCTCCAGGCGCCGCTCATCATCAACGAATCGCGGCTGCTGGCAAAACAGATCATTCTGCACGACAGCGAATACACGACGAAACACAAGATTTTCATGGGCGGCCAGCCGGTGGTCTGAGCGCCGCCGGTCAGCCGGTTCTGAGCGTGCCGACAAGCGCGGATACGCGCGCGATGCCCTCCCTGTCGCAGTAAACATTCAGCTCTTCCGCAAGCCGCTGGCAGATGGATGGTTCCACGAAATTCATCGTTCCCACTTGCACGGCGGAAGCACCGGCGATGAGGAATTCCAGCACATCATCAAGCGAGGCGATTCCGCCGATGCCGATCACCGGTATTTTGACCGTCTTTACGCATTCATAAACCATTTTCAGCGCGACCGGCTTGATCGCGGGACCGGAAAGGCCGCCAAACACCCGTTTGATCTTCGGGCGGCGCGTCTTCACGTCGATGCTCATCCCCTTCAGGGTGTTGATCGCGCTGATGGCGTCGCCGCCGCCGTTTTCCACCGCCGATGCAAAAGGGCGGATATCAGCCACGTTTGGCGACAGCTTTACGATAAGTGTTTTACCCGCGGCGGCTTTTTTAACCGCGGCGGTAAGTTTTTCCAAAAACGCGGGGTCGCCGCCAAACTCGATACCGCCTTTATCCACGTTGGGGCACGAGACGTTCATCTCAAGCGCGTGCACACCATCCATAGCCGCCAGACGCCGCGCCGCCTCAATATAATCGGCTTCCGTATCGCCAAAAAAGTTGGCGATAACCGTCGCGCCGGTTTTGCGTATGGCCGGCATTTTTTCCGTTTCAAACGCGTCGATGCCCACATTTTCAAGGCCGATGGAATTGATCATCCCGCCGGGAGTTTCGCAGATGCGAGGCATCTGGTTCCCCGCGCGCGGCTTCAACGAAAGCCCTTTTGTGCAAAAAGCCCCGATCTTCCTGATATCCATCATGCCGGAAAATTCCAGGCCGTAGCCGAACGTGCCGCTGGCGGAGAGTATCGGGTTCTTCAATTCAAGCGCGCCGATTCGCACTCTCAGTTCCGCCATAACACCTCCCCGGTTTTGAAGACAGGCCCTTCCACGCACATCCGCTTCCGTCCGCCGGTGGTGTCACACACGCAGCCGAGGCAAACGCCAAAACCGCAGCCCATCCGTTCTTCCAGCGACAGCTCGCCACGCAACCCGTCCTTCGCGGCAAGCTGGTCGATAGCCTTTAACATGCCGGTCGGGCCGCAAGCCAGGAGATAGCCGGTTTTATCACGGTATACGGGGTGTTCCACCAGCGGCGCGGTGACAAGCCCTTTGCGCCCATGTGAACCGTTCTCCGTGGCGATGTGCACTTCTGAAAACTCATCGGCGCAAAGAATATCGTTCTCGGTGGCGCCACCGATGAATGCTGCGGCCGCGCGCGGCGGATTGCGCTTCATCCAGAACAAAAGCGGCGCAACGCCGATTCCACCGCCAACCAAAAGCACGGGGCCCGTTTGCGGCGGCGTGAACACCGTGCCAAACGGCCCGATGACATCAATATGGTCCCCGGCCCGCTTTTCCGCCAGCAACGCGGTGCCGCGCCCCACCACCTTGAAAATCACGCTCATGACGCCATTCTCAAGCCCGGCGATGCTCATGGGCCGGCGCAGCAGCGGATCGTTGTGTTCGGCGACTTTCAGCATGACAAACTGCCCCGGCGCGGCATCGCCAGAAAATTCAAACTCCATGCGGAAATATCCCCGCTTCACTTCCCTGCTGGATACGATTTTTGATTTCATGGTTTTATCTGCTCCAAACCACATCTTATCCCACCTTGCGCCATGAAATCACAAATTGAGGTCTTGGCCGCTGGAGAATTATTTGTCATCGTGATATCTCCAGCGGCTCCACGCCGATTTTGCCGATGAATTCAAAAAGCTGAAGCTGTACGCTCAGGTCGCCGTCGGTCAGCTTGATGTGCGTGGCATCGGCGACATCCTGCCCGAAGGTTGGATCCATCGCCACCCACTCGCCCGCCCACACCTCGGGCCACGCATGGTAAAGAAAACCTTTGTAGCCGGCGGAGTACACAATTCCCGAAACGGTTTTTACCGGTATCCCCGCCGCTTTCGCCAGCGCCGCGAACAGGTTGGTGTGCGACTGGCATTCCCCTTCAAGCGATTTCAGCGTCGCCACGCCGGAAAAGGTATCGATATATTTTTTCTTCACGTTGGCAAAAACCCAGCGGTTTATTTTCACCGCGGCAAGGTAAATGCCGGTTTCGTTGCCCACAATATCGGCGGCTTTGGCAATGATCGCGGGGTCATCCGATTGGGCCTCGATGGTGGGCTTCATGAATTCGCCGAATCGCGCGGCGGATGCGGGGCGTCCCGCCCGCGTGATATTCTCCGCGCGGTTCTTCCGAACCTCCAGCGTTGCGGTCCACGCCATGCCGCTTTTCCCGGCCGTCTTCTCCGTGGAAACGGTTTTTTGCCGGTCATCGTTTGGCAACAGGCCGGGCGCGTCGAGGCCGCTCACCCGTGCGCGAAGCATCGTAACGGCATCCGACCTCTCAATCGGCTTCTCCACGGAGATGAGGCTGTAGGCAAGCAGGCCGGTAAAACTCACCCGCTCCCGCGGAAAGTCAAGCGCCTGCTTTTCAGTCACCGCCCGCGAAACAAAACCCATCGGCGATATCTCGCGCAACACGCGCCCTTCCGGCGTGATGTAGGTGACCGTGTGAAACCCCTTCAGCTTCATCGTAACGGGGAACACCTTCGCCTTTTGGCCGTCGGCATCAAGGTCCATAAGTTTGCCAACCTCGACGTTCATGGTTTCAGAAGCAAGCAGCGGCTCCAGAAACACGCGGAAGGAATACTTTTCGCCGCCCTGCAACTTCTTTTTTCCCAACAGGAGCGACATCGTATCGGCCACATAGACCTGATCATCCAGCGGCACCGTTTTGCGGCTGACCGCCCCCGCCGACTCAACGGTGACCGCCATCTCGTTCCCATGGACCACGCCTTCAAAAAATTGGCGGTGATTGAGCATCTTCTGCATATAGGTAAACCGGAGAGGCCGGAACTCGGCGTCGAGAAAATAGGCGCTACTGGTGCTGAGATCCTGTTCCGCGCCGCCCACCTCCATCTTCATCACCGCCTTGCTCTCGATGCGGTAGCCGGTGGCGTCTTTTGTCGCCTTCTGGTGGGAGAAGCCGATTTTTTTGCCGTTCATCTGGATTTCCATCCACTCGTCGGCGATGGTCTCCGCGAAAGCGGGATGGAAACACAACAGAAGGAAGAAAGCCGCAAGAACCGCCGCGTTACGGCGCATGGTACTCCTGCAGCGAGCGAACCTCCATTTCACCCTGCCCCGTGGCCCTGATGGCGGCGATGTACGAATGCGCCCCGGCGATGGTGGTGGTGTAGGGAATGTTGAGGTTCAACGCCGTGCGGCGGATCGATTGGCTGTCCTTAATCGCCTGTTTGCCGAACGTGGTGTTCACCACCAGCGCGATGTTGCCCGCCTCCATCATTTCCACGATGTGCGGCGAACCGTCCTTCACCTTGTTCACGATCTCGGCCGCCAGGCCGGCGTCCTTGAGCGCCGCGCCGGTTCCCGCGGTGGCCACCAGCGTGAACCCCAGTTCGCTCAGGCCGCGGCCCACTGCGACAACCGCTTTCCGGTCGTACTCCGTGACGGAAAGGAACGCCCTGCCGCCGCGCGGGATCTTGGAGCCGGAGCCGAGGGTGGCGCGGGCGAAGGCCGATCCGAAATTGGCATCCACCCCCATCACTTCGCCGGTCGATTTCATCTCCGGGCCCAGAAGCACATCGACCCCGGAGAACTTTATGAACGGGAACACCGCTTCCTTCACGCTGACGTGTTTGGGCATCTTTTGGCTGATGAAATCGAGGTCGGCCAATGTTTCGCCGGCCATCACCCGCGCCGCGATCTTGGCCAGCGGCACGCCCGTCGCCTTGGCGACGAACGGCACGGTGCGCGAAGCCCGCGGGTTTACTTCCAAAACGTATACGTCATTCCCCTTCACCGCGAACTGGATGTTCAGCAGGCCAATCACGTTCAGCTCGTCGGCCAGCTTTTTGGTTTGGATGCAGATCTCATCGATGATCTTCTGCGGCAGGTCGCGCGGCGGCAATGAGCACGCGCTGTCGCCGCTGTGAATGCCCGCCTCTTCTATATGCTGCATAACGCCCCCCACCACGGTCAACCTGCCGTCGCGTATGGCGTCCACATCCACTTCGGTGCTGTCGTTTAAAAATTTGTCGATGAGCACGGGCCGCTCGTGCGACACCTTCACGGCGTTCACCATGTACCGCGTGAGCGATTCCTCATCGTATACGATCTCCATTGCGCGGCCGCCCAGCACATACGACGGGCGCACCACCACCGGATACCCGATCCGGTTGCATATGGCGGCCGCTTCGGCCTTGTTGGTTGCGGTACCGTTTTCGGGTTGTCTCAGTCCCAGCTTGGCGACCACCTCCTGGAAACGTTTGCGGTCCTCCGCGCGGTCGATGGCGTCCGGCGATGTGCCGATGACCGGTACGCCGGCTTTTTCCAGCGGCCCCGCGAGCTTCAGCGGCGTTTGGCCGCCGAACTGCACAATGACGCCAACGGGCTTTTCCTTATCCACGATCTCCATCACATCTTCAAGCGTGAGCGGTTCAAAGTAGAGCCGGTCGGCCGTATCAAAGTCGGTGGAAACGGTCTCGGGGTTGCAGTTCACCATGATGGTCTCGTATCCAGCCTCTTTGAGTGCGAAAACGCCATGCACGCAGCAATAGTCGAATTCAATCCCCTGCCCGATGCGGTTGGGGCCGCCGCCGAGGATCATGATTTTCTTTTTAGCTGTCGGTTCGGATTCGCACTCCTCTTCGTAGGTGGAATACATGTAGGGCGTAAGCGCCTCGAATTCCGCCGCGCAGGTGTCGATCCGTTTATAGACGGGGCGGACGCCAAGGGCGAGCCGCTTTTCCCGCACGGCGGATTCCTTTACGCCGCATAGGGCGGCGAGCCGCCGGTCGCCGAACCCCATTTGCTTGTAAGCCCGCATCGCATCGGCGGATGCGGGGAGGCCGCCGGCCCTCAACGCCGCCTCGGCTTCCACGATCTCCTTGATATTATCGAGGAACCAGGGATCGATGAACGTAAGGGCATGCACTTCTTCAATGCTCCAGCCGAAACGGAACGCCTGCGCCGCCCCCAGGATGCGGAAGGGATAGGAGGTCTTCAGTTTTTCCCGCAACTCTTCCGGGGTGGTGGACACTTCGGCCAGTCCGTCAATGCCGGTCTCCATCGAGCGGAGGGCCTTTTGCAGCGACTCCTTGAAGGTGCGGCCGATCGCCATCGCCTCGCCCACCGATTTCATCTGCGAGCTGAGCAGCGCCTCGGCCTGCGGAAATTTTTCAAAGTCGAAGCGCGGGATTTTGGTAACGCAATAGTCGATGGACGGCTCGAACGCGGCCCACGTTTTTTTGGTGATGTCATTAGTGATCTCATCCAGCGTATAGCCGATGGAAAGTTTCGCGGCGATGCGCGCGATCGGAAAGCCGGTGGCTTTGCTGGCGAGCGCCGAACTGCGCGATACGCGCGGGTTCATTTCGATGATCTGCAATTCGCCGTTAGCGGGATTCACGGCGTACTGGATGTTGCTGCCGCCGGTATCCACCCCGATCTTGCGGATGATCTTAAGGGCCGCGTCGCGCATCATCTGATATTCGCGGTCGGTGAGCGTTTGCGCGGGAGCGACGGTTATGCTGTCGCCGGTATGCACCCCCATGGGATCGAGGTTTTCGATGGAGCAGATGATGACGACATTGTCCTTGCGGTCGCGCATCACTTCCAGCTCGAATTCCTTCCAGCCGAGCAGCGACTGCTCGATCATGATCTCGCTGATGGGGCTTTGCGCCAGCCCCCATTTCGCTTTTTCGACAAAATCTTCGCGGGTGTTTGCCACGCCGCCGCCCTGCCCGCCGAGGGTGAACGATGGCCGTATGATGCACGGCAGGCCGACGCGATCCACCACCTCCATCGCCTTTTCAAACGTATTGGCAAAGCCGGAGCGCGGCACGTTGAGGCCGATCTCCACCATCGCCTGTTTAAAAAGGGAGCGGTCTTCGGCGCACTTGATCGCTTCCAGGTTCGCGCCGATCATCTCGACGTTGTACTGCTTCAGCACGCCGCTTTTAGCCAGGTCCACGGCGAGGTTGAGGGCCGTTTGGCCGCCGACGGTGGGGAGCACCGCGTCCGGGCGTTCGCGTTTGATGATCTTCGTCAAGATGTCGACCGTCAATGGTTCCACATAGGTGCGGTGGGCGAACTGCGGGTCGGTCATGATGGTGGCCGGATTGCTGTTGGCGAGGATCACGCGGACACCCTCTTCCATCAGCGCCTTGGCGGCCTGGGTTCCGGAATAATCGAATTCGCACGCCTGGCCGATCACGATAGGCCCCGCCCCGATTATCAACACGCTCCGAATATCATTTCGCTTTGGCACCGGTCACATCCTGTAAATATCTTCAATGCTGATCTGCCGGAAGCGGCGCCACTTCAACTGCATCCCCTGCAGCTTGAAGAACAGCCCTTCGGCCAGCGGTTTGTTTCTGTATTTTTTCAGTTCGGCGCGAATCGGCCGTAGCGCCGTCTTGGGGTGCAACACATGGGTATAAGTGAAAAAACATCCTTTACCGACGACAATAACGCGGCTTTCCAGAATGTCCCCCGCCTCCAGATGGTCATCGCTGGTAACAACATAGTTGCGCCGCCCCGATAGGTCCCGCACGGTGATTACTCCGCGGACGCGTGATTTAACCAAAAACACCGAGTGCACCTGGCGGGAGAGCGCGATCCAGTTGATCATATCGGCGGAGCTTGTTTCTTTCCGTTTTTCATCGAGAAACTGGTCGTAAACCGAGCGGGTTCCCGCCCCTTCGGGGCGGTAATCGAAGATGAACCATTCAAGAAACGTATTCATCCGCTGAATGAAATCGGGGTCATCCTCGTTGGTTTTACCCGCTTTGGCATAAAAGATCTCCCGCGCCGTGTTGAGGCTTTCCGCGAAACGGGGCTCCGACGCATATTCGATCAAACGGTCCAACAGGCCGCGGATCACCGCGCAGCCTTCCGGTGACGGTTTGCCGATGGTTTTTTTGAAAATAAAATCGAACATCAGGCCTTGCCCCCATGTTGCGCCATCATGGCGGTGAATTGGCCGAAGTGCACGGTTGAATCGTGCGGGCCGGGGGATGCTTCAGGGTGGTACTGCACAGAGAAGGCGGGAAGCGTTTTGTGCCGCATCCCTTCCACAGTGTTATCGTTGAGGCTGTAATGGGTTACCTCCACATCGGCCGGGAGTGTTTCGCCATCGACGGCGAAACCGTGGTTCTGGGAGGTGATCCGTACCACCCGCCCGGCGGCAACATCCATCACCGGGTGATTGCATCCGCGATGGCCGAATTTCAGCTTGAAGGTTTTCGCGCCCAGCGCGAGGCCCATGATCTGATGCCCCAGACAGATGCCGAAAATGGGATACTTGCCCAACATGGCTTTCACGGCGTCGATGGCGTAGGTGACCGCTTCCGGATCGCCTGGGCCATTTGAAAGAAAAACGCCATCCGGCCTGAACGCCGCAATTTTCTCCGCCGTGGTATCGGCGGGAAAAACGGTGACGGCGCATCCCCGCTCAACCAGGTGGCGCAGAATATTCCGCTTGATGCCAAAATCGTATGCCGCCACTTTGAAGCGGGGCTTGATGTTCTTGCTGAAACCTTTGCCAAGCTCCCACAGCCCCTCGCTGAATTCGTAGGGGGCTTTGCAGGTAACGCGCTTGGCAAGGTCGGCCCCCGCCATGCTCTCGTGGGCGCGCGCCTTCGCAACGAGCGCATCCACTTTATCGGCAAGCGTGCTGATGATGCCGCGCATCGCACCGCGGCTGCGGAGATGGCGGGTGAGCGCGCGCGTATCAATATCGCGGATGCCGACGATATTCTGTTCCTTCATATACTGATCCAGCGGTTTCGCGGCCCGGAAGTTGCTCACGATGCGGCTGGGTTCTTTCACGATAAAGCCGGCCGCCTGGATTTTTGCCGACTCCTCATCTTCCGGCGTAACGCCGTAGTTGCCGATGAGCGGATAGGTCATGGTGACAAGCTGGCCGGTGTAGGAGGGGTCGGTCAGGATTTCCTGATAGCCGCTCAAACCGGTGTTGAACACCACCTCGCCGAGAGCCTCTCCGGCCGCGCCAAAAGAGCGTCCCGTGAACGCCCTGCCATCTTCGAGAACGAGTACCGCCTTCATAAATTCGACGGATTATACACGATTCGCCCCCCGACGATGGTAAGGCAATTTTTTCCAAAAAGCTCCCATCCGGCGAAGGGGCTGTTTTTACCCAAACTGACAAATTCGGCGGGATCCACCGTCCATTTTTTCTCCGTATCGAAAATGCAGACGTCGGCCGGCGCGCCCTCTTTAAGCGTTCCTCCCGGCAGGCTGAATATCCTGGCGGGGTTGGTGGAGAGCAGTTCCACCAGCCGCGGCAAGCCAAACAGACCTTCCCGCACCAGCCGCATGGAAAGCCCCAGCGCGGTTTCCAGCCCCACGATGCCATACGGGGCCTGGTCTATCTCCAGCTCTTTTTCCCATGTGGCGTGCGGGGCGTGATCGGTGGCGATGCAATCGATGGTGCCATCTCGCAACCCCTCTTTTACGGCGGCCACGTCGTCGGCGGTGCGCAACGGGGGGTTCATCTTGCAGTTGGCGTCAAACGTTTCGAGACTTTTCTCCGTGAGCGAGAAATGGTGCGGGGCCGCCTCGCAGGTGACGGCGGTTCCCAGCGCTTTGGCGGCGCGGACGCTTTCCACCGCGCCGAGCGTGCTGATGTGGGCTATATGGACGGGGCGCTTCAGGTACGCGGCGATATCGATATCGCGGCGGGCGATCACATCCTCCGCGATGGCGGGCATCCCCTTGATACCGAGGCGCGCGCTGGTCTCCCCTTCGTTCATGATGCCGCCTTTGACGAGGTGTTCGTCCTCGCAGTGCTCCACGATGGTGAGGCCGAACATCGCGGCGTAATCCATCGCGTGCCGCAGAACACGCGCATCCATCACGCAGCGGCCATCGTCGGAAAGCGCCACCACCCCCGCCTTTTTCATCTCGCCGATCTCGGCCAGCTCTTCCCCTTTCAGCCCCTTGGTAATGGCGCCAATGGGGTGCACCCGCGCGCCATTAACGGCGGCGGCTTTTTCCAATATGAAGCGGGTGACGGAAGCGTTGTCGTTCACCGGCTTGGTGTTGGCCATGCAGCAGACGGCGGTGAACCCCCCCGCCGCGGCGGCCATGCTGCCGGTTGCGATGGTCTCTTTGTATTCAAAGCCCGGCTCGCGCAGATGGACGTGGAGATCGATGAACCCCGGGGAAACCACCAACCCCTTGGCATCGACAGTTTTCGCGCCGTTGGCCGCAAGGTTTTTTCCCACAGCGGCAATGACGCCGTCTTTCACGAGAACATCCTGCACAGCGTCGATGCCGCGCGAGGGGTCTATCACGCGGCCGTTTTGTATCAATATCGCTTCGCTCACGATTCAGCTCCTCCGCATAAAAGATACAGCACCGCCATCCGCATCGCCACGCCATGCGTGACCTGCGAAAGGATGAGGCTGTAGGGGCCGTCCGCCACGTCGGAGGCTATCTCCACGCCCCGGTTTATCGGGCCGGGGTGCATTATCAGCACGTCGGGCCGCGCGCTTTTCAACACCTTCGCCGAAAGGCAGAAGTGTTCGCTGTACTCCCGCAGGCTGGGGAACAGCCCCTGCTGCATCCGCTCGGTCTGGATGCGCAGCATCATCACCACATCCTTGTCCGCCACCGCCTCGCGGATGTCGTGCGTCACCTTCACGCCCAGTGCCTTCACCCCGTGGGGAAGCAGCGTGGGGGGGGCGCAGACGGTCACTTCGGCCCCGAACATTTTCAGCGCGTTGATGTTGCTGCGCGCCACGCGGCTATGGAGGATATCGCCGACGATGGCGGCCTTGAGATTTTCCACCGTCCCTTTTTTCTCGTGAATGGTCATCAGGTCAAGCAGCGCCTGCGTGGGGTGGGCGTTGGCGCCGTCGCCGCCGTTGATGACGGAGCAGCCTGCGATACGGGCGGCGTAGGCCGGCGCGCCGGGGCTGCCGTGGCGGACCACGATGGCGTCCGGCTTCATGGCGGCGATGTTCAGCACCGTGTCCTTGAAGGTCTCGCCTTTGGATACGCTGCTGGAACTGGTGGAGATATTGATCACGTCCGCCGAAAGCCGCTTCCCCGCGATCTCGAACGAGGTGCGGGTGCGGGTGCTCGGTTCGTAGAAAAGGTTGACTATGGTTTTGCCCCGCAGGGTGGGAACTTTTTTTATTTCGCGTTCCGAAACATCCTTGAACTTGTAGGCGGTGTTAAGCAGCCCCATGATCTCGTCCGCGGTGAGGTCGGCGATCTGGAGAAGATGCCGCCCCCTGAATTTCTTTTCCACCGTCTCCATTACGCCCCCTCCACCACGACGAGGTCTTCGCCGTCGGTTTCGGAAAGTTTCACGCGCACCCGTTCGCCGCGGGCTGTGGGGATGTTTTTGCCGATGTAATCGGGGCGTATTGGCAGCTCGCGGTGGCCGCGATCTAAAAGGACGGCCAGCTGGATGCGCCCCGGCCGGCCGATGTCCATCACCGCGTCAATGGCGGCGCGGATGGAGCGGCCGGTGAAGAGAACGTCATCCACCAGGATGAGCGTTTTGCCGTTGATGTCGTGGCTGATGTCGGTACGGCCGGCGTTGAGATCGGGGCCTTTGCTCTGGATGTCGTCCCGGTAGAAGGTGATGTCCAGGCTGCCGCACGGTACGTCAACGCCAGTGATGATTTTTAACTTGTCGGCCAAGCGGCGGGCCAATGGCACACCGCGCGTAATGATGCCGGCGAGGATGATCTGCGAACAGTCGGGATTTTTTTCCGTGATCTCGTGGGCCATCCGGGCCAGCGTGCGCCCCATCTCCTGGGCGGAAAGAACGGTCTTGGCGGCGGCGGTCATGGCCGCGCTCCTGCGGCGTTAAAGGCGGTATGCATCGTCTGCTCCTTTTGTGGGCCTCTCGGAACCCGTTTAAAAAGGTTTTGTATTATTCGAAGGCTGATTTTACCAGCTTTGAAACATGCGGGCAACGAAAGATAGCAGGAATTTTTAGCGCGATTGCAACCCGCTGAAAAAGCGGCAACGGCGGCGATGCTGTCGATCTCGGTAGCGGCGGTAGGAGCGCCGGAATTGGCAAAGCGGCGGCGTCAAACTATTCTATGTCATGCCGGGCTTGACCCGGCACCCAGATATATTATCAACGCTTCCCCCAATCAGCCCTGCGGTCCGATGTAAATGCTGAAAGCATGTATCCACTGATGAAGAGTAAAGAAAGTTTTGAAAATATGTCTGGATCCCGCATCTAGTGCGGGATGACAAGGTATCGGCCTGTGCGGGCCGATGACGGACGGAGTGCCGCCTCTACCAAGAAGATGGCGCACAAATAAAAAGGGCCCCGCGCAATCCTGTTACGACGTAATTCTGATTAAGCTGGGATTATTGGACATTTCTCCGGGCGCGGGACAAGAACCCTTTTTATTTGATTACAAATAAAAAGGGCGTCCCGTTTCCGGGACGCCCTTTAAGAGGCTCTAGGAAAAAACCGTTACTGCTTCACGCCTCCAACCACCGACGGAGCGCCCGAAGCGAGCGGATCGGTCGGGTTCGTGGTGGCGGTCGGCATGGCGCCGATGCTGGGAGCCACATAGTCGGCGGCAGCCGGAAGTGCATAGGCCGTCAACGCCGCTGTGCAGGTTGCGAGTGGTTTCATCCGCTCTTCCTTCTCCAGCGCCTTTATGTAGACCGTTTGGACGGCTCCCGCCGCGTCGACATAGGTGGCGGCGGATTGATCCGGAATGGTAAAGGCCGGCACCCAGCGGCTGTTCATATCGCAGCTCTTCTCCGCGCCGGTATCCATGTCAACGCAGTGGCCCGGTATGCCCCAGAGGTCGCCGAAGCCGCCATACTGGAGGCCCATCCGCGCGCCATACCACGGATCGGTGGTGGCAACGCCCAAGCCGGTGTTATCGATTGCGACGCCGTTGCTGGTGCCGGCGGAACCGTGGATATAGTCCAGAATATACGGTTCGTCAAATTTCACCGCCGCGCCGGTCGTGGGGTCGGTCAGCAGCTTGAGGGTGTTCCAGTCGGAACCGGTTTCCCACGTGTAGTAAACATTGAGCGTATCCCACAGCCGCCATGTGCAGGTGCCGTATTGGGTGGTGGTACCGGCTGTGAAGGTCCAGTTACCATTGACATCAGGTCCCGTCCACGATCCGTTGCCCGGATTATAAGGGTAGTCGCACTGGATCGCCTCAACAAAGGGGCGATTAGTGTGAGCTGTGCCATTCCAGTCGGTCCAGGAGAATGTTCCAGTGGTATTCGGATCAAAGAGCAGACCGGAGTTGACCCACTTGTTCGCGCTGGCCAAAAGGTCGGTCGGCAAAGTGGCCTTCGTGTCGGTCAGCTTATAGGTGGCGGCATCGAAGGTGTACTTGTAGAACCCGCCGCTCGATCCGGCACTGGCCACATAGGTCATCGCAGTGCCATTCCAACCGTGGCAGGTAACACCGGCGGTCTCGCCAGCGGCGGCGGGAGGATTCCAGTTGGTCGCTTGGGAGGCAGTACCGGTACACATCGGCTTCGACCAGTCGGTTTGACCCGGCGTGGCGCAGGAAACGCCTGCCGTTCCGTCAGAAACCATGTTACCGCAGTGCTGCCAATTGGTGGTAGTAAGGTTCTGGTTGATGTTGCTCAGGTTCGGCCAAACGGACCAGCCGGAATTGGCATATTCAACCGTAGTGATGGCCGGAACGCTTGTGGCCGCGGTGCCCGCGTTGTACGCGGCAATGTTGGTGCCGCTGGGGCAGTTATCGGTGCAGGCCAGCGCCGTGGCGGGGGCATTGCCATTTGGCGCTACGGCTTCATTCATGAACA
The DNA here is from genome assembly GCA_023248535.1 of Nitrospinales bacterium. Lineage (GTDB taxonomy): Bacteria > Nitrospinota_A > UBA7883 > JACRGQ01 > JACRGQ01 > JACRGQ01. The sequence continues at coordinate 4,041 of JAHFEJ010000019.1, read as the reverse complement.
CCGTCTGCTCTTTGTTGAAGGTCACCTTGTTCGTGGCAACGATGCGCGGGGTGATAGCAGAACCGCTCAACGTCCCCTTTACGTTTCCAACCACCGAACAGTTGGAGTAAGAACCGGCAGCCGGCGGAACGCTAGTCGCGGCGGTAACATCCGTCTTTGTGCAGAGGTTCAGTTCGACACGGCCGGAGCCGTTGAGCGACTGCGACCAGAAGTTGAAGCTGCGATCCCACTGGTTGACCGTCACCGGGGTATCGAGCGCCGGGGTGGTGCTGGCCGTAAGATTGGTCCACATCCAGGTGGCGCTATCGAGTTTTTTCTTCAGCACGATGGCGGTGCCAGTCCATACCGCTTCGTACTGATCCCAAGTTGTACCGCTATTCATGCTGATCTGAAGCGGAACGTTCTTGATATCGCTCAGGGTCAGCGACACCTTGGTGTGCTTGGTCAGCTTGCCGCCGGTGGTTTTGTAGGTGTAGGGGGTTTTGGCCTTGGTTTGGTAGTCGTACTTGTTGATGGTCTTCCCGCTCGCGACAGTGGTTCCGTCATTCAGCCAAAGGCCCCAGTTGCCGATCCACCCTTCGTGGTCCTTACCGGCGGTATCGGTATATATGATCGGGAAGCCGGTGTTCAGGGTTATGCGGCTGCCGGCGGCATGTGTTGCGTCGGCGACGGCCCTATATGCGGCGTAGCTCCATGCCGTTGACTCCTTTACCGCCGTGTCGAGGCAGACGGGAGAGCCGGTAACGGCGAGGCTGGTGGGATCGACTTCCTGGCGTTGGAAGGAAGTGCCGTCGTGGGCAAAACGCATCTGCTTCATGGGAACCGTTACCGTGGTGGCGCCGCCGGTTATCGCGGTCGTCACAGCCGTTTGGAATGCGCTCTGATTGGGGAAGCTCACTTCGCCGCCGCCACCGGTGGCGGACTTGCTTAAAGTGGACTTTTCCACAAATGTCATGGATATGGCGGTTCCACCAGCCGTTCCACCGGCCGTTCCGCCGCCAGCCGTTCCGCCCCCCGACATCATGGCCGGATCAACCGTTACGGTATTTCCGTTATAGAACTGCAACACCACTTCGCCGGAGGCCAATTTAACGGTGCGCATGTATCCCGACATCGCTGTTTTGGTGGTATCAACGGTAACGCCATTCGACTGGAAAGGATGGGCCTCGAAACTCAGATAGAAGAAGCCATACGGGTTGGCGGTAGAGGGCTTCTCCTGAATGATGATCTTGGCGAAGATGATGCCGGGGATGCCGTTTGAACCGGGTCCGCCGCCAACGTTGCCATCGATCCATGCCGAGACGACCTGCGGCGGAGTGGGATCGGCGGTGGTGGCGTCGGCCCGCTTGCTCATCAACACCCAATTTACATAGCTGGGGGCATTGGCGTTGCTGGCCTGGTTGGTGTTCTGGCTGCTCTGCCCGGCCGAGCTTGCGCTATCGCGGTTGGTTTTGCATTTATTTTCGTCAATGAGGGCCAAATACGCGCCCTGATTGGTCATCGCCTCCCACTCGGACTGGCCGATCATGCAGAGTATCTCGTTGCTTTGCTTGAACGCCTCTTCTGAACGCTCATGCACGTAAATGAACTGCGGGTCGACAAACCAGTCAGCCGTTGTCGCCCACGAAGTGGGGATCAAACGCGTCAAAAGGGAACTGGAATAGACCGAAATCCCCTTCGGGGCCGAGGTCGGTTTTACCGAGCTTGAACTCACCACGGAAATTCTGTCCGCCATTGAAAGGTTTGTGGTTGTGGCGGTGCCGGTGGTGCCGGTGCCGGCAACGGCGGTGGCGCTGGTATTCACAGCCGATCCGCTAACCGCGCCACCGGTTGTGGTGACCGTGGTGGTTGTAGTGGTAGTGGCGGCGGGTGTGCTGCTGCCGCCGCCACCGCCACCACAGGCGGCAAGGCCGAAGCCCAGTACCGCGGCAAGAGCCAATGATTTGAATGTTACCCCGTATGACATGTCATTTTCCTCCAAAATCGTGATGCATAATGAAACCAATAATTACTTTTTGATTTTTGAAATTGCACGCTGAAGAATCACCCTCCATATTTTAGGAAACGTCCAAAAAGGCCCACGATAGCCCGGCTACCCCTCCAAACGTCAAAAACGCCTCGCTCTCTGGATAGCTCATATTCTACACCAATTTTAAAAAAAAGGTTCCTCGGCACATAAAAAATGACCCGCCGATTTAGCCAGTTGATTTATAGACGGCAAAGAAAAATGAACGCCGCCGCGAAAAAAAGGGACAGGTAAAGCTCGGCGAAGCCAAGGGAGCGGAGAGCCGCCGGGGGTTTCAGGTAAAAGTGCAACGTCGTGAAAAAGCCGGGGAGAAACGCCGCCGCCGGCAAAAGCGGCGCGCCCAGTTTTTGCGCGATGACCAGCGCAACAAATGGCGACAGGAATGACAGCCCGAGGTTTTGCATAAAAACCGTCTTGAGCGTGAGAGCGTGCTTTGGCGATTTTTGCGCCAGGGCCGGGATGAAACCGCCCAGCCGGACAACCCGGCGCGCGGCGATCGAACGCTCCAACATAAAAAGAAGCGTCAGCGCCCACGGCGCGATGTGCGCCTGATCGAACGCGCCCGACACGGCATACGCGCCGAGAAACGAAAGGACGACCGAAAGGAATATCAGCCCGCCGAATTCGAACGCGGCGCTGCGCCCAAACCCTTCCGCCGCGGCCCCCAACGCCAAGGCGAACGCCAAGGCCAGGGCGGCATAAAATATAAGCGTAGAGGGATTACCGGCGGCGGTGAACAAAGTGAACGCCAGCGCCGCGGCCGCATAGATAATGAACCAGAAAACGATGTTGCCGTCCTGCGCCGTTCCCTTCCGCCACGCCTTGAACATGATGCGGGCCGGAGTATACGCCATGAAGCCGGAAAAAACCGACAACAGCAACGGGATCATGACGGCGTGATCCCCCTTGGCGCAGCCGGCTCCGACGATCAGCGGCAGAAAAACCCACGCCCAGAGGCCGTGCTCTTTCGGAAAAACCGGTTTGCGTATGTCGATCATGGCCTCCTTATATACCTATTGCGGAGGGCAAATGCAAAAAAAGGAATGTGATTTATATCATTCAATCCGGCGAATGGTCCGGCCAGCGTTATTGAAGCAGCGGCAGGGCGGCGGCCCACCTCCGCACGATGTTTACCGTAACCACTGAGGCACGGAGGCACAGAGAAAAACCTCACCTTTTATTCCCCCCTTGCGAGGGCGGAGGAAAAGGGGCGGGCGTGTGTCAAACTCAAGGCCGTTCCCTCTCTGCGTCTCGTGTGTCTCTGTGGTTATTTTTCATTTCAAAGCAGCGGCAGGGCGGCGGCGCCAATAACGCCCACTTCCGCCGCCAGCGGCGATACCTCCAACACGACGTTTTCTCCCGCCGAGCCGAACGAATGCTCCCTTACCCGCCGGAATGCCGGAATAAAATAAGCATCGGGCGCGTTGGAAAGCGAGCCGGTGAAAAATATCGCCTGCGGCCCGAAGAGGTTGACGAGGTTGACGAGGCCGTGCCCCAAATAATTTCCCGCGATACTCAACACCGCGCGGGCCGTCTCGTCCCCGGCGCGCGCAAGGCCGCACACTTCCTTGGCGCTGTTTTCGATACCGGTTTTCTCCTTGAACGCGCGGGCAATCGCCGTGCCGGATGCAAGAGCTTCCAGACATCCACGGTTGCCGCAGCCGCACAGCGGCCCATCGGGAACTATCACCATGTGTCCCGCTTCGCCGCCGGAACCGGTGTGGCCGCTCAACAGCTTCCCGTTGGCGAAAATGCCGCTTCCGATGCCGGTGCCAAGCGTGACTACGATGAAATCGTCCATCCCCTTCGCCTTGCCGAACACCCGCTCGCCGATGGCGGCGGCGTTGGCGTCGTTCTCCACAAATACCGGAATGCCGAATTCCCGTTCCAGCTCTTGCCCCAGTGGATATTCGGTTTTGAACGGCAGATTCGGGCTGAAGACCACGCTTTTGCCCGCGTACCCCACCTGCCCCGCCACGGCCACGCCTATACCGGATGGCGCGGGATGGCCCGGT
>JAHFEJ010000132.1 GCA_023248535.1 Nitrospinales bacterium | reverse complement strand
AGTTGAAAATCAAGCTGAAATCTCCAAACCAAGGAAATAGATTATTAAATGTCAGCCGAATAACCTAAAATAGTTACGAATAGGGAATAATTTAGAAGTAGCGATCAAAAAACGGAAATATGGGTCTTTGCATATGAAGGTTCTGGTGTCGACTCATTACGCCGAGGTGGCGGCCCGGTTTTCAGAATGCCTCGGCAATCTCCCGGCTCTAGACGGCCCACACGAGGTTGTCGGCACCGCCCCATCCGAGGGTTTGGTCGCCGCCGTTCTTTCCGGCCACCCCGCCGGAAAGGGTTATGACCTCATTATTGCCGAGGATCAGATAGACACCCTCCAAAGTGATCTCCAGTGGTCGCGCATTCTGTTGGAGCGGTCGTTGGATCCCGGCATTCCCATCGTCCTGATCGCCGAGAGGTTTGACGTGAACCTTAAGCGGGAGGGTGTTTTTTCCGAAGTGGTCGTATTGCTGGAGCCCCCCTTCACGTTCGAGCGTCTGGCAAAATCGATGGAGCAAAAGTTTGCCGCGGCAATCGCGCGGGAAGAGGCGGGCCGCGCCGCCGCGATAGAAGGGCTTATGAGTACCGGCGCGGCCAGCGACATCTCCACGTCGATCGACGACCTATACATGAGTTCGGCGCGGCGGCTGGAGAAATTTCTCCGGTATGCTCCGTGGTCTCCGTTGCCCCATATTGCTATGGGCAAGGTATATGCCGGATGCAACAGGCATCAGGCGGCGGTTCCGCATCTTAAAGCGGCCATCGTGATGGATTTCGGCCGGCAGGAGGCGCACCGGCTTCTTGCCCTCTGTTACCGGCGCACCGGGCAGGCGTTTGACGAGTTGGCGGAGTTGAAAGAGATGCTGAAGGCGGACACCGTATCGCCCGACCTGTTGTTGCGCATCGGAGAAGCGGCGCTGCGCGACGGGGATTACAGTTCGGCGGCGAAGTATTTCAAGGAGGCCATAGCGAACTTCGTTCCGCCGGGAAAACCGCGCAGAAAGGCCACCATGCACGTCGGCCTGGGCAAAGCATATGTCATGGAGGGGGACGAGACCGGCGTTCAGGTAAAGTTCGGGATGGCGAAGACCGAATTCCACACCGCCGTGGAAACTGACCCCACCTTGATGGCGGCATACAACAATCTGGTGTTGGTGTACCGCAAGCTGGGGCTTTTCGCCGAGGCGAAAAAGGCGATGGAGCAGGCGTTGCGCATCACCCCGACAGAGGCCGAGGACTGGGCCGGACTTTTCGAGCTATACCTTTCTAACGGCGATACGGGAAAGGCGCAGTATGCCCTCCAGCGGGCGGTCAAGATCGATCCGGAAAACCAGCGTATATTCTGCATGGCGGGTGAAGCATATATCAGGCAGGGAATGTTCCGGGAAGCGATAAGCCAATTCGAGGGCGCCCTTGCGGTGAACCCTTCGGACATCCGCCTCTACAACTACCTTGGGATATGCCACCGGCGTCTCAAGGAGAACGACGAGGCGATCCGCCTTTACCTTACCGCCCTTAAGATAGACCCGGCCGACCAGAACATCCATTTCAACCTTGGGAAGGCCTACTTTCAGAATAACGAAAGGGAAAAAGCCGCGGCCTGTTTCAAGAGGGCGCTTGCTATCGACCCCGCCTTCAAGGAGGCCAGGAAAGCGGTTGAGATAGCTGAACGCTCCAACGCCGGCGGCGAGCAACGGCATAGCATCCGGTAAGGGGCATAATGGGTGGCGAAAACATGAAAAAAGGGGACGGGGGCCACAACGCGCTTCCACGCCCCCGGATACTGGTGGCGATAGTCATCGGCTCCCTGTATCTGGTGGAAGTGGTTATCATGAACTTCTTCCACGAATTCGCAGAAACCGCGCATGGCACAATGGATGCCTTGATCCTCAGCGCCGTTCTCCTGCCGCTGCTTTACTTCCTCATTTACCGCCCTTTTTCGCGGAGCGTAAATGATCTAAAGGCGCTCTCCGGTACCCTTGAACGGCAGGTGCGGGAAAGGACCATGGAGCTGGAATTCTCGGAAGCGCTGCATCGCGCGGTCATAACGTCATCCGTGGACGCCATCGTCCGGATAAACGGCGACGGCGCCATCCTCACGGCAAATCCCGCCGCACATCGGATGTTCGGCTATGTCAAAACCGAGCTTGAGAATAAAAAAATATCCTTGTTGCTGCCGGATGGACATGAAAAGGTGCTGGTGGAAGGATTCGCGGCGTCGTTGGACGGTTGGGACGGTCACAGCGCCGCGCCGGCTGCCGAAGCGGTGGCCGTTACGCGGTCTGGCAAAAAGCTGACGGTGGAATGTACCTCTTCCGAGTGCTTGGTAAACAACGAAATATCGTTCGTCATCATCATGCGCGACGTTACCGGGCGCAAAAAGGCGGAAGATGCATTGCGTGAAAGCAAAGCCCGCTACCGCCTGATCTCCGAGGCGAGCTTTGAGGGGATCGTCATAAACATCGAAGGGAAGGTTGTGGATTGCAACTCCGCCTTCGCCCGGATGTTCGGTTATACGCCTGATGAGATCATCGGCAAAATACCGGTTGACCTCTCCCCGCCGGAATCGCACGCCATTATCATGGATCACATCAGGCGGGAGAGCGAAGAGGTGTACGACGTGGTGGCGCGTAAAAAGGACGGCACGTTGTTCAATATCGAGATGCGCGGCCGCTCCATCATGTATCAGGGGGTGAAAGCCCGCATAACCGCCATGCGCGACATCACCGGACGGGTGAAGGCGGAGCGGGCCATCAGGGAAAGCGAAGAGCGTTACCGCC
>JAHFEJ010000018.1 GCA_023248535.1 Nitrospinales bacterium | reverse complement strand
GTTGTAGCGCGCGTATTTCTGCGCCGTCATCCGTATCGTCGCCAGGTGCACCGCCGCCGGATTGTCGGACTGGATAAAGGCCCAGTCGAGCGTGGCGGCGATGCCGAGCCGCAGGTCGAAAAGCGCGTTGCAGAGGTATGCTCCCGCCTCGCCGGCCGATTTTACAATGACAGCCGCCTTGGCCCCTTCGCCCAAGTCGAGGGTGACGGCGGGGAATGTTGCATTTAGCCGCTCGTTGGCCGAGGTGGAGTAGACGATAACTTGCAGCGGCGCGGAGAGTTTCGTTCCCGCCTTGACGCCGATTGCGAGGCCGCTGGAACAGAACGCGCCGTGCATCGCCGTGGTAATGTCGTTCACCGTACCGGCGGCCTCGCGCAGGCGCGGCCCCACGTCCGCCATCGCGTCAATCAGCGGGCGGACGGTCAGTTCTTCGCGTACCGCGCTGATGTCGGAAAGCCCCGGATAATAGACCCCGTCGGCGATGACAAGGAACGATTTCTCGCAGCCGTGGTAGACCAGCCGCCGCACCGTGTTGCAGGAGAGCGACTCGACGCCGAACTTCGGCTGGAACGGGATGTCGATGTGCGGCCGCACATGGGCGAAGGTGAACATCTCATGCTTGCGGCCCGGCAGCCCGCCGATCTCCATGATCCGCGCCAGCGATGCTTCGTTGACCGCGCGGAACTCCGCTTTCTGGACAAAGCGGTCCAGCGCCGCGAAAAAAGGGGAATCCTTTACAATCGGTTCGCCGGGAGCCATCTTATTTCTCTTTCAGGTAGCTGTCGTAGCCGGTCGTCTCCAGCTCTTCAGCCAGGTCCATGCCGCCGGAGCGGACGATTTTCCCCCGGATCAGCACATGTACATGGTGTGGCTTGATGTACTGCAATATGCGGGGATAGTGGGTGATGATCATCAGGCTGTTGCCCGGCCCCGCCAGCTTGTTCACCCCTTCTGCCACCACTTTCAGCGCGTCGATGTCGAGGCCGCTGTCGATTTCGTCCAGTATCGCCACCTTCGGTTCCAGCAGCGCCATTTGGAGAATTTCGTTCTTTTTCTTTTCGCCGCCTGAGAAGCCTTCGTTCACGCTCCGCTCCTTGAAGCGGCTGTCCATGCCGAGGAACTTCATCTTCGCGTTGAGCAGTTCGTCAAAGTCCAGCGGATCGACCGGCTCCAGCTTTTCGTGTTTGCGTTTTTCGTTGTAGGCCATACGGAGGAACTCGGCGTTGTTCACGCCGGGAATCTCGACCGGGTACTGGTAGGCGAGAAACATCCCCTCCAGCGCGCGCTTTTCCGGCGGCATCTCCAGCAGGTTTTTGCCGTTGAAGGTGACGCCGCCGCCGGTGACGGCATAGGCGGGGTGGCCGATCAGTATCTTGCTCATCGTGCTCTTGCCGTGACCGTTCGGCCCCATGATGCCGTGGATCTCCCCCGGCTTCACGGTAAGCGATATTCCCTTGAGGATTTCGGCTTCGCCGTATCCCGCGCGTAACCCGTTTATTTCAAGCATGTGGTCTCCGTTCGTCAGCCGACGCTGTGTTCCAGTTTCAGCGCGAGCAGTTTTTGCGCCTCCACCGCGAACTCCATCGGCAGTTGGTTGAATACGTCTTTGCAAAATCCGTTGAGTATCGTCCGTATGGCCTCTTCCTTCCCGATGCCGCGCTGCTGGAAGTAGAGAAGCTGTTCTTCGCTGATCTTCGAGGTGGAGGCTTCATGCTCCACCTGCGCGTTCTCGTTTCCCACATCGATGTAGGGGAAGGTGTGCGCCGAGCATTTGTCCCCCACCAGCATGCTGTCGCATTGGGTGTAGTTGCGGGCCCCCTCCGCCACGCTGGCGATTCTCACCAGGCCGCGGTATGCGTTGCTCGCCACGTCGGCCGATATCCCTTTCGAGATGATGACGGAGCGGGTGTTTTTGCCGATATGGATCATTTTGGTGCCGGTATCGGCCTGCTGGTGGCCGGTGGTGAGCGCCACGGAGTAGAACTCCCCTTGCGAGTTGTCGCCGACCAGTACACAGCTGGGATATTTCCAGGTGATGGCCGAGCCGGTTTCTATCTGCGTCCAGCTTATTTTGCTGTTCACCCCTTGGCATTTGCCGCGCTTCACCACAAAGTTGTAGATGCCCCCTTTGCCGGTCTCCGGGTCGCCGGCGAACCAGTTCTGCACGGTGCTGTATTTGATGTCGGCGTTATCCAGCGCCACCAGCTCCACAATGGCGGCGTGGAGCTGCCGGGTGTCGAACGCCGGGGCGGTGCACCCCTCGATGTAGCTGACCGAGCTGTTTTTGTCGCAGATGATGAGCGTCCGCTCGAACTGGCCGGTCTCCTCCGTGTTGATGCGGAAATAGGTGGAAAGTTCCATCGGGCATTTGGTGTCCGGCGGGATATAGACGAACGAGCCGTCCGAGAAGACGGCGCTGTTGAGCGCGGCGTAAAAATTGTCGGTGATCGGCACCACCGAGCCGAGATATTTTTTCACCAGTTCGGGGTGCGTGTGCAGCGCCTCGGAGATGGAGCAGAAAATGATCCCCTGTTTTGCCAGTTTTTTCTGGTGGGTGGTCGCCACGCTCACCGAATCGAATACCGCATCGACCGCCACGTTGGAGAGCCGCTTCTGCTCCATCAGCGGAATGCCGAGCTTCTCGAAAGTGTGAAGGATTTCCGGCGGCACCTCGTCGAGGTTTTGCAGTTTTTCCTTTTTCTTCGGGGCGGAGTAATAGGAGATGTCCTGAAAATCTATCGGGTCGATTTGCAAGTGCGCCCATTCCGGGTGCTTCATGGTGAGCCACTGGCGGTACGCGCCCAGCCGGAACTCCAGCATGTAGTCCGGCTCGTTCTTCTTCGCCCAGATGGCGCGGACGGTCCCTTCGTTCAGCCCCTTGGGGAGCACATCCGCTTCAATGTCGGTGGTGAAACCGTATTTGTATTCCCGTTTTGTCAGTTCGGAAATATCCTGCTTGTTATCGGATCCGGCCATAAAAACCTCTGCAATGAAACGTGTTGATCTCTTATTATTCTAACATGATTTATAGGGGGAAACCGCCTGAATGCGCTTTGATAAAAGTCAATGCGTCAAACGGCGGCGGGGGAGGGGCGGAACGCTTTGCGCAGCTCGTGCGCCAGCAGGAAGAGGGCGGCCGCGGCCAGAGGGTAACGCCACTCCGCCGGCGAAAGGGGGGCGGTGTGGAAAAAGGGGTTGATCCACGGCACATAGACAATCGCCAGCACAAAGAGAAGCGAGGCGAAGAAGGCGGCCAACAGGTGGCCGTTGGCGAACAGGTATGCGCCAAAAACCGATCTGTCTGTGCGGCGCGAGAGGATATTCATGAATTGGCATATTACGATGGTGATGTAGCTGGCGGCCAGCGCCCGTTCGTAGTGGAGCGTTTCATGCGCGGGGCCGTAGTAGACGCCCATGAACGAGCCGAACCCGAAAAGACCCATGAGGAAGCCGAAGAAGATGATGTTCGGAAGCGTTTCCCGGCTGATGATGTGGTGATGCAGCGAACGCGGGGAACGCGTCATAAGCCCCGGCTCCGGCGGATCGTAGGTGAGAAAGGTGAGCGGTAGCATTTCGCCGATAAGGTCGACCGCGAGAATCTGCACCGCCAGCAGAGGTTGGGGGACTCCCCAAAAGCCTCCCGCGAAACCGAGCAGCACGCAGGCAAGCTCGCCAAAGTTTGAAGTGAGCGATGAAGTTATGGTTTTTTCGAGGTTGCGGTAGATCGTGCGCCCTTCCCGGATGGCGACGATGATCGTGGCAAAGTTGTCGTCCAGCAACACCAGATCGGCCGCTTCGCGCGCCACCTCGCTCCCCTTAAGCCCCATCGCGATGCCGATATCGGCCCGCTTGAGCGAGAGGGCGTCGTTCACGCCGTCCCCGGTGACCGCCACCACCTCTCCCCGCGTCTTGAGGAGTTCCACGATGCGCAGCTTGTCCTTGGGCGTTACGCGGGAAAAAATGACCGAGCGTGCCTGCAATATCCGGCCGGCCGCCGCGTCATCCATCCGTTCCAGTTCTTCGCCGTCGATGACCTCCGGCAGGCGGTGGCCGTCCGCCACCATGCCGACGGCGTGCGCCACCGATTTCGCGGTGGCGGCGTTATCGCCGGTTATCATCATTACCTTCATATGGGCGGCGTAGGCGGCGGTAACCGCTTCTTTCACGCCATCGTGCAACGGATCCAGCATCATGACCATGCCGGAAAAAGTCAGGTTGTTTTCCGTCTCTTCCCGCGTATATTCATCACGCGTGGGGACATCCCGGTATGCCAGCGCCAACACCCGCAAAGACTGGATTGCATGGCTTCGGGCGAGGTTCAGCAGCCGTTCGCGGCCGGTGTCCGTCAGCGGTTTCATAATGCCATCGGTTGTGTAAGACGTGCAGGCATCCAGGACGGTTTCGGGCGCCCCTTTGACAAAAAGTATCCGCTTTTTCTTGTGTTGGCGCACCACCGACATCCTCTTCCGCTCGTTGTCGAAGGGAAAAAAAGCGATACGGGGATAGAGGGTGTCCACTTCGTCAAGGTCGTATCCAGCCTTTTGGGCCAGCGTGGCGAAGGCCGCGTCGGTGGGATCCCCAACGGCATACCAAACGCGGTGTTCGGCGTCGGGCGGGTGGACGGTGCCGGTGGACGCGAGATAGCCGTCGAGGAAGAAGACTTTCAGGTCGCCAATGGTTTCGCGGTGATAGCTTTTTCCGGCGGTATCCACGATCTCGCCGATGGGGACGTAGCCGTTGCCGGAAATGAAAAAAATCCGGTCACCGAAGTGACAATGGCTGATGGTGATTTCGTTGCGGGTAATAGTGCCGGTTTTGTCGGAGGCGATGACGGTGGCCGCCCCGATGGTTTCTATGGCTGAAAGTTTCTTGGCCACCGCGTTCCGCCGTGCCAGCCGCCGCATCCCCAGCGCCAGGGCGACGGAAATCTGGGTCGGCATCCCTTCCGGCACCAGGGCCGCCGCCACGCCGATGGCGAAGACCAACGCCTCATGCAGCGGCGACTGGAAACCGAGTTTCACGGCGAACAGGACGGCCATCACCACAAGCGTGATGCGGGTGAGCTTGCGCGCAAGGTCGGTCACTTCCTTCTGCAAGGGGGAGGGGAGCATGCTGATCTCTTCCGTGCCGGCGGCGATGCGCCCGATTTCGCTGTTCATGCCAGTGGCAAACACGATGCCGCGGGCCACGCCACGCGCCACCGTCACGCCGCTGAAAATACAGTTGTCCTGGTTGGTCACCGGCACGTCGCGGGTGATCTCCAGCGCGTGGCTTTTGGGCTGCGGCATTGTTTCGCCGGTGAGCAGGAAATCGTTGGTGGCGAAATTCTCGCTGTCGGTGAGGCGGATGTCCGCCGGCACGCCGTCTCCCTCCTCTAAAAAAACCATGTCGCCGGGGACCAGGTGCAGCGCGCTGGTCTCCAGCACCGAACCGTCGCGCACCACCCTTGCGTTGGGCACCATCAACGCCACCAGGGACTCGAGTATCTTTTCCGACTTATATTCCTGATAAAAACGGATGCAGGTGTTTGCGGCCACGATGCCGAACATGAGCAGCGCGTCGCGGTACACTCCCAGATAGATGGAGATGAACCCCGCCACGATAAGGATAATGACCAGCAGGTCGGCCAGCTGCTCCAGCGCGATACGCGCCACGGAGCGCTTGTTTGTTTTTTCAAGCCGGTTGTATCCGCCGCTTTTCAGACGCCGTTCCGCCTCTTCTCCGGACAATCCATTTTCGAGATCGGTTCGCAGCGCGGCGGCTGTTTCGGAGATGGAACAGCGGTAATATCTTATGTCGCTCATTGCATCCCTATTGTAATACGGGTTTTCCCTGGGATGTGCGGGGTGCGGGTACGGGGTATCTGTTGACACTGTTGTTGCGAAACCATACAATTGTGAGGAAATAATGCGTGGTAATTCATAGTGTTTTGCCCGATAGGCTGGAGGGAGAACCCGCAACGATGGCTTCAAACACGGAAGCGATACTGGAAAAACTCGATGAACTCGCGCTTTCCTGCACAATGGCGGACGCCGAGCTAACCGACCTTTCCACCACGGTGGGGATCAGCCAGCAAGTCGATGCGGTAAAAACCCTCGTTGCGCCGCTTGAGCCGAAAGAAATGTGGATCATCTTCGAGGGACTCGGCCAGGTGCTGGAAAAGGTTTTGCTTTACCAGTTGGAGCCGCATTCCGGCCCGGTGGTGGTGGCGCAGATCGACGAAGCGGTTAACCTCTCCCGCGATGCCTTTGGTTCTTCCTATGATGCCGCAAACTTCGCCGGACGCGCGGCTTCGCTGCTAGCCCTCCTCAAAGATAAATTTGGCGTGACGCCTAAAACCCCGCCGGTAGTGGTTTCTGCCACCCCAACTGCGGCAAGCAAGCCGGTGCCGGAGGCCGCCCCGCAACATGCGGAGGTGGGGTCAAGCAATATCGTTCTCATAGACGAAAACGATTTGGTGATCTTCGAGGGCTTTTTGGAAGAGTCCACCGAAATGATCAACAAGATTGAAGAGTACGTCATGGCCCTGGAAGAAAATCCGCAGAACATGGATATCATCAACTCGCTCTTCCGGGTTTTCCATTCCCTCAAAGGGGCGGCCGGCTTTTTGGGGATGAACGAAATCAACACGCTCTGCCATGACGCCGAAAACCTTTTAGACAACGCCCGCAAAGGGAAGATGACGGTGGACCGCGAGTTTAGCGACATCGTAATGGTGGTGCGCGACACGCTGGAAAAGGGCCTCGGCGCCATCGGTGAAACGCTGAACGAGGGGAAAAAGAACCTGCCGAATTACACCGGAACCGTTAAGAGGCTTGCTATCGAGCCGGTGCTCACATTGATTGACCACAAACTCTTTGGCGGGGGGGGGGATGAGGAGGAACCGGTTTCGCCGAAACTGGGCGAGATATTGCTTGAACAGCGTTCAGTTACGCCCGACCAGCTTAAAAAGGCCCTGGAGCAGAAGGCGAAGCCCTTGGGCGAAATCCTGGTCGACATGGGGGTCACCTCCAAGGCCGAGGTGAGCGCGGCGCTCACCACCCAGTCCGCGGTCCATAAGGCGCCCGTCGCGGCGGCCATCAAGGTTGATACCAAGAAGCTGAACGTGCTTCTGGAACTGGTGGGCGAGTTGGTGATCTCCCAGGCGATCATTTCGCAGAACAGCGTCCTTCAAAAAGATGAAAACCAGAAGATATCGAAAGACATCTCGGAGATGGCGAAGATCACCGGCGGCATACAGGATCACATTATGTCGTTGCGCATGGTGCCCCTCAGGCAGACCTTCCAGAAAATGAACCGTCTGGTGCGCGATCTCTCGCGCAAGACCGGCAAAGGCGTGAATTTCGCGGTGTATGGCGAAGAAACCGAAATCGACAAAACCATCGTCGAGCAGCTCAACGATCCGCTGGTGCATCTGTTGCGCAACGCGGTGGATCACGGCGTGGAATCGCAGGAAGAGCGGCGCATCGCCGGAAAAGCCGGTGAAGGGACCGTCACCCTCGGCGCATACCAGAAAGGGGGCAACGTCGTTATAGAGATCAAGGACGACGGTGCCGGCCTGAAACTTGAGAAGATACGGAAAAAAGCGGTCGAACGGGGGCTCATCGACCCTAACCGTGCATATACCGATGATGAACTCAAAGACCTTATTTTCCTTCCGGGTTTCTCCACGCACGAAGTGGCCACCGACCTCTCCGGGCGCGGCGTGGGAATGGATGTGGTCCGCAAAAATGTGGAAGGCCTGGGGGGGCGTGTTGACATCACCACGGCGAAAGGAAAGGGGAGCACTTTTCTGGTGAAGCTTCCCCTCACCATGGCCATCGTAGACGGCATGCTAGTGAAGGTTGGGGACGAGCGCTACATCATTCCCACCGTCACCATCAGCGAATCGATCCAGCCCAAGCCGGAGCAACTTGCCACCGTTACCGCTTCAGGCGAAATGCTCAACGTGCGCGGAGAACTGATTCCGCTGATCCGGCTGAATCAGATATTCAGGCTCTCCGACGCCAAGACCGACATCCATCAAGCCCTGGTCATCATTGTGGGAACCGAAAAGGAAAAGCGGGGCTTGCTGGTGGATGACCTGCTGGGGCAACAGCAGGTGGTGGTAAAGAATCTTGATAAGCGGTTGCAGGGGATCAAGGGATTTTCGGGCAGTTCCATCCTGGGGGATGGCTTGGTCGGGCTTATCCTGGATATAAGCAGCCTGTTTGAACTGGTTGACGCCTAAGCCCGGCTTGCGTCTTGCGGTGAGGTGGAATAATATGTATCTGCGGGTTAGCGAAGTGGCATATATTGGATCAGGTCATCCATAGGAGGGTACGGGAATGAGCCAGGCGGTGGAAACGAGATTCGACGTGGCAGAAGGGAAGGCCAAAGAAGGCAAGTATCTGACCTTCGTTCTGGGGCACGAAGAGTACGGCCTTGAAATCCTCAAGGTGCGCGAAATCATAAGCGTGATGGAAATCACCGAAGTGCCGCAGGTGCCCCCGTTCATCAAAGGGGTCATTAACCTTCGCGGCAAAGTGATCCCTATCATCGACCTCCGGATGAAATTCGGCATGGCTCCGATCGAATACACGCGTGAGACCTGTATCATCGTGGTTAACGTTCACGAGCTTCTGCTCGGCATCGTGGTTGATACCGTCGCGGAAGTTTTGGACATCCCCGAAAAGGACATAGATCCCGCCCCCACCTTTGGCGGTTCCATTAAGACGGATTTCATCCTCGGCATGGGAAAAGTGAAGGGGAAGGTCAAGATACTGCTCGACATTGAAAAAGTCCTTTCATCCGAAGAGCTTGAGGCCGTAACCGCCGTCGAGGCATAAGCGTCACGGGGCCGGGGCAGGGTGGCGAAAAAGGCTCCGTTCGATAGGGTGTTTCGCGCTACACGGGAGGCTTTTGGGGTACCACACATATCGCGTCGCCGGTTTCGCCGATTATCTCTCTTCCTGTCTGTTATAATGCCGCGGATACCAAATTTCTTAATAGTTAAAGGGCTTTGGCATGGCGATGCTGGATGTGTTATCCAATAGCGATTTTGAACATTTCCGCCGGCTGATCTATGAACAAAGCGGGATTGCCCTCAACGAATCGAAGAAAGAGCTGTTGCGCACTCGTTTGCGGTCGCGGCTGGAGCGGGAGGGATATCGCTCGTACCGCGAATATTTCGATCAGATAAAAGCGGATAGAACCGGCAACATGCTCGTTCCGCTGCTGGATGATATCAGCACTAACCTGACCAGCTTTTACCGCGAGGTCAACCACTTCAACTATCTCAAGAAAATATTGCCGGAGTGGATTGAGCGCAAGCAGCGGGCGGGGGTTAAAAGCTGGCGCATCTGGAGCGCCGGCTGTTCCACCGGGGAAGAACCGTATACGCTTGTCTTCACCATGCTGGAAATGCTGGGAGCGCGGGCGGCAAGCTGGGATGTAAAGGTGCTTGCAACCGACCTCTCCACCGAGGTGTTGGGGCGCGCGGCACAGGGGTTGTACGACCGCGAACGGATGAAGGATGTCCCCAAATCGATGCAGAACGCCTATTTCGTGGAAGAATTTGCCGAGCTGACCACCAAGCAGGGCAAGCGCCTCGGCATGCGTCCCTGTGTGCGGGTCATTCCCGAAGTGCGGAAAATGATAACCTTCAAGCGGTTTAACCTTATGTCTCCCCAGTTTCCGTTCAAGCATCATTTTGATTTTATATTCTGCCGAAACGTGATGATCTACTTCGACAAGCAGACACAAGAGGCACTGGTGAACAAGTTTTACCAACATTTGGCCCCGCAAGGATACCTATTTATCGGTCATTCGGAAAGCCTGACTGGCCTTCAACAGCGGTTTAAATATATTCAGCCGACTATCTACCAGAAATAACATGGCGGAAAGTTGATGGCTGGGAAAGTGTTGGTTGTTAAGGTTGGCTTGGTGCGCACCATGAAGGAAGCTTTAAATGGAATTCAACTTCCATTTGGGAAAATCAAGTAATACAATGCGATAATTGCCGCTATAATGACAGCGGGCAGTGTAACCATTGATAACATTTTTTTGGGCTGCAATCGTTGTGGCGGTTAAAAATACCCCCGCAATATGATTTGGATGGGAGCATATATCATGCTTATTGAGGCTGAAGGCTTAACGGGTATTGCTTTAGCGGTTCATTAGGGGAATAGATGGCCGAAGAAGAGATGATGGATCCTGAGGTATTTAAAGAGTACCTCGCGGAAGTTTTCGAGTCTCTTGCAGGTTTGGACGAGAGGTTTGTCGCGCTGGAACAAACCCCCGGCGACCTCAAGATCATTGATTCGATTTTCCGGCCGGTGCACAGCATCAAGGGAAGCTCGGCCTTTTTCGGTCTCAACCACGTCAAGAGCTTCGCGCACATACTTGAGAACCTGCTTGATGACCTGCGCAAAGGGGTTCGCGTCGTAACCCCTGTCGTCATCGACAACCTGCTGAAGGGAACGGATTACCTGAAGGCAATGTTCCAGCGCGTGGTGGATGGCGACATGAACTTTGTCCTCACCGGAGAGGAAGACGTATGGATCAAGGGGCTGGGGGGGCGCATTGGCGGCGGCGCGATCGAGAAAGAGGAAGAGACGCCGGGTGGCTGCCTGAACCTTATGCACGGACTGCTGGATGAATACAAAAAAACGAAACAATTGACCGGCGATGTGCTCGATTCGCTGGATTATTACCTGGGCAAGGCGCGCAAGATGGCCGTTGAAGGGGGCTTGGCCGCCTCAAAGGGAGCGGCCGCCGTGGCGCCGCCTCCCGCGCCCACACCGGTAAAAAAAGCCGCCGAAGAGGGCGAAGCGGAAGAGGAACCGGTTAAGGTGGAAAAGCTGGGAGAGATACTCCTTTCCAGCGGCAAGGTATCCGCCGCCCAGATCGATGAGGCGTTGCGGAACAAGCATGAGGGGGAGAAGCTGGGGGATGCGCTCATTCGCCAGGGGATTATCAGCCGCGAGGGGCTAACCGACGCGATGGAGGCCCAGAAAAAGCAGGCCGAAGAGGCGGCCAAAAAGGCGGCTCCCAAAAAGACCATGCGCATCGAAGAAGAGCGGGTGGACGAATTTATGGCCCAGATTGGCGAACTGGTCATTATTTCCGAAACGCTTAATTATCTCGAAAAACGGCTCGACGCCATTCCCGGCGCATCCGCCATTTCCAAGGAATTCAAAAATTCCAATATCACCTTCTCGGAGCTTACCTATCAATTGCAACGCGGTTTGTCCGAGGTCCGCAAGGTGAGCATCAAAGGGTTGTTTCAAAAAGTGCCGCGTATCGTCCGCGATACCGCCACGTTGTTGGGAAAAAGCGCCAATGTGGAGATCGTGGGAGACGATGTCCAACTGGACAAAAGCCTTCTGGAAAAGCTGGAAAGCCCGATCGTGCACATGGCCCGTAATGCCATCGACCACGGCGTTGAGATGCCCGACCGGCGTGAGGCGGCGGGCAAACCGCGCACCGGCCAGATAAAAATATCGGCTGAGATCATCGGCGAAAACCTGATGATCAGGCTCAAAGACGATGGCGCGGGCCTGCCGCGCGGAAAAATACTGCAAAAAGCGGTCAGCCGAGGTTTGATCTCCCAGCAGGCCGGGGATCAGCTTCCCGACCGCGAGGTGTTCGACTTCATTTTCGCTCCCGGGTTTTCCACCGCCGAAAAAGTAACCGATATATCGGGGCGCGGGGTCGGGATGGACGTGGTGAAGAGCGCGCTGACCGATGTGAAAGGAAAAATAGAAATCGAATCGGTGGAGGGGGCCGGCACCACCTTTAATATTTCGCTTCCCATGACAACTACGCTGGTGACCATTAACGGCCTGGTGGTGATGGTGGGGGAATCGCGTTTCATCCTTCCGGTGGAAGACGTCAAAGAATCGATCCGCCCGCATCGGGAAGAGGTATTCACCGTGAAGGACGACCGGGAGATAGTGAATATCCGCGGTGCGCTGTATCCCCTCGTCCGGTTGTATAAGAATTACCGGATTCAGACGGATATCACGGATGTCACCGATGCGGTGGGCATCCTTATCGAAAAAGGGGGACGGCGGTGTTGCCTTATGGCGGACGCCATAGTGGAGCAGCAAAACGTCGTGTTGAAGGATTTGGGCCGCCCTTTCCGCAAGGTGCGCAGTATACGCGGCGGGGCGATCCTGGGGGATGGCTCCATCGGCCTTGTTATCAACGTCGAAGGATTGCTGGAGGTTTGACGTATGGCATCACCTGCGGCGTTAGCCGCCTTTTTTAGCGAAGCCGATACCCATGTCGAGATTATCGAGCAATCCCTGATAGCGCTGGAAAAAGATGGCGCCAACAAGGAAGTGGTGAACGAGCTTTTCCGGGCCGCGCACAGCCTGAAAGGGAACGCCGGCCTCGTGGGCCTTACCGAGATACATGTCATTGCCACCGACATGGAATCGATACTCTCTGACATCCGGGAAACCGGTTCCGCGGTGGGCCAGCAGGTGAAGGATAAGCTCTTCGATGACCTGGACAGGATCAAGGGGCTTGTTGAAAAGGCGCGTGGCGGATCGGGCGGAGCGCCGTCCGCGCGCAAGGACGGGCCGCGGGCCGCAATGGCGGATCAGGACGACGAGCATCACGATGAAGAGCATCATGAAGGGGTGCGCGAGGGCGGCGGGGCCGAAGAGCATCATAAAAAACCCGCTGGCGGGCGGTGTTCATATCTTACGTTCATGTTGGGGCGCGAGGAGTACGGATTCGTCATTACCTCGGTGCGTGAGATCATTCTCCGCCGGCATATCACCCATGTGCCGAATACAAAGGATTTTGTCGCCGGTATCATGAATTTACGGGGGATGGTAATCCCGGTGGTCGACGCAAAGCGCAAGCTTGGTTTTACCGGAGCGGGGAACAAAGCCGAAAACATCATCATCCTGGAAAACGAGGGGATGGTTACCGGCGTTCTGGTGGACAGCGTCAAGGACATTGTCACGTTCGAGGAGAATATGATGGTGCCGGCCGAAACGGCGCTCGGCGCCCTGAAGGGGGATTTTATCGAGCGGATCGGCAAGGCGGACAAGCATTCAATCCTGTTGATTAATACCGGCAGGTTTTGCGACATGAAGGATAGATATTACTAAATAAGGCGGAACTATGGCGAATGGTAAAATAAGAGTCCTCATCGTTGACGATTCGGCTGTTGTCCGCAACATCCTTTCAGAGGCTCTTTCCAGCGATCCGGAAATCGAAGTGGTTGGCACGGCGCCCGATCCGTTTGTGGCCCGCGAAAAGATAATACAGCTCAAGCCGGATGTGATCACGCTGGATGTGGAAATGCCCCGCATGGACGGCATCACCTTCCTGCAAAAGCTGATGGCGGCCAAGCCGATGCCGGTGGTGATGGTCAGCGCAATGACCCAAAAGGGGGCCTCCACCACCCTTGCGGCCCTGGATGCCGGCGCGGTTGAGATCGTCGCTAAGCCTCCCATCGACCAGCGCGTGGGAGTGCGCGAGATACAGCAGGAGGTGGTGGACAAGGTAAAGGCCGCCTCAAAGGCGAAAATGAGCGTTTACGCAACGCAGATCAGCCGTAAACTTGATACCTCGATCATAAAGTCGTCCACATCGTTGCTGAAGACCACCGATAAGATCATCGCCATCGGCTCTTCCACCGGCGGCACCGAGGCCCTTAAGGAAGTCCTGGTCCGGCTCCCCACGTCCACCCCCGGCATGGTCATCGTGCAACATATGCCGGAGGGATTCACAAAAGCGTTTTCAGACCGGTTGAATGGCCTCTGCCAGGTACAGGTCAAGGAGGCCGAAGATGGCGATGCCGTGTTTCCCGGCCGCGCGCTGATCGCTCCCGGCAACAAGCAGATGATCTTCCGCCGTTCCGGCGCGAAATATTATGTGGAAGTGAAAGACGGGCCCCAGGTGATGCGTCACCGCCCGTCCGTCGAGGTTCTGTTCCAGTCGGTCGCCAAATTCGCCGGCGCCAACGCCGTGGGCGTGATGCTTACGGGCATGGGGAACGACGGCAGCACGGGGATGCTGGAAATGAAAAAGGCCGGCGGCTACAACATCGCGCAGGACGAAGCTTCGTGCGTCGTATTCGGCATGCCCAAGGAGGCCATCAAGTTGGGGGCGGTGGATCAGGTGCTCCACCTGGACAAGATCCCGCAGGCGATGCTCGACGCCGCAACGCGCTGATGGCGGGAGGGGCGTTGAAAATCGGCAAAAAAAATGACGGATGCCGTCAAGTTCAGTTATACTTTTACCGATGAACCTGGCGGGGGTGTTTTTTGAGCATTAAGCTTCTGTTTGCCGATGATTCCGTTACCATGCAGAAGGTGATCCAACTTACGCTGGAAAACGAAAACATCGAGCTTCTGTGCGCCAGCGATGGCAACAAAGCGCTTACCCTCGCTCAGGAAGAGTTGCCCGATGTGGTGGTTGCCGATGTGTACATGCCGGGGCTGGACGGTTTTCAGTTGTGTAAAAAGCTTAAAAAAACCGCCGCGACCGCCGCGATTCCGGTGATTCTCATTTCCGGAGAACTGGAGAACTACGATCCCGCGCAGGGGGTGGCCGCCGGCGCCGTGGGGCATATCGCCAAGCCGTTTAAGAGCGGCGAATTCATCGAGCTTATAAAAAAACAGGCCCTCTCCACGGGAACATCCACCCAGAAGCCGGGGAAGGGCAAAAATAAGGCAGCCCCGGCCCCCGTTGCGGCCGCTGAGGCGGAAGATGGGGAAAAAACATTTGAACCGGCGGTGATCAAATTGACCGCCCGCGCTCCGGGCGGGCCGGCCGGTGAGCCGGATTCCGGTGAAGAACTGGAAGTCATGGACGAAGACATTGATGATCTGGCGGAAGATCTGGATGAACTTGATGAAGAGATAGAGGGGGAGATACTGGAAGAGGATGAGGCCGAGGCCGAAGCCGTGGAAGCGGGGGAAGAACCCGCTCCGGCCGCGGCAGCCGCCCCGCAAGGGAGGGTATCTCTGGATGATGTGCTTCCCACTACCGACGAAGTGGACGCGGCCATCGCCCGCGAAGCGGTGGAAGAGGCCGTTCCGATGACGGCTGAAGAGCGGGGAATATATGGTGGCGACGATGGGGATGTGGTTGCTGAAGCCCACGGCGAGGAACTGCCCACCGCGCGGGAAGATGTATCCGGCGATGCGGCGCATATTTTGGATGACGTGCTGAACGTCGATGCGATTCCCGCCGCGCCTAAAGTGGAATCCCAACGTGGGGATGATGCGTTGGAAGATGCCATCGCATCCCTGGACCGGGCGGCAATGGCCGGCATATCCGAAAAAGCTGCCGCGCCCGGCGCCGATGGCGGGCTGGATTTGGCGGATGACGTGGAGAACGCAACCGTGTGGGATACCCCCAAACGTGAGTTGGAAGAGGCGGTGCGGCGCGAAGTGGAAATTTCCGCTCCGCGCATTATCGCCGCGGAGACCAGCGGTCTGCCGCCGGAACAATTGGAGGGACTCTTCCGCGAATCAGTGGGGCGCGCGGTGGAGGAGTTCATCGCCGCGCGGGCGGAGGAAGTGTTTCGCGAAGAAATGCGCCGCGCCATCGAGACCCGTTTTAAAGAGTCGCTCGATACCCAGATGGAAAAAGTCTTCCGCGAGGAGATCGCCAGGGTGATTGCCGCCAGCTTTCAGAAGGCGATGCCCCGGATGCTGTCGATCATCGACAAGATCACGGTGCAGATAACCCCCCGCATCGCCCAACACATGATAAAAATCGCCATTGAACGCATCAAGAAAGGCGAGATAAACTAACCACCGCCATTAACGCGGGAAAAATTCCCATCCCGCTTTATTCACGGCAGGGCGGGCTATATAATGCCGCCATTACCGGCCACCCTTGAACGGGGCGGCTTTTTTTATTTGCGAGGTTGGAAAACATGGAAGAACTGGGCACACGGTACGAACCGGCGGAAGTCAGCAAACGCTGGTACGCCTACTGGATGGAAAAAGGCTATTTCAAGGCGAAGGACGGCGATACCCGCCCCTCCTTCTGCATCGTCATCCCCCCGCCAAACGTCACCGGCTCGCTCCATGTGGGGCACGCGCTGGATAATACCTTGCAGGATATCCTCATCCGCCACCGCCGGATGAGCGGCTATAACACCCTCTGGATGCCCGGCACCGACCACGCCGGCATCGCCACCCAAAACGTGGTGGAGCGCGAACTGAAAAAAGAGGGGCTGGACCGACACCAGTTGGGCCGCGAGAAATTTATCGAGCGGGTTTGGCAATGGAAAGAAGAGTACGGCCACAAGATCATCAACCAGCTCCAGGAACTGGGGGCTTCGTGCGATTGGGACCGCCAGCGCTTCACCATGGACGAAGGGCTTTCCCGCGCGGTGCGCGAAGTGTTCGTCCGCCTTTACGAAGAGGGGCTGATCTACCGCAGTAACTACATCACCAACTGGTGTCCCCGCTGCCACACGGCGCTTTCCGACCTTGAAGTGGAATACGCCGAGCGGAACAGCCAGTTCTACCACATCAACTATTCGTTGGCGGATGGCAGTGGCGCGCTCACCATCGCCACCACCCGCCCCGAAACGATGCTGGGGGATACCGCCATCGCGGTGAATCCCGAAGATGAACGTTACAAACGGTTCATCGGCAAGGCGGTTATCCTGCCGCTGGTGGGGCGCGAGATTCCGGTTATCGCCGACAGCTATGTGGCGGCGGATTTCGGCACCGGCGCCCTCAAGATAACCCCGGCGCACGATCCCAACGACTTCGAGATCGGCAAGCGGCACAATCTCCCCGCCGTCGTGGTGATCGGCCGCGATGCGAGGATGCAGAACTGTCCCGAAAAATACGCGGGCATGTCTCGCGAGGAATGCCGCAAGGCGATTGTGGAAGACCTCAAGGAGCAGGGCTTTCTGGTGGAAGCGCGCGCGCACAAGAACGCGGTGGGCGAGTGCTACCGCTGCAAAACGGTGGTGGAGCCTAACCTCTCGATGCAGTGGTTCGTCAAAACCGCGCCGCTGGCCGAAACGGCGGTGGCGGCGGTGAAAAACGGCGACATCAAGTTCGTTCCGCAATCGTGGGAAAACACCTATTTCGAGTGGATGCGCAACATCCGCGACTGGTGCATCAGCCGCCAGATCTGGTGGGGGCACCGCATCCCCGCGTGGTACTGCGAAGATTGTGGCCATGTGAACGTGGCGCGCGAAGACGTGATGAAATGCGCCGAATGCGGCGGCATCACGCTGAAGCAGGAAACCGACGTGCTCGACACCTGGTTCTCCTCTGGCCTCTGGCCGTTTTCAACCCTCGGCTGGCCGGATAACACCGAAGCGTTGAAAACCTTCTATCCCACCAGCGTGCTGGTGACGGGGCTGGACATCATCTTCTTCTGGGTGGCCCGCATGATCATGATGGGCATCAAATTCACCGGCAAGCCGCCGTTCAGCACGGTCTATATCCACGCCCTCGTCCGCGACGCGGAAGGGAAGAAGATGAGCAAGAGTAAGGGGAACGTGGTCGACCCCCTGCAACTGATGATGCAATACGGCACCGATGCGCTCCGCTTCACCATCTGCGCCAATGAAACGCAGGGGCGCGACGCGCGGATGAGCGAAAAGCGGATTGAAGGGTACCGCAACTTCGTGAACAAGCTCTGGAACGCCAGCCGTTTCGTGTTGATGAATAGCGGCGATTACGATGGCAAGGCCGACCTCTCAAAGATGAAGCTGGAAGTGGCCGACCGCTGGATTTTAAGCCGCCTGCAAAAGACCATCACGGAGGCCGACGCCGCGCTGGAGCAATACCGGTTCAACGATCTTGCCAACGCGCTCTACCGTTTCACGTGGGGTGAATTCTGCGATTGGTATATCGAGTTGACCAAGCCGCGCCTCGTGGCGGGCGACAAAGCGGCTGTGGCGGTGCTGACGCATGTGCTGGACAACATGCTCCGCCTTCTGCACCCCATCATGCCGTTTGTGACGGAAGAGATTTACCAAAAGCTCCCCAGTCACGGCGAGTCGGTAATGATCGCCCCGTATCCGAAGCCGGACGCCGCGCGCGTCGACGCGGCGGCGGAGGCCGAGATGGAACTGGTGATGGCTTTGGTATCCCGCGTGCGGGCGATCCGGGCCGAGCTTCAGATACCCTTCAGCGTGGAACTCCGCGCGATAGTGAAATGCCGCAACGCCGAGACCGAGGCAAAGGCGAAAGCGCACGAGCAGTCATTTTTAAGCCTCACCAAAGCGGCCGGCATCACATTCGATACCGCCGCCGCCCGTCCGCCGCAAAGCGCCACCGGCGTGCTGGCCGACGCGGAGATATACGTGCCGCTGACCGGCATCATCGATTTCGATAAAGAGATTGGGCGCATCCAGCGCGAACTGGCGAAAGTGCAAAAAGAGATGGCGATGTTTGAAAAGAAGTTTTCCGATGAAAACTTCATGAAGAACGCGCCGGAAGAAGTGGTGGAAAAAGACAAAGCCGCTTATGAAGAGGCCCAGCGCCGCCAAAAAGGGCTGGAAGATTCCCTCTCCTGGCTCAATCCCTGACCGCCTGGCGGGTGGGTGCATAATAGTTTCGCCCCATCGGGGGCCAAGTGCGCTGCCTGGACAGAAATCACGTCGGCTTGCCCTCCCTCATCGGTCGGGCCGCGCACTCGCTTCGAATCCCGTTACGTATTTTTAGGGCGTGTGGCCTGAACAGCCGTTGAGGTGGTTGGGCGATTTTCTTGGAGCGGGAGACGGGATTCGAACCCGCAACCTTCAGCTTGGGAAGCTGACACTCTACCGTTGAGTTACTCCCGCAATTTCCAGAGGACGCATTATACCAGCATTTCGGATTTTGCAAAGCGGCGTTGCCGCCCGCGCCAAAGAATGTTTTAATACCCGCCATGTTCACGCTAAAAGTCAAAAAGCTCGATCCTGCCGCGAAGCTTCCCACCGTGGGGCACCCCGGCGACCTTGGGTGCGACCTGTACAGCCTGGAAGAAACGGTTATCCCCGCCGGAGGGCAGGCGATTGTCCGCACCGGCATCGCGTTAAAGTTTCCCGACGGCTGGGGGGGGATTGTGAAGGATCGCTCATCGATGGCCGCCGCCCGCATATACACCGCCGCCGGGGTGATCGACGCCGGCTACCGCGGCGAGGTGAAGATCGTGATGCACAACGGCGGCACGGCGGATCACGTCATCAAGGCTGGTGGCAAGATAGCGCAGATAGTGCCGTTAAAAGCCCCCGCATGGAATGTGGAGGAGGCCGCCGAGCTGGACGACACCGCCCGCGCCCACGGCGGTTTCGGCAGCACCGGCCACAACTGATTTCACGGCTTACGGTTCAGCCAGCGGCAGGATCATCGCGCCATCCATTGCATATAATGGAGGCGTTGCCGCGATAAACTGCTCATAGAGCGGAACGACGCCATTCCCTTCGGCGAAGCGGCGCATGGCGTTTTCCATTAACACCAGATGGGTGAACCCTTTTTCCCGGAGAGATTGTTTTATTGCCGCAGCGTTGTTGCCACGCGTGAAAAGCGCCATCAGCGTGACGCCATCCCAAAACCCGTCGTAGTAGTATTCCCGCTGGCTGTAATAGACCCGGTTGCCGGTGAAGGCAAAGTAGATACGGCTATCCGGCGGCAGATGATCGTTTGCCCACTTCGTCACCGCGTAGGCGGGTACGATGCGGCGAACGAATTCTTCCCGCGATTCCCCGCCGGCAAGGTAAGGCCACCCTTCAAACCGGCGCGCGGCGGCCGCGAAATCCCATGCATTCCACACAACCAGTAACGTGACCAACGCGATAGCCGCCGTTTTCTTTCCCTTCGCCGCGAAGGCCGAGGCGGCGGATGCCGTTAAAAAGGCAAGCCCCGGCACAAGCGGGAGAAAGTAGCGCGCCATCGGTGAAATAAGCAATCCGGCAAATAGCACGAAAAGGCCGAAGGCTGCGAAAAGCAGCCGTTTTTCCGTACGCCCCGGTCCGTGCATCAGGGCGAGCAATCCACCCACCAGCAGAAAGATATTCAAACGGCCATCGAATCCGCAACTGCCCCCTTCCGTGCCGCTGGCAAAAAGGCGCAACGGCGCCAGGGCGGCCCACCCGGCCGATTCGCCGCAGAGGGCCACCCGCTCGCGGATCGGCGCTCCCTCAAAACCGCTGTGGAAAGCCGCCACCGGTGCTCCGGCAGCATGCGCGGCAGCCCACCACGGCCCGCAGAAAAGCAGCGTGAAGCCGGCGGCGGCGAAGGCCACCACAGCCCAATCCCGCACTACTTTACGCCGCAACGCCGCCATCAGCATCACCGCCAGAAAACAGGCCATCAACAGGCCGGCGTTGTATTTGATCGCGGAGCCTGCCGCGAAAGCCAGCCCCCCATTCACCGCTTCGGAGCGTCGGGGCGTTTTGAGCCATTGATGCCAGTAAAACGAACCAGCCGCGCTGAAAAACATTACCGCAGGATCGGAGTAGGAGGTAGTGGCAAGCCGGAACATGATGCCAAGCGTAAGCACCGCAACGCCGGCAAATATTCCCCAACGCGTTTCTGTCTCCGTCACCGCCCAATGGGCCGTGAAAAGGGCGGTGGCCAAAATGTAAAAAACGGAAATGTACGATGCCCCCCAATCGATGCCATACGCCACGAACGCAAGGTTAAGCGGCAGCAGCAGGTCGGGCGCGAAGGCGGCTGGCTGAAACGGCGGAAACGGCCACGTTGTACGGATCAATGCCAGCCGGGGCAGCGCCATGTGGGTGATGAGATCGTCGCGCCAATAGGGGGGAAGCGATGATATCCAAAAAAGGAACAGCGCGGCGATGGCGAACAGGGCGGTTCCCCAACGGGGGATTCCCGTGAATAGTTTTCCCTTCAGAATGAAAAAGGCGAGCGCGCCAAGTGTGCAGGCCATGCCACATACGGCGACCGGCCCCGCCGCCTGTGAGCCGAACATGAGGGCGGCGATAAAGGCGAGCAGGCCCGATAACGGCGGAATTAGAAAGATTGTGAAAATGCGATCTGTGGCGCGATGTTCCATGAATGTATGGTAATACGGAAGGGGAGGTTTCAAAAGCGGAACGTCTGCCCCCAACTTGGCCCGGCTGCCTAAAAGAGATTCTTCCACTCCTCGCACCGGTTCGGATCAAGCGGTTGCCGCCATCCGGTGAAATCGGGAATAGCTGCGTTTTTGATACAGAGCGCTTCATCTTGCGCCGCGCGGCATTGGGAAGGGCCGTTCAGCAGATAGTTTCCGCGCAATTCGTTGATGACCTGCTCTTGGTTAAATCCCCGCCGGAGAGCGGAGCAAAAAAGATCCACCGCTTCGCGTGCCTCTCCCCGGTGCGCCGCCGCCGCTCCCAGCAGAAAGGGGAAGTTGTGATAGGCCCCAAGGTACTCGTTCTGGAAGGTCGGGTTTTGTTTCCGAAGGTTCAAAATGTCTTCAGGTTTAAGGTTGTTCCATGGCGCCGCGAGGGGCGGAATCAGGCTCCACCGTCTCGTCTCCAGGTATACAAACCCCAACTCGGCATAGGGCATCGGCATGGCCGGATTGTTTTTCAAAACCTCCCGCATCCTCTGTTCCGCATCGGCGTAATTGTGTTTGGGAAGGTCTACAAACTGCACATAAAAACATTCTCGAAGGGCCAACATTTTTGGCGTAAGTCTTTCTTCCAACAGGTAGAGGTTTTTTAGGGT
This sequence comes from Nitrospinales bacterium, assembly GCA_023248535.1. Classification (GTDB taxonomy): domain Bacteria; phylum Nitrospinota_A; class UBA7883; order JACRGQ01; family JACRGQ01; genus JACRGQ01. The sequence goes on along the minus strand of JAHFEJ010000018.1, from coordinate 23,792 downwards.
TGCCACGTCGCTGTTGATGGCGACGGTGTGTGTGTTGGATTGGGATCCCAGGAAAAGCGCCGCGCCTACACCTGCGATGGCGGCCCCTTTTTTGGCGGCATCCTTTTGAAGGCTGCTGTATGCGTTTTGCAGCAAGAGCGAGGCCAGCAGCAGCAGCGGCACGGAGGGGATGTACATGAAGCGTTCCGGCGTTTTGAGGACATTGATGTCGGTAATATCGGAAATGCGGGTGACCATGGTCAGGGGCGTCATGGTGACCAGCATGAAAAAGGTCAAAAACGCCGCTGTGGGGTGCCGCCGTATGTTCCACAGGGCGGCGCCGGTAATGAGAATGAGGAGCCCCAGGGAAAGGTAGATCAGCGGATCGGTGAAGGTGGGGTCGATGAAATTCACCATTTTGGGCAATAGCGTGGGGTATCCGGCTCCCAGCGGCAGGATGTAGCGCAGGAGGTAGATGGCGAAGTTTTTTATGGCATTGATGTAAAGCACGGGGGAGGTATAGGCCATCAGGTAGGGGCTTGCCCCGCCTTGCGGGAGCAGAAGGGCGCGCATTGCCATATATGCCGTGAAGAGGAGCCAGAAGGGGAGAGTATAAAGCAATTCGCGCATGGGCCGCCCATCGGCATGGCGTTGGCGGAAGTGGAGCATCACCAGCACAGCGGGGAGCGTGACCCCCATCTCTTTGCTCAGTATTGCGCCGAGGAAGCAGGTTAGGGAAAGGAGGATGAACCGTTTGCGCGGCGGCGCGGCGGGAGGAAACGCGCGGAGGTAGGCGATGACCGCGCCGAGGTAGAAAAGCAGGCAGAGCAGGTCGGACCGCACGTCGCGGGTGGCGGCATAGGCGTTGGCGGGGTGCAGGGCGAAGAGCGTTGCGGCGATGAAGGGCGCCAAAGGCTTGTCCGGCATCAGCCGCGCGGCGAGGAAAAAGACCGTTAATGCGCATACCCAGTGAAGCAGCATTTCGTCGAAGTTGTAAATGGCGTCGTTGGTTCCGGCGAAGCGGTATTCCAGCCAGTACACGGCGTTGACCAGCGGCCGGTAGAAGCCGGTGGATATATTGATCGGCATGTCTACATTGCATCCATTACAGAAATCCCCTTGAAAAATGTGCAGGATGCCATCGGGCGCGGTGACCAAGGGGTTGTTGTAGATAAGCATGTGTGCGTCTCCCGTCATCCTGGCATTGATGCCGGGGCGGAACGTGACCAGCGCCGCAACAAGAAGCAGCATAAAGAAGGCAATGCGGCGTACCAGTGCGGCGTTCAAAACAGGGTTTTCCATTCTTTACAGCGTTTTGGGTCGAGCGGCTGCCGCCATTCGGCGAAATCGGGGATAGACGCGTTTTTGCGGCAGAGGGCTTCGTTCTGTGCGGTGCGGCATTGGGGCGGGCCGTTCAGCAGGTAATTTTCGCGAAGCCCCCAAACAATTTCCTGTTCGTCAAATCCCCGTTGCAACGCGGAACAGAGGTAATCCGCGGCTTGCCGCGCCTCTCCTCTATGGGTTGCCGCCGCGGCCAACAGGTAAGGGAAATGGCGGTAGACGCCCATGTAGTCGCTCAGGATTGTCGGGTTATTTTTCATGATCAGTTCTAAATCGCTTACATCAAGGCGGTTCCATTGCAAAATGAGCGGCGTGATCTTGTTCCATTCTTCCGTTTGCATGTAGAGATTTCCCAGCACCATGTATGGCAAGGGAGCGGATGGATTGTTTTTCAGGACTTTTACAAGGCGTTGTTCCGCCTCGGTAAAATTACGCAGGGGAAGCGCGACGCGAAGAACGTAAAGGCATTCCCGCATGAGAAGCATGCGGGGTGTGAGGCGCTCTTCCGGGAACAGGTAGAGGTTTTTTAGGGTTGCCACGTCGCTGTTGATGGCGACGGTGTGTGTGTTGGATTGGGATCCCAGGAAAAGCGCCGCGCCTACACCTGCGATGGCGGCCCCTTTTTTGGCGGCATCCTTTTGAAGGCTGCTGTATGCGTTTTGCAGCAAGAGCGAGGCCAGCAGCAGCAGCGGCACGGAGGGGATGTACATGAAGCGTTCCGGCGTTTTGAGGACATTGATGTCGGTAATATCGGAAATGCGGGTGACCATGGTCAGGGGCGTCATGGTGACCAGCATGAAAAAGGTCAAAAACGCCGCTGTGGGGTGCCGCCGTATGTTCCACAGGGCGGCGCCGGTAATGAGAATGAGGAGCCCCAGGGAAAGGTAGATCAGCGGATCGGTGAAGGTGGGGTCGATGAAATTCACCATTTTGGGCAATAGCGTGGGGTATCCGGCTCCCAGCGGCAGGATGTAGCGCAGGAGGTAGATGGCGAAGTTTTTTATGGCATTGATGTAAAGCACGGGGGAGGTATAGGCCATCAGGTAGGGGCTTGCCCCGCCTTGCGGGAGCAGAAGGGCGCGCATTGCCATATATGCCGTGAAGAGGAGCCAGAAGGGGAGAGTATAAAGCAATTCGCGCATGGGCCGCCCATCGGCATGGCGTTGGCGGAAGTGGAGCATCACCAGCACAGCGGGGAGCGTGACCCCCATCTCTTTGCTCAGTATTGCGCCGAGGAAGCAGGTTAGGGAAAGGAGGATGAACCGTTTGCGCGGCGGCGCGGCGGGAGGAAACGCGCGGAGGTAGGCGATGACCGCGCCGAGGTAGAAAAGCAGGCAGAGCAGGTCGGACCGCACGTCGCGGGTGGCGGCATAGGCGTTGGCGGGGTGCAGGGCGAAGAGCGTTGCGGCGATGAAGGGCGCCAAAGGCTTGTCCGGCATCAGCCGCGCGGCGAGGAAAAAGACCGTTAATGCGCATACCCAGTGAAGCAGCATTTCGTCGAAGTTGTAAATGGCGTCGTTGGTTCCGGCGAAGCGGTATTCCAGCCAGTACACGGCGTTCACCACCGGACGGTAAAAGCCGGATGTCAGGCTGATTTGCCCATCCATGCGGCACCCTTCACAGAAGTCGCTCCAAAACGGTTTTAGGATGTTGTTGGACGAAGTTACCAAGGGGTTATCGTAGACCATCATGCGGGCATCAAAGCTCATTTTGGCGTTGATGCCGGGACTAAGCGCCAGCAGGACGGCGGCCAAGAGCAGAACAAAGAAGAGGGTACGGCGCGCGCGGAAAAAATGCATTGGTCGCCCTTTCCCAGTGTCGGTTATGGAGAAATGATACCAGAACCCCTATGCGGATACTTACTCTATGAAGGAGCCGCGAGACTCCCCTTTTGCGTACAGGTAAAAAAAAGGCATGGGGCCGAAGCCCCATGCCTTTAAAAGTGCTAAACGGTTTGCAGCTTACTGCAAGCCGCCCGCGCCGGAATTCCAAGTGAAGGTCTTGGTGCCGTTGGAATGGGATCCGGTAATGGTGAAAGTGGCGGCGGTCGCGTTCGCAAGCGCCGGAGTGGTGGTTACGTTTTTGGTTGCCTTGAAGCCGGCGTTGGAGAGTTCGGTTGTGCCGGTCGTGTATATGTTATTGGAAGCGTAGTACGATTCCATGGCCAACGCCAGGTTGCGCACATCCGATTCGGCCGCGCTGTCATTCGCCTGTTTCTTGTAGTTGGCGAATTGCGGGATGGCTATCGCGACAAGGATACCGATGATCGCCACGACGACCAGCAGTTCGATGAGCGTAAAGCCCTTTTCGCCCTTCAGGGTTTTCTTGAACATGTTAAACCTCCAAAAAAAGTTAATTGACTTTGGCGTTTTTCCGCGCCGTTTAATACTTGCTCATTCGATAATGCATGTTTCAAGCCAACACGAAAATCTGCGGTTATTACGCTCTATATTGGCAATATACTACCATATAAATCAATTTATTAATGAATAGATATACTCCCAGGCTTGGAGCCGCCTGCATGAACAAAGGGAGCCTAAACCGGCCCAAAAATTGTCCGATATGACAAAAATTGTCATGCCAATAATTGTTGCTGGCGGGGTGGGGGAGCTAAATAACTTGTGTTGTTTTGCCGCCTCGCTTAGCATTCCGTGATGGGGAAGCCGCAAAACAGCGATGAACCGGGAAGTGCCTATCTCAACCTGATGTCCGCTCTCGGAATGGCCCTCGCCGTCCTTGGTCTCGGTCATGCTTTCCTGCCGCACAACGGTGAACCTTACGAGTGGACCCAGTATATGCTTATCGGCGGCGTTTTCCCCCCGCTTCTTCATGCCGCCCACTTCTTCTACCGTTACGCGAAGACGCTTCAGGTTCTGGAAGTTTTCAGGTGGAGTCTTGCATTTGTTGCTTTGGCGTTTTGCATCGTTGTCATTCCCGGCGGGGATATTCCGGTATTGAGCGCATTTGCGCTTGCGCAGTGGTTTGTCCTCGGCGGCGCAACGGGTTGGGCGGCGCATGACGGAAAAAATACGGCCCGGTCTTTATTTGCTTTGGCGGCTCTGTTAGCGGTATGGGGTCTGTTGTCAAGGTTCCTCTGGTGGGAGCCGTTTGGCCGCCACTTTTTCGGCGGGCCGTATCAGTTTTTCGGGACAATCATTGCCGCGGCTTTCACCATTTGGCATTGGCGTCATGGTGAGGTCAGGCAGGCCGGTGCATCAACTCGCCATATACCCCGGGTTTTGGTTGAATTGGCTTTGGTGTTTGTATTGGCGCTGGTTGCATTACGGGTTCCCTTTAAAATAACCGAACACCACGAATTTTATGTGGGCAGTGCCGCTTTGGTGCGCCAAGGGGGCTGGCTTTTATGGGATGTGCCCAGCCAATACGGATTTCTGGATATCCTTCTTCTAGCCGCTTTGCCGTTCAAGTCGCTGCATTTCTGCCTGTATGTTGCGGCGTCGGCATTGCAGATGGTGTGCGCCCTTATTCTGTATGGCATGTTACGGGCGCTTCGGCCAGATGCGTTGGGCGCGGTGGCCGCAATGGTGCTGACCATCGCCGTGGCGTTCATGGTGCCGGGCGGCGCGCCGGAACTTACCGGTTTGAATACCTACCCCAGCACCGGGGGAATGAGGTTTCTGTTCTGCTACCTTCTTCTGGGGTGGAGTTACTGGAATATCACCGCAGAGAATGGCGGTGGAGAGGCAAGGAATGTGCGTTTTTGGGCCGGTTCCTGCCTATGGGCCGCCGGATGTTTTTGGAGTTTCGAGAACGTAATATACGGCACTAGTATTTGGCTTCCCCAATCCTTATGGCTGTCATGGGAAATCGCTAAGCAGCGTCACGGGGCTGAACATGCGGGTGCGTGGCGGAGGGCGTCCACGATCTTTCTGTCGTCACTGTCGCCGCTGGCCATCCTGTTCGCAACGGTCAATGTCTGTTACATCTTCGGCTTGGGCCGCTTGCCGGACTGGTACGCGTTCATCGAGTATGCGATGACGTATAAAGGCGGCTTCGGCGCGATCCCCATAGAGCCGCGTGGCGGTGTGTGGGGGCTTTTGCTGGTTTTTACCGCCGTTTCTGTCTGCGCAGCCGCGGCTTTCAGGGATCGTTCAGCGGCATGGCCCGCCCTCATCGGGATAATGGGACTTTTTTGGAGCACGGCCAGTTATTTTATCTGGCGTAGCGCCGAAAACAATATTCTCAACTTGGCCCCACTTCATTTCACTTGCGTGGTTGCGGCTTTGGCGGCATTCAAGGAAAGGGTGGAGCCGCGGCGGATATTGCAGGCGGTGTTGATCCCTTTAAGCGCGGTCTTGCTTACCGCTACCTGGGGGAATCCGCACCTGCCCGGGTTTTTGCGCGACACCTTCCGGATGGATTATGAGTCGCGCGTTAATGGGCTGTTGCCCAAAGCGAAGAAACCGCTTACGGACATTCTGAAAGAGGTTAATTATAAGAAAGGCGATCCGCTGGTGGTGGTCAACTTTATGCTTCCTCCATCGTTAACCGATGTTGGGTTGAACGGGCAGGTTGATAATGCCGAGCCGTATCGGTTCTGGCTCCCGATGGCTCCCGCCGCCGAGCTTTTGCTCTTACCCCCGGAGCGGCAACTGGTTTACATCTCACGGTTCGCCCGCAGGCACCGGCAGGGCGGCTGGATGGTTGTGCCGCATGAAATTCCCACGGAAAACATAGATGCGTTTTTCGCCTCCATAAACGCGGAATACCGGCTAATGTTTGAGCGGCACAACGAAGAGTGGCTTGTCAGGCGGTATGAGCCGCGCTGATTGCCTTTTTAGAGGGCAGCTATTGGAAAGTGGTAAACTGTATCCCGTCGAAAGGGGATCGGGAAAATGCAACAGCCGGTGGAATTGCTCCTTTATTCCAAAGATGATTGCCCTCTATGCGAAGAGATGGCGGCGGCGGCCGCCGAGGCGGGCCGTCAAATTCCCCTTTCCGTCGCCTATGTTGATATCACCGCCGATCCGCGGTTACAAACCGAATACGGGCTAGACATCCCCCTTCTCTTCCATGACGGGGCCTGCATCGCAAAACACCGGATAACGGCGGAAGAACTGGTGGCAAAGCTGAAACGCCGTCTGGGGCGCCGCTGACCGATGCCGCGCATTTTGTTGGTTCTCCTGTTTTGCCTGGCTGCCTCTTGCCAGGCGTCCGCCGGTGAGGCGGTATTCACCGGCAAGGATGAGATATTGAAAGGGCTGGATCATGCCTACCGTCTCCGGTTCGAGGCGGCAAAAGAGGTTTTCAGCCGCCTTGCGGCATCGCATCCTTCTTCACCGGCGGGGCGGTTCTATGTAGCCGCCATCGGCTGGGGCGTGACCGAATCGGATGCCCGCTGGCGCATTATGGCCTCGCAGTATGGCGTGACCACCCCTCCCAGAAAAAAGGCGCGCGACACCGCGGCGTTTGAAAGCGGTCTGGAGGAGGTGATCGTCCTGTGCAACGCGGTATTGTCGAAAAGGCCGGACGATTTCGAGGCGCTTTTTTATAAAGCGGGGGCGCATGCATTCCTTGCCCGGATGCACGCCTATGGCGGCGATTACTTTGCCGCCATGTCACACGGAAAAAAGAGCGCGGCCCTTTTCGACCGCCTCTATGCGCTCTATCCCGCCCAGGGGGACGCGATGATCGGCCCGGCGATATACAAATATTATGTGGGGCGGCTTCCCTCCCCGTTGCGATGGCTTGTGGGGATGCTCGGTTTGAGCGGCACCAAGGAGGAAGGGCTGGCGCTCGCTGAAAAGGCGTTTGCCGCCGCGATGCTTTCCCGCGTGGAGGTGGCCGATTTCCTGGCGCGCACGTATGCGCTGCACGAAGGAAATCCCCATAAAGCGCTGGAATGGATCGCCACCCTCGAACGGGAACTGCCGGGCACCGCGGCGGCGGAATTCGACCGCCTTCTTGCGTATCACGCGCTGGGGGATGCCGCGAATGAAGAGGCCGCGGTCATCCGCCTGTATGAACGGCTGCCCGATGTCGATCCCGCGGCGCGCGAATTATGGGAGCCGCTGTTATATTATGTGCGTGGCTCGCTGCGGGAAAAAAGCGGCGACCGTCCCGCCGCCGCGCTGTTTTTTAAGAAAGCGCTGGCGGCCCGCGGCCTCGATCCCTGGCTCAAGGGCGAGGCGGAACTGAAACTGCGCAGAACGGAAGGCCGCCGATGAAGATACTGATCGTGAAACTCAGCTCGATAGGCGATGTGGTGCATGCCATCGCGTTCGTGAACCGGCTCAACGAGGCCATGCCGGATGCCCAGGTGGATTGGATGGTGAACGACGCCTATGCCGGGTTGGTGAAAAACGTCCGCGGCGTCCGGCGGGTTTGGCATTTCCGCCGCGCCGCATGGGGGAAGGAGTGGTACCGCCCGCGCACATGGGGGGAGATCGCCACGCTTATGAACTGGATCCGGCGCGAGAAATACGACATCTGCTTCGACCTGCAGGGGTTGCTCCGCAGCGGGCTGGTCACCGCGCTTTCCGGCGCCAAAGTCCGCGCCGGATTTTCCAACGCGCGCGAAGGGAGCCGCTGGCTTTACAGCCACACCGTGGATCCGGGCAAACAGCCCCACGCGGTGGCGGTACTGTTCCGTGCCCTGTCGCTGCTCGCCATCGTGCCGCCCCCCCGTCCCGATTTCACATTCGATATCCCCGCCCTCGCGGCCGCGCAGGTGGATGCCCTGCTGGATGGACTTGGCATTCGCGGTCCCTTTGTGGTGTTTCATGTGGGGGCGCGCTGGAAGACAAAAATGTGGCCCGCCGCCCACTGGCACGCCCTCGCCGGGGATGTCCGCGGCAAAAGCGGCTTGCCGGTGCTCTTCACCGGTTCGGAGGCGGATGGCCCGCTGATTAAGCGGATCATTGGAGGGCGGGAAGGGATGTACAACCTGGCTGGCGGGATGGGCCTCACGGAAACATCGGCGCTGTTGGCCCGCTGCGCGTTGATGGTGACGGTGGATAGCGGTCCGATGCATATTGCCGCCGCTTTCGACCGCCCCATAGTGGCGGTCTTCGGGCCGACATCCCCCCAAAAGACAGGCCCGGTCAGCCGCGGCCCGGTTGATATCCTGCAGGGGAAACGGAATTGCATCCCCTGCTTTTCCCGCGCCTGCAAACGCAAACTCGAATGTATGGAGGATGTAACCCCTAAGGAGGCTTTCCGCAGGGTGACGGCAATGCTTTGCTTCCTGAATTTGGCCTGAAGCCGCTCAAGTAACGGGCATCAATTGTGAAGAAATTACGTTCCTTGGAATATGCTAAATGTTCAACATGTGAACGATTTAAGTGGTCACAATGCACAATAAAAACGGTGATTTTTTTCGTGGGCGTATATAATCAAGGCTTTCACCATTTTAACGCAACATTATAATCTAAAATCCATGAAAAAAGCATGGATAAAAGTCATAGCCCGATTTCCCTTGGCGAATTAATATTACCCAAATAGGGCTAGAGGTTTCTGTACGCCCAAAATGGGCAGAAAGGGGTGATTTGCAAAATGGCTAATGAAAAGTCTCAAGGTTCGGGTTCGAGCGATAACGTTTCGTACTGGCAGGTCTTCATGGATGACTGGTGGCTGCTGTTTTTCCTTGCCGCCGCGATACTGTTTATTTCCTACACCACTTGGGGTGTGATGGAGCTCGCTTCGGTGGGGAAATCGCCGCTGGAGGGGTTAACGTCAACAGCAGCACCGGCGGCAGCACCGGCGGCAGCACCGGCAGTAACGCCGCCAGCGGCGCAATAATCCGTAATTAACTAGCTTAGAGGGGAGGATAGCCGATGAGCATTTTTATTCCTGAAAAACATTGGTGGCGCGATCCGCTGGACAAAGATGAAAAGGTCTGGCTCGCCATCGCTCTTACCACCAGTATCGTGTTGACGCTGGCCATGCCTTATTGGCATGTGACTCAGAAACAGAACCCGGGCAGCGAATACTACAAAATCAAGCCGGATACGTTTGATGCCGCCACCGACCGTTTCATCCAGCAGTATGGGGTGAAGGACGAGGCGGGCGCCATCAAGCAGGAGGGGGGCATTGATGTCGTTGCGCCGCCGCCGGGCGATGTGTTTGTGCGCGGGCAGCAGTTCAAATGGAGCCCCGTTCTGAAATTGAAGAAGGGTTCGGAATACCGCATACACCTTTCATCCATCGACGTCTTGCACGGCTTCTCGGTGCAGCCGATCAACATGAATTTCGAGGCGGTGCCCGGGTACGATTACGTGCTGAAAGTAACCCCGACGACCTCGGGCGTTTTTAACATCGTCTGCAACGAATTTTGCGGAATCGGCCACCACACGATGGTCGGCCGTATTTACGTGGATTAAGGGGGATAGGAAATGGAAGCTGTATTCAGGACTTGTCCTGTCACCGGCCTCAAGGTTGAACGTAACGCGGAAACGCTGATTATGTTCAATGCGGTCACCAGCATAGTCTTTTTGCTGGTCGGCGGGCTGTTGGCGTTGTTGTTGCTTCTCACGCGCTGGCAGGCGGTGCACCTGCTGCCGGCCGATTTCTTTTACCGCCTTCTCACGCTGCACGGCATTGCCATGTTGGTGGCGTGGATAGTCTTTTTTGAAATGGCGGTGCTCTATTTCGCCTCCGCTATTTTGCTCAACACGCGGCTTTCAGTGCCGTATCTCGCATGGGGGCAATACGGCCTCATGGTGGTCGGCGCGGCTATCACGGCGGTGACGATTCTGGTGGGCCAGGCCGACGTCATGTTCACCTCGTATGTGCCGTTGAAGGCGCATCACATGTATTACTTCGGCATCATTCTCTTCGCCGTGGGGGCCATCCTCGGCGTCTGCGTGTTTTTCGCAACTTTGGGCGCCGCGCGCCATGAAAAGACCTATGTCGGGTCGGTTCCGTTGGTGACGTTCGGCGCTATTGCCGCCGCCATCATCGCGTTGCTTACCCTCGCGCATGGGGCCATCGTCTTCATTCCCACCTGGCTCTGGGCCTTGGGGGTGATCCCGATGATGGATCCGGAAGTCTACCGGCTCCTGTTCTGGGCATTCGGGCACTCCACGCAGCAGATCAACGTAGCCGCGATGATCTCGTGCTGGTACCTGCTCGGCACGCTTACCGTCGGCTCCGTGCCGGTGAGCGAGAAGTTCTCGCGCTCCGCGTTCACGCTCTACATCCTGTTCATCATGATCGCCAGCGAACACCACCTGTTGGTCGATCCGGGCATTTCCACCGCGCACAAGGAATGGAATACCGGCTACTTCATGCACCTCGCCGTGTTGGCCAGCATGATGCACGCCTTCTCCGTTCCGGCGGCCGTTGAAGTGGCGCAGCGCAAGAAAGGCTACACCAAAGGGTTGTTCGAATGGCTCAAGCGGGCGCCCTGGGGCGATCCCGGCTTTTCGTCGCTGGTGTTCTCGGTGGTCGGATTCGGCTTCCTGGGCGGCATCACCGGCGTTATCTACGGCACCGAGCAGCTCAACATCATCGTCCACAACACCCTGCGGGTGCCGGGGCATTTCCATGCCACGGTGGTTATCGGTACCTCGATGGCGTTCATGGGCATCACCTACTATGTGCTGCCGCTGATCTTCCGCCGCGAAGTGATGTTCCCGGGCATAGCCAAGCTTCAGCCGTATGTCTTCGGCACCGGCATGTTCGTCTTCTCGACCGCGATGATGTTCGTGGGCGGATTCGGCATTCCGCGCCGGGACTGGGATATCACCGGGGCTGAAGCGCCGTTCCCCGTCGCGTATGGCCCGACGGCCGACCTCGCGTTGGCCGTTATGGCTGTGGGCGGTTTGGTGGCCATTGTGGGGGGCGCCATGTATATACTGGTCGCCGTTTCCACGGTGGCCATTGGCAAAAAGATCAATCGTTGAGGTGAAGCATGAGTCTTAAAGAAGAGCACAGGCCGTTAGGGACGAACGCGTTGATCTATTTCTTTTTCGCTTGTCTTGTCGCGTTCTATCTCCTGAACTGGAAAGAGCTTATCGGCGTTTGGAATGTCGGTTGAGCGAACTTGCACAACCGTGGGGGGTGAAGGGTTTCCGGCAAACTCTTTGCGCCGCGCTGTTCCCCCCCCTTTTTTTCGCGGTGTTGCTGGCGGGATTAATACCCCCGCCGGCATTAGCCGCTCCGGCCGCGGTGGATCGCTCGGAGCGGGCCATTGGCCGGGTTCTCAAAAACTATCCACTGATTGACGAGCGGGAGCTTCCTGTTCCGCTCTACGGGTTCCGGGGGAAATCGGTCTTGTTAACCTTTTTTTTTGCTGATTGCCCCGAAGCCTGTCCCATGATCGCGCATTCGGTGCAAGACATCTTGACCAAGCTCCCTCCCGCGCTGCGGAAGACCACCGCGGCGCTCTCCGTGACGCTCACGCCTGAGATCGACACCGCCAAACGGCGGGCCGGGTATGCCGCCGACTTCGCCGTGCCGGGGGTTGAATGGCGTTTCGTGGCGCTCACTCCAAAGGTGCTGGCGCAACTGGCGGACGACATCGGGTTCGATTACCAGAAGGGGAGCGCTACCCCGCAACATATGAACCGGCTTACGTTAATCGGCCCCACCGGCAAGGTCGAGCGGCATTTTTACGGCACCACTTTCGACGCCGCGTCCGTCACGGGGGCTGTGGCGGCGGTGCAGGAGGGGCGTACGCTGGGCGCGAGGATGTCGATACTGTTCGACAAGTTTATGCTCTACTGTTCCAGGTATGATCCGGAAAAGGATGCGTACAGTCCGAATTTCCTCTTTATAGTTGTAACCGGTATTCAATCGGTGTTGGCGCTCGCCACCGCCGCGTATTTCATTTTTTATCTTACCCGTCAATCGAGGCAGTAAAATCATGGCAACCGAAGCACCCAACGCACCCGAAATCCGGCCCTCCACCGATCCCTACCAATTACCAGCCGCACTCCGTCCCGGCCACTGGCTGTTGCGCACGGTAGGGCGGTTATTCGACAGGCTGTTCGATCACCCGTACAACCCGATGCACCAGCTTGGCGGCCTTCTCTGGTTTTTCTTTTGGACGCTGGTAGTTAGCGGCGCATATATTTATCTCTTCTATGAGATGACCCCGGATGGCGCCTACCGCACGGTGAAGGAACTCACCGAGGGGCAGCGGTGGGTTGGCGGTATTATGCGTTCGCTCCACCGGTACGCATCGGGAGGGTTGATGCTGGTTACCGCCATGCACGTTTACCATGTCTTTTTCTCCGGCCGCGTCCGGCGCCACCGGTGGCTGGCCTGGATGACCGGGCTGGTGGTTTTTCCGCTCATCTGGTTTGAGGGAACCTCAGGCTATGTGATGGTCTGGGATGACCGGGGGTTGATGGCGGCCCACGAATTCGCCAAATGGTTTGATGCTTTGCCGTTGGCGATGGAGCCGTTCGCGCGCAATTTTGTTCCCGGCGGAACGATGAACCAACTGTTCTTCTTTCTTCTTTCCTACTTGCATCTGGTCATTCCGTGCGGCCTGATCATCATTTTGTGGGTGCATAATTTGCGGCAGTCGCGGCCGCGCGTGTGGCCGTATGGCCCGCTTGTATGGGCGATGACCGTGACGCTGCTGGCGCTGTCGGTTTTTGTTCCGGCGGTCAGCGGCCCCCCCGCCGACCTGCGGCACCTCACCGGTGCCGTAAATATCGACTGGCTATACATGTCGGTATTTCCCTTGGCCAATGCCTACGCGATTTCCCCGGTATTGCTTTGGAGCGGCACTGCCGCAATATTTGGGGCGATGGCGACATTCCCGTGGCTGATGCCGAATGAGGCGGCCGCCGTCGTGCGGCCCGAGGAAGGGGGGAGGGAATGAAAACGCTGATACCGCCCGGAGGATGGATTGTGCTGGCCGCTGTTGCGGCTTTTGTGGGATTCATCACTTCGCGGCCGGCGTACTGCTTTCACAAGGACGATACGGCCCAACTGGCCGTTTCTTTCAAACACACCACCCCCCGTATTCATGAATGTCCCGAATCGGAAATGAAGAGCTATTTGGCCGGACGGGACAACCGGCCACGCCATATGCAAAACGCCAAGGCCGAATGCGGCAGCCGGGAACGCCACCCGTTGGCTCTGCGGATCACGGTGGACGGACGAGTGTTGACGGAAAAGGAAATACAGGCTTCCGGCTGGCGGCACGACACCTCCATTTTCGTGCTGGAGCAGCACATGCTTCCCGTGGGACGGCATACCGTGACCGTGGAGGCGGGGGAAAAAGGGGCGGCTGGCGGATATGCCTTCAACATTTCGCGGGAGATCAATTTCGGGCCGCGCGATGTTGTGGCGATCAACTTCAAGAAGCCCGATTTCCTGGTGTTTGAATAGCCGACCCTCCCTTGTTCTTGGTGGGTACCCATTTTAATGGGTACATCATGCCTCAAGGCATGACCCCTTTATTGGCGCGTTGCGCCAATGTACACAATAAATTGTGTACCTACCCTACCGGGAAACTCGGTGGGTACCCATTTTAATGGGTACACCGGCCCAAGGGGCCGATGGGAGAAGTTTTGATAATGTTTCTGGGTGCCGGTTCAAGACCGGCATGACAGAGAATGGTTTGGCGCTGGCGCGCCAAGCGGCGGCAAGAGTTCCGCCGCTACCGGGAAGCTCGGTGGGTACCCAATTCATTGGGTACATCATGCCAAAGGCATGATCCATTTCTTGGCGCGTTGCGCCAACGTACACAAGATGGCCTATAGGCCACATCCGGCGCGGATTGAAACATCCTTTTCCGCGCCTCCCGAATTGTGTATCCACCCGGAAGTCGGGGAAGGGCATATGCCCTCCCGCTCTTGTCTTTCCGTACCGGAGAAGGAAGCTTTTTCTCCCCTGTTATTTCGCCACCTTCTTGATGGCGCCAACGCCGGTCCACTTGGTGCCGTCGAAGGTATCCCCTTCCATCCAATAAACGTACGTGGCATCCTGCGCGATGCCAAGCGCGGTGCACCATGTGCAGTCGAGGCCCACGATGATCGAAACGTTTCTGGTGGATTTATTGAGTTTCTTCACGGTTCCGCCATTGGTGTTTTCCGTCCAATAGACGTTGGCGGTATCGATAGCCAGCGGCTGGGTTCCGCTCATGCCGCTGGTCACCTCCACCGCGTTTCCTCCGCCGATGGCGACTTTCGATAAGGCGCCATACGCCGACCAGTAGTAGACATCGGTGGAATCCAAGGTGATATTCTGTGAACCGCTTAACTGGCTTACCAGCGCCGCGATGCTGCTGTTGGCGAGCAACGCTTTCTTGACGAAGCCCGCCCCGGCCACCGCGTTGGCGTTTTCCGCCCAGTAGATGTTCGTGGCATCAACCGCAATGGTTTGCGGACCGTTAAGCCCCGTGGCAAGTTGCGTGACCGCGCCCCCGGCGAGGGGCACTTTATTTATAGTTCCATCGCTCAGCCGCATACCGCTCACGGTGTCAAAAGTTCCCAGTTCCGTGAAGTATACATTCGTGGCGTCCAGTGCGATGTACTGGGGATTGTTCAATGGGGTGGTGTTGAGCGTGGTGCAGGTCGTGCCGGCGATGCCGACAGCGCCCACACAGGTGCCGCCAATAAGAACGGTTCTCACGGCTCCGCGGCCGGTGGATGTGCTGTTCTGCTCCGCCCAGAACACATTGGTGGCATTAACCGCTATGCCGAAGGGATGGCTTAGCCCGGATGCCAGCGTTGTGGCTGCGCCGCCGGCGAGCGGGGCTGACTTCACAACGCCCGTTTCGGCCGTCCAGGTCAATGTCACTTGCGTGTTTCCGGCCGTGATGCCAAGCCAGTAGGGGGTGGCCAGAGCGGCGACGTGCGGCGTAACGCCGACTTCGGCGGACAAGGCTCCCACGACCGCACCGGCGCTCACCGCCGCCACGCGGAAGTAATACTTGGTCAAGTTGGCGAGCGGGGCGCCGCCCGCTCCGGGAGATAAAATGTATACGCCGCCACCGGATACCGCGCCAATTTTGTTATATAGGCTGAGGGTTGAAACAGGGGTCACGGTGTCGTAATAGATGTTGTATGATGCGGCGCCGGCAACGGCTGTCCAGCTTACCGTTACCGATGCATCGCTGGCGGTGACGTTAACGTTGGTCGGCGCGGCCAACTGGCCACCCCCGGGCACTGCGGCGGTCAGGGAGGCGGAGACTTCCGAGGAGAGCGTTCCTGCAACTCCGTTGTCCACCGCGGCAGCTTTGAAGAAGTACGTCAAGCCGTTGGTCAGCCCGCTGACGATTTTGCCGGAGGTTACATTGGTCACTGGATTGTGGGCGGTGGTGACGCCTGTCACCGTGTTGTAGTAGAGGTTAAACGAGCCGATCCCTTCCGTCCAGTACACGCCGGTGGCGGCGACGGTAAACTGGCCGGGATACCTCAGGCCGCTGACGATGGTCGATTTGGCCGTCAACGTGGTGGTGGTAAACGTCTTGTCGTCACCGTACCACCATGAGCCGTCTGAGGTCTTGATGCCGAACCGGTAGTGATACGTGGTTCCCGCCGTGAGGCCGGTAATGCCTATCGAGGGGGCTATGTTGCCCGGATCGGAATAAACCAGGCTGGCGGTGTTGGTGCCATAGGCGGTCGTCGTTCCCCATTCAAAGCGCGACTCGGTGGTGGTGGATGCGGGGTTGGTGAAGCTGCCCACCAGCGTGGCGTAGGTATTGGTTATGTTAATCGCCGCGCCCGTGGCCGGGGCATAACCGCCCGGAAGCTGTGGAGTGGAAGATACTTTGCTTGATAGCGCGGTTTCGCTCCCCACGCTGCTCGCCACCGTGAATTCGGTCGCCGTCACCGCGAAATAATAGGTCGTTGTATTCGTAAGGCCGGTAATGGTGCAGGGTGATGCGGTGCTGGCTACCTTTGTGCTGGCGGTTGTAACGCCCGCCGCGGTGCCGTAGTAGACGTTATAGGATGTCGCGCCGGTAACGGCGGTCCAGGTGAGGGTCACTTGGCCGTCCCCGGGGGTCGCGGACAGCCCGGCGGGGGTGGTAAGTGTTGTGGGTTGAGAGGAGGGTACCTCGCTTGACAGTGTGCTTTCCCCGCTTTCGTTCAGCGCCGTCAGCACAAAGTAATAAGTCGTATTATTGGTGAGGCCGGTAATGGTCTTGGGTGATGTTGCACCTGTTATTTTAGTGCTGGCGGTTGTAACGCCCGCCGCCGTGCCGTAGTAGATGTTATAAGACGTCGCCCCCGTAACGGCGGTCCAACTGACGATCACCTGTCCGTTCCCTGCGGTGGCGGTCACTCCGGTGGGAGCGGATGGAATTGAGGGCCGGATAGGATCCGACCCGCAGGCGGACAGTACCGCGCTTATCAACAACAGCAATAGATGCTTTTTCACCACTTTCCCCCCCGATTTTTCCGACAATTATATACGGAATTTAACGTAAAAAAACAGGCCAAAAATGACTATTCCCCCATCCGCATCCGGTAGGCCTGGAGCGTGTTGTACATAAGCATGGCGATGGTCATCGGGCCCACCCCCCCCGGCACCGGGGTGATGAGGCCGGCCACTTTTTTCACCTCTTCAAAGTCAACGTCTCCCACGATCTTTTTGTCCGCCAGGCGGTTAATGCCGACATCGATGACCGCCGCGCCCGGTTTCACCATGTCGGCGGTGACAAAGTGCGGTTTGCCGATGGCCGCGATGATCACATCGGCGCTTTTCACGATGTCGCGCAGGTGCCTGGTGCGGCTGTGGCAGATGGTGACGGTGCAGTGTTCATGCAGCAGCATCGTGGCCACCGGTTTTCCCACGATATTGCTGCGGCCGATAACCACCGCCTTTGCGCCGTTGAGGTCGACTCCGGCCCGCTTAAGCATTTCGACGCAGCCGGCGGGAGTGCAAGGGCGCAGGCCGGGGGTGTCCGCCACCAGCCGCCCCACGTTCACCGGGTGAAACCCGTCCACGTCCTTGGCCGGGTCTATTTTTTCCAGGATGACCTGTTCGCGGATATGTTTTGGCAGCGGAAGCTGCACCAGTATGCCGTCGACGCCGGGATCGTGGTTCAGCTTGGTGATGAGTTCGACCAGCGCGGCCTCGCTCACGGTTTCGTCCAGCAGGTGTTCGCCGCTGGCGAAGCCAAGCGCGGCGCAGGCCTTTTTCTTGCTGTTCACATATACCTGCGAGGCGGGGTCTTTGCCCACCAGCACCACCGTGAGCGAAGGAGGCCGCCGCCCCGCCGCGGCCAGTTTTTCCACCGCCGCTTTTACCTCGTCCCGGATGGATTGGGCGATGGCTTTTCCGTCTATCAGTTTCGCTTTCATATGTTTTTCCTTGGAATAGGGGAGCGGCCGGATTGCTGTATCCGCGCCGGTTATCCCCGGTTATGGTTTTTAATTATAGCTGTTCCCTCTTTCCTGTGGATGAATTTAACCACAGAGGCCCAGAGGCCCAGAGGCACAGAGTTACAAAACAAGTCTTTCGGCGGCGGTTTCTGTCTTTCAAATGGCATACCCTGCGCGCTCAGTTCATGGCACAGGCATTCTTCGTAGGCGGATTCCAACAATCCGGGGCCAAGATGACGATGCACTTCCATTGCACATCCGATAATCTTCTCTGTTAACTCCTTATCATGGTAAACGGGGTTCTCCGTGGCTCCGCGCCTCTGTGGTTCATTGACCATTACCCGTTCTCCGTATAAATTCCAGAACGACCTTTGTTACAGGGGTTGGCCCATGGTGAAATCATCGAATTCGAGGCGCCGGCGGGTCATGCGGCACCGTTCGGCGCGGATAATGAATTCCAGCTCTTTTTCCGCATCTTCCAGCGTGTCGTTGATCACCAGATAGTCGTAGTGGGAGCTTACGGAGATTTCCTCCCATGCCGCGTCCAGCCTTCCCTGAACGGTTTCGGGGGTCTCGGTGCCCCGTTCCAGAAGGCGGCGTTTCAACTCTTCGATGCTGGGGGGCATGACGAAAATGAAAACACCCTCCAGCTTCCGCTCGCGCAGTTTCACGGCGCCTTGCACGTCGATGACCAGCAGCAGGTCCTGCATCCGCTCTTGCGCTTCGTCCACCGAGTCCCACGTGGTGCCGTAGTATTTGCCGTGCACCTCGGCCCACTCTATGAATTTTTCTTCGGTGATCATCTCGCGGAACCGGGCCGGGGTTGTTAAATGGTAATGTACGCCATCGGTCTCGTTGGGGCGCTTCGGGCGGGTGGTCCATGATACCGATTGGCGCACCCCGGGGATGTTTTCGGACGCCCACTTGGCCAGCGTGGATTTCCCCGCGCCGGAAGGGGCGGACAGGATGAAGAGTATACCCCGCCCGTGTACCGCTCCTTTGTTATCCATCGGCCGCCTACTCCAGGTTAGCCGCCTGTTCGCGGATTTTCTCGATGTTACTTTTGATCTCAACCACCTCGCGGCTGATGTCGATGATGGTGCTTTTGGCGCTCATGGTGTTAGCTTCCCGGTTGAGTTCCTGCAGCATGAATTCCACCTTGCGCCCCACCGGGCCGCCCGCCGTGATGAGCTGCCGCATCTGGACGATGTGGCTGCCCAGGCGGATCGCTTCTTCCGAGATGTCCGAGCGTTCGGCCACGATGGCCGCCTCGATGAGTATCCGCTGCGGATCGGCTTCGGCTCCCTGAACAAGTTCCTCGATCTTGGCTTTCAGCTTGGCCAGGATGTCCCCTTCCTGCGATTTGCGCAGCGTCATCACGCGTTGGGCGCTCCCCTCTATCAGCGACAGTTTGTCCAGCACATCCTTCTTCAGCGCGGCCCCCTCGGCCTCGCGCATCGTCACCAGGGCGGCGATGGCTTTTGCCAGCGCGCTTTCGATCAGCCGCCAGCGCCCGTCAACGTCGGAGGCTTCCTCCTCGCATTTGAAAATGTCTTTCAACGAAAGGATATTGGCCAGGTCCGGCTGGCCCGCCACGCCATGTTTGTCTTTCAGTATCTTCGCGGCGGCGAGGAACTGCAGCGCCATATCCTCGTCCAGCACCAGCTTTTTCTTCACGTCAGCGCCGTTGCCCATGGTGATGGTAGCTTCCACGTAACCGCGCGCGATCTTTCCCGCGAAGGAATCCTTGATCC
Source organism: Nitrospinales bacterium (assembly GCA_023248535.1). Taxonomy (GTDB): domain Bacteria; phylum Nitrospinota_A; class UBA7883; order JACRGQ01; family JACRGQ01; genus JACRGQ01. The sequence goes on along the minus strand of JAHFEJ010000018.1, from coordinate 4,465 downwards.
GCTTCTCCAGTTCGAAATCTTTGGACGGCATCCGGATGTTGAACTCGAGGAAGCGGTGGTTCACCGTGCGGAGCTCAACCGTGCACTTTTTTGCCCCTTCCGCCGCTTCCGCGCGCGCGAAACCGGTCATGCTTCGTATCATCCGATGCTCTCCACGCTGTTGATAATGGTATCAGGTCAAGTATATATTGAAACCGGACGGTTTTGTAAACGCAAATGGCGCGTGAGGCAAACACTCTCCTTTTCAAAAGGGGAAACAAGATGAGGAAGGAATTTTTGCATGGACATGAAAATCGTTCTTACCACCTTCTGGCTGGTCTTTTTGGCCGAATTGGGGGACAAAACGCAGCTGGCCACGCTCGCTTTCTCGGCGGGCACCTCCTCCAAGCTGTCGGTGTTTATCGGCAGCGCTGGGGCGTTGGCCGTCACCTCCGCATTGGCGGTGGTGTTGGGTGATTTCCTCTCGCGTTACCTGCCGGTGAAGGCGATGCACATCGCGGCGGGCGGGGGATTTATCGTCATCGGCGGATTGATGCTCTTCAAGGAGTTCTGGAACCGGTAGCCGGCGGCGGCCGCAAGCGGCGGACCGCGCGGCTTACGGCTGTGACGGCTCTTTCGTAAAGATCGCCCAGCAGCGGTTTCCCGCATCGTTGAAGTACAGGCCGTCCGCCATGGCGGTTATCATGTGGTGGCCGCGTCCCCCCTCCATGAGCAGGTTCTCCTCTATCGATTGGGGCAGCGTCTTACTGTCAAATCCCGGCCCTTCATCGGTGACGCTGAGTTCCAGCACATCCTCATGCAACGTGTAGGACAGCTCCACCGTATATTGGTCGCGGCACAAATTGCCGTGCATGATGGCGTTAATGACCATTTCTGAAACGGCCAACTCGACTTGGCCGACCCTGCTGTGCGCCCAGCGGGCATTTTTCAGCGTCTCAAGTACCGGTGCATAGGAATCGGACAACTTGTGTATAACGGTGGCGCCCGCCTTTCCGGCGGGCAGAGCGGGGCTTTCCCCGGACTGCCCGGCGGATGCGTTTGATCCGTTGTCCCGGCGGTCCTTGTGGCTGGTTATCAGCGATAAAAGCTCCGGCCCTGGCACAAACCGCAGGGTTTCATATTTATCGGCCGGGCGGGTTCCAAGAATAACGAATGACACGTCGTCTTCGGGGGTGAGGCCGTTGAGGTGCGCCTCAAATTCGTTCCTGACGATCTCATACGCGGCGCGCGGTTCCAGCCCCGCCAGCTTCGGCCCGATATTCTCTGGGAATTTCGATTCGAATGTTATTCCCCCGGCATCCTTTTGCTCCATCAGGCCGTCGCTGCACACCAGCAGCAGCTGCCCGTTTTCCGGCCGGAAGACGGCGTCCTGATACCGGTCACCGGTTGTCGGTACTATCGTGAACTGCCCGATAATGAAACCGGCGGGCACTTTGATCTGCCGCACCGTGCCGCCGGGGTTTATCAGCCAGGGAGGCGGATGCCCTGCCGTCGCCAATCTGACCGCGCGTTCCTCGAAATCCATCAAAAGGTAAATGGCCGTCAGGTAGTCCGGCCTTCCCTCGCAGTATTTTGTGAGGTGTTCGTTCAGGCAGTTCAGGAACACTGAAGGGCTGCTGGCCGATTTTTTTTCCGGATTGGTTTTGCATATATCCACCAGCGCCGCCGCCAGGATATTCAGAAGGAGCTCCTCGATGTCGTGTCCGGCCACGTCGTGCAGATACAGCCCGGCGTACTGGGAACGGAACCGCGCCCACTTGACGATGTCGCCCCCGCCGACGTTCCGCACGGAGCGGTAGACGGGCGATACGGTAAAGAACGGAATGATGTCCGGGGATGTGGCGATGGCGCCCAGCACATCCTCCGCGCGTGAAAGGGCGTTTTCCATCCGCGTGGCGTGGAGGGCCAGGTTTTCTTCCGCCTCGCGGCGTTTTGCCATATTCCGGTAGAGCATCACCGCCATCGCAAGCGTAAAAGCGACTACGGCGATGTTCACCGCCAAATAAAGCGCCAGGCTTTTTTTCGCCCCCTTGTGGCGCGTGTCCACCACCTCGCTGGCGCGTTCTTCCAGCAGGCCGCACACGTCGTTGATCCGGTCGATTTTTACCGTTTGCATCGCGTTCCAATACGCCGCATCGGCGCCAAAGTTCCCTTGGTATCCTTTTTCAACGGCCACTTTTCTCATCCAGTCCGCTTGTGCCACTTCGCGCGTGCCGAAAACCTTCAGATAGGCCTGCCGGAGGGCCGGGGGGGCCGTTGTAAAAAACCGCTTTTCGGAATACGATTCCTCCGCGGCGAGCTGTAAAAATTTTTCATATTGGCCGGATAAAAATTTTCCCGATCCGAACGCGTAGGTAAGATGGGCCCTTTGCTGCCCCGCTTTCTCCTTGATCTGCTGCAAGTGGAAGTAGGCGCGGTAAAGGGAAGAAATCTCCCGGTCGGCGATCAGTTGGGGGAACAGGCCGGTGGTATCCAATAGCAGCGAATTTACTTTTGAATAATAATCCAGCGCGTCGAAATAGCCGATCTCATGCGCATCCACCGCGGCCCGGATCTTCTTCAACTGGCCCAGTTCGGCGGCGGTCAGGTCAATATTGTTAAGGAGGGCGGCATCAATGTTCCCCCGTTTTTTTGACGGGTAGTTTTCCGTGAACAGCGAATATTGCCTATCCACGGCGCCGCGCTGCTCCTTCAGCCGGATTTCAAAATTATCTTTGGGGGAGGCGATAAACCCGCTGGTATAGCCCCGCTCTTTTTGTATCTCGTGAACCAGGTCGCTTGCTTGTCCGATCAGGTGGGATACGTTGTCGATTTCGCCCATCTCGATCAGCACGTTATTTTTTTCCGATACCAGCACCGAGGAAAAAGCCGTCAGCGCGGCGATCGGCACGCCCAGCAGCAGCGATAGCCAAAGCTTGTAGGCTGAAACAGGGGGCTTGCCGGGTTTTTGTTTCATGTTTTACTGGCTTCACACTTCATGCGGCGCTTCTTTCCCCTTAAAAAGAAGTTGGATGAACCTGCCGCATTTTCCCCAAAAAAAATGCGGCAAACATTGGAACGTATCATATCATTTACCGGCCATTTCCCAAATTCCCGGGTGGGTACCCAATTCGGGAGGCGCGGAATTATTTTACTATCCGCGCCGGATGTGGCCTGTAGGCTACATTGGGTACATCGGCCTTTCTGGGTGGGACGGATTTGTACGGGCGGGTTTCAAACCCGCCCCTACCAGTCATCGGCCCACCGGGCCGACTTTCACTTGGCGCATTGCGCCAACCGGCGGCAAGAGTGCCGCCGCTACCGGGTTTCGGCCTTTAAACACGCGCATCCTGCAGCAACCGGCTTACGCGGGGCACCAGGTCGTTCGCCGCCACCGGCTTGTTTACGAAGTCGTCAGCGCCGATGTGCAGGCAGTATGACCGGATGTCCATCCCGTTAGGCGTGGGCCGCGATTCGTCCGAGGTCATGGCGATGATCGGCACGTGGCGCGCGGAACCGCCGTTCCTCACCCGCTGAATGAACTCCAGGCCGTTCATCACCGGCATGTTGATGTCCGTGATTATCAGGTGGGGGGTGACGTTTTTTATGATCTCCAGCGCCTCCGCTCCGTTCCCGGCTTCCAACATGCCGGGAAAAATACCCGCGCAATGTTCCCGGATGGCGGCCCGGACGACCTCCTGGTCGTCCACCACCAGAACCGTGATGTTAAAAGAGTGGGGGAAGATAAGGAAAAACGTGCTTCCTTCGCCGGGCGCCGATTCAAAGGCGATGTCGCCGTCGATGGCCTCCATCAGCTCTTTGGTGTGGGCCAGGCCGATCCCCGTTCCTTTTTCCCCCGCCGTGCCGACGCCGCGCGTTTTCATCTCCGCCTTGAATAGGGAGGGTATTTTATCCGGCTTGATGCCGGGGCCGTCATCTTTTACCGCGATGGCGGACGGCATGTCAGGCGGGTTGAAGATGGTGACGGTATCCCCTTTACCGCAGAACTTGATGGCGTTCGACAACAGGTTCTTCAGGCACTCGCCGGAAAGATCCGGGTCGGCGTACACCTTCATGGTTTCGGGGAGGGCGTTGGCGATGGTTATTTCTTTTTGGGCGGCCAGGTTCTGGAACAGCCCGATCTGCGCGGCGGCAAAGCCGCGGCAATTGATGAACCGCTTTCGGGCGGTTATTTTGCCGGTCTGCAATTGGGAGAGGTTGAGCAGGCGTTCGGTCAGGTTGAGCAGTTCGCCGCTGTGGCTTGCCATCTTGCCCACGAACAACGCGTCGGCCGGGGAGAGGGCATCGCTTTTATATAGCGTTTTCAGGCCCGTGGCCAAGCTTGCCAGCGGCCCCTTCAGGTCGTGCGTGACCAGGCTTACGAATTTGTCTTTCAGCCGCGTGGCGTTTTCGGCCTGTTCCTTGGCCAGGCGCAGTTCGATGTCCGCCCGTTTGCGCCCGGTGATGTCGGTGTTCGTGCCTACAA
>JAHFEJ010000017.1:15546-45457 GCA_023248535.1 Nitrospinales bacterium | reverse complement strand
CTACAGCCGCAAGGATACGGACGACCTCACCGAAGAGGTGAAGATACATGGCGCGAAGGGGCTGGCCTGGATAAAGATATTGGAGAGCGGCGAATACCAGTCGCCGATCACCAAGTTCTTCACGCCGGAACTGCTCAATGAGATCAAGGCGGAACTCGGCGCGAAAAACGGCGATACCATGATGTTTTTGGCCGATAACGAAAAGGTGGTCTGCGCCGGGCTGGCGCACCTGCGCCTCGTGCTGGGCCGCCGCCTGAACCTCATCGACGAGAACAAATTCAACTTCCTCTGGATCGTCGATTTTCCGCTGGTGGAATGGAGCACGGAGGACAAACGGTGGGTGGCGTTGCATCACCCGTTCACCGCGCCGCGCGCGGCGGACATCCCTTTGTTGCAAAGCGATCCCGGCAAGGCGTTGGCGCAGGCGTACGATATCGTTCTCAACGGCACCGAGATCGGCGGTGGCTCCATCCGCATCCACAACCCCGAGGTGCAGGAGCAACTCTTCACCGCGCTTGGCATCGGCAAGGAGGAGGCGCGCGAAAAATTCGGCTTCCTGCTGGAAGCGCTCGAATTCGGCTGTCCGCCGCACGGCGGGCTGGCGCTCGGCCTCGACCGGCTGGCGATGATCGTCACCGGCTCGCCCAGCATCCGCGACGTTATCGCTTTCCCCAAAACACAGCGCGCGGTCGACCTGATGTGCGACGCGCCGAATGTGGTGGATTTCAAGCAGCTGCGCGAACTGCACCTGAAAGTGACGGGGCAGCAGCAATGACCGTCCGCACCCGTTTCGCGCCGTCCCCCACCGGCATGTTGCATCTGGGGGGCGCGCGCACCGCTTTGTTCAATTGGCTCTGGGCGCGTAACCAAGGGGGGAAGTTCATCCTCCGCATAGAAGACACCGATAAAGAGCGCTCCACACTGGAATCGGTGGACGAGATCCTCGCTTCGCTGAAATGGCTTGGCCTCGAGTGGGACGAGGGGCCGTTCTTCCAGAGCCAGCGCACCGCGTTGTACGACCAGAAGGTGGAACATCTGTTGCGCGAGGGGAAGGCGTACCGCTGTTACTGCACGAAAGAGGAACTGGACGCCAGCCGCGCCGCGCTGGAGGCGGCTGGCAAAAAGCCGATGTACAACCGGGCCTGCCGCGACAAGGGGCTTGGCGATCCATTGCAACCGCATGTGGTGCGTATCAAGGCGCCGCTCACCGGCATCACCTCGTTCACCGATTCGTTGCGCGGCGTGGTGGAATTCAACAACGCCGAGCTGGACGACTTCGTCATCCGCCGCACCGATGGCGGGGTGATGTACAACTTCGTGGTGGTGGTGGATGATGCGGAAATGGGAATCGCCCACGTCATCCGCGGCGACGACCACCTGGCCAACACCCCGAAGCAGATTCTGCTGTACAAGGCGCTCGGCTACGGCATCCCCCGCTTCACGCACGTATCGATGATCCTGGGGCCGGACAAGAAACGGCTTTCCAAGCGGCACGGGGCGGAATCGGTGATGGCGTACCGCGATATGGGATACCTGCCGGACGCGATGTTGAACTGTTTCGCGCGGATGGGATGGGGGTTCGGCAACCAGGAAATCTTCACCCGGCAGGAGTTGATCGAAAAATTCTCGCTGGACAAGATCACTATGTCCCCCGCCGTGTTCGATATCGCCAAGCTGGATTCGATAAACATGCAGCACATGAAGATCACCCCGGATGCGGAGTTGGCCCGGCTGGCCCTGCCGTTTTTGCGGAAAACCCGCCCGGACGCCACGGCTGAAAAACTGGCGGCCATCGTGCCGCTGCTGAAAGAACGCTCACGCACACTGGTGGAGCTGGCCGCCGGGGCCGAATGGTTTTTCACAAAGGATGTTGTTTACCAACCCGATGCCGCGGCGAAGTTCCTTGCTGAAAAAGCGCGCCCCGCGCTGGAGGCTTCCATAGCCGCCATCGATGCCGCTCCCGTCATGGGGCACAACGAGTTGAAGGGGGCCTTTACGGATTTGGCGGCGAAGTTGGGGATGGGGCTGAAGGATATCGCCCAGCCGGTGCGCGTGGCGTTGACCGGCGGGACTGTTTCTCCCGGCATATTCGAAATGATGGAAGTGCTGGGAAAAGAGGAGACCGTCCGGCGTCTTACCGCCGCGCTGAACAGGTAATAATGGAAGATACGGCCCGGTCCGCGCCTCCCTCCGGAACAAAACCGGCGAAGTACCTCTGGGGATGCGGCGGCCTGATCGCCTTCTTCTTCGCGGGCGGGCTGCTGTGGCTGGTGTATTGGCTGTCGCCGGGCCATCTGGTGACCATGCTCACCGACGCCAATCCGGCCAAAAAGCGGTGGGCCGTAGACACGCTCATCGGCAAGGGGCCGGATAGCGCGGGGGCTACAGTGCTGGAAGCCGCAACCGATCCGGGGCTGGATCCGGAAGTGCGCCGGGTGGCGGTTTTCATATTGGGCGAGATGCATTACAAGGCTGCCGAGCAGCGGCTCATCGCGCTGATGAAAGAGGGGGATGCGGTGCTTGCCGGACAGGCGGCCTTCGCGCTGGGGCGCATGGGGGCCGTCGGAGCTTTGCCGGAATTGCTGGGCGCGTATGACGGAGCGCCGAAGGGGATCAAGCTGAGAATACTTGCGTCGTTGGGCGAACTGGGAAATCCCGATGGCGCGCCCCTTTTAATGAGGGAAGGGGCGCGGGCCGATGACGACCTGATCCGCGATACGGCGAGGCAGGCGGTGATGAAGATGAAAGAAAAACATCCGGAGTGTTGCGGCTGATGCCTATGATCATCTCGGATATCGATTATCATTTCGTGTTGCCGCTGAGCATCGAGGAGTTCTTCACCTCCAAAATGAAGAACGACCTCGCCCTGATCATCCCGGACGTGTTGCTGCAATACCGCGCGGGGGTGAAGCGGCTTGAAGCGGCGAAAAGCCGCGTCTATCTGCACATCAGCGCCCCGCCGGACCAGGCGCCGAAAAAGATCGCCGAGGATCTGATGTGGGAGACTTCGCTGCGGCTTATCCGGGTGAATGACGGACTCAAGGGCTTTGTCAGCGTGTTCGACGGCCGCATGTTTATCAAAAGCGGCGCGAAACCCGGCAGAAAGCAGATCGATGATTTTGTAACGATTAGCAACGCCGGTATCTAGCCGCGTGACAGTGACAATTATTTTTCCCGCTCCCGCCTATTGCTGGTATACTTTAGAAAATCAAAAGGGGTAGTGATGGCCAATAAAAAAGTAGCCGACCAAGGACAAATCAGGGCGTTTTTGGGGGACGGCACCGAGTTCGAGGGGTTGCTCAGTTTTGACGGCACGGTTCGCATTGATGGCCGGTTCAAAGGCGAAATCCAGACAAACGATACCCTGATCATCGGGGAAAGCGGGCACGTTGAGGCCGAAGTGAAAGCCGGCCACTGCATCATCATGGGCGGCATGGTGGGGAACATCCGGGCGGCCGGCAAGGTGGAGATCGCCAGCAGCGGCAAGATGAACGGCAATATTCTAACTCCCGTGCTTATCGTGCAGGAGGGGGGCCTGATTGAGGGGAACATTTCCATGAAGAAGGAAGCCGATCAGCCCCAAAAGGTTGCGGTTCCCAAGGAAGTGATTTCAAAGCCGCCCGTGGCGGATCAACGCCCGCACTGAACGGTTTTTTTAAGTTGCGAAGGCTGGCGTCCGCCGGCCTTTTTTATTTTGTCTCCACATCAATTGCACGGCATACTGGTGACGGTTCATTTGCGCCCGTAGCTCAAAGGATAGAGCGACTGACTTCGGATCAGTAGGTTGGGGGTTCGAGTCCCTCCGGGCGCACCATCATTGATTGATAACCTTGAAAATTCCTCGAATTTCAGTTTTGCCCGGGTGCGGTGCGTTTTGAGCGCCCGGAGGGACTCGAAGCGGACGAGCGGCCCGACCGGCGAGGGAGGGCATTTTGCACGTGATGTGCAAAATAGCAAGGAAGCCGGGCCGCGCAAGCCGGAGCGTAATGCGACGGCGCGCGTGGCCGAGTCCTCCTTTTCGCTGCGCACCATCATTGATTGATAACCTTGAAAATTCCTCGAATTTCAGTTTTGCCGGGTGCGGTGCGTTTTGAGCGCCCGGAGGGATCCGCAAAGGAAGCTTCCGGCGCGGGCGGTGTGAGCCAATCTTCTTAAGAGGAAGGCAGGTCATAGTATGATGGCCCTGAGGGAACGGATTTTAAAGCAAGGTGCAAAGGAAGCGGTAATTGCCATGAAGTTCATGAAGCGCGAAAATACGGCGGGTGATTTTTGGGGCGGCCTGGCGGCAATGCTTATCGCCCTGCCCTCCGCCATTGCTTTTGGCGTCGCCATTTATTCCCCCCTTGGCGGTTCCTATGCCGCGCACGGCGCCCTCGCGGGCATTCTTGGCGTGACGGCGCTCGGCCTTTTGGCTCCCGCGCTGGGAGGCACCAACCGCCTGATCACCGCTCCGTGCGCTCCCGCCGCGGCCGTTCTGACGGCCTTCGTAATCGAATATCTGCACAAAGGGAATGGCTTTGAATCGGCACTGCTGATGTTGGCCCTGTTGGGTTTGATTGCCGGGGTTGTTCAAGTGGTTTTCGGGGCTATCGGCCTTGGCCGTTTGATAAAATACATGCCGTACCCGGTTGTCAGCGGCTATCTAAGCGGCGTCGGCCTTTACATCATCGCCAGCCAAATACCGAAATTCCTTGGTGTGCCGAAGGGCATTCATTTTTGGGAATCGCTTGTCTTGCTTGATATGTGGAGGTGGCAAGGCATTGCGGTCGGCCTGGTGACGATAGCCGTCATGCTGGGGGCACCCAAGATCACCAAGACCGTCCCGGCCGCCATTCTGGGTCTCATTGCCGGAGTGGTTTCATACTACATTCTGGGCTTGGCGGATAACTCCTTGATGACGCTTTCAGGCAATGCGCTGGTTGTCGGGCCGCTGGGCGGCGCGGAGGGCGGGTTTACCGACGCTATCACGGGCCGCTGGAAGTCCGCCGGGAATTTGCACCTCGCCGACTTCGCCGGGCTGATCATGCCCGCCATGACGTTGGCGGTGCTGCTTTCGATTGACACGCTTAAAACCTGTGTCGTGCTGGATGCGCTCACCAGTTCCCGGCACAATTCCAACCGCGAATTGATAGGCCAAGGCATGGGCAATATCGCATCGGCAGTCATCGGGGGCATCCCCGGCGCCGGCACGATGGGGGCGACGCTGGTAAACATATCAAGCGGCGCATTGAGCCGCCTCTCGGGAATTATCGAGGGTGTTTTGGCGCTTGTAGCCTTTCTTGTCCTGGGGGGAATTATCGCCTGGGTGCCGATTGCCGCTTTATCCGGCATTCTAATCGTGATCGGCTTCCGGATGATCGACCGGCATACGCTCAGCTTTTTAAAATCCCCCTCGACAATTCTCGACTTTGCCGTGATAGCGGCCGTCGTGATCGTTTCGCTTACGGTCAGCCTTATTGCGGCATCCGGCACGGGCGTCGCGCTTGCTATCGCATTGTTTGTCCGCGAACAGATCGGCGGCAGGGTTATCCGGAGAAAAATCCACGGCAATGAAACTTCCTCCAAGCGTATCCGCCTGCAGAATGAGATGGAGATATTGGCGCGGCGCGGGGAACGGGCCGTGATCTTTGAGCTGCAGGGGAGCCTGTTTTTCGGCACGACGGACCAGTTGTTTACCGCGCTCGAAGAGGAGATCAAAATGAGAACCTACGTCATTTTGGATATGCGGCGCGTGCAGACGGTGGATATGACCGCAACGCATATGCTTGAACAGGTCAAGACCCGGCTCGCCGAGCGGAACGGATTTCTCATTTTCAGCCAGATTCCCAAAAACCTTCCCAGCGGAAAGGACATGCAGGAGTATTTTGACCAGATCGGGCTGGTAAGGCCGGAAAGCCCCGTAAGGGTTTTCCATGAGCTTGACGAGGCCATCGGATGGGTTGAAGACCGCATTCTTGCTGAGGCGTCCCTTGAACGCGCCGAGGAAAAAAAGCTTAAGCTGCATGAACTTGAACTGTTCAAGGGGAGGAAAGAAGAAACCCTGGCTGTCCTGGAGTCGCGGATGGAGAAACGCTCTTTTAAAGCCGGGGAACGGATTTTCGCAAGCGGCGATGCCGGCGATGAACTCTTTCTGATAAGAAAAGGGGAAATACGGATATTGCTCCCTTTGGACGAAAAACACGCCCACCACATTTGCACTTTCGGGAAGGGCACCTTCTTCGGGGAAATGTCATTTCTGGACGGGAGCGTCCGTTCGGCAAGCGCGGTTGCGTACACCGACACCGACGTTTATGTGCTCTCGCGGAAAGTGTTCGACGGGATTGCCGAGGAGCACAAGATGGCGGCGCTTAACCTGCTTGAGGGCCTTGCGCGATTGCTGGCAAGCCGGTTGCGCTACGCCAACGCGGAAATGCATGCGCTGAGGCTATAGCGGAAAATGTTCCGGGGGACATGGCTATAGTTGGCGATCCGCTTCAGCCGGAATCACGGTTTTAGGCTTGGACGGGATTCTATGGGAAACGGTACAGACAGTCAAATTCACAGCGGCATTATGGAATAATTTGTAACAGTTGTTTTGCCGCTTTGGCTTTTATCACCTGTTGCATGATATTGAAAAAAAGGGTAAAAGTACCGCCGTGCCAGAGGACAAGGCGGAAAGCATCTGCACCAGCCTGGCAAAAATGAATGTACAGCGGAATAAAAGGGACTGGTTTCATGTGGGTGAAAATATTGCTTGATGCGGCAGGGGCGCTGCTCGTGGGCGGCGCCGTTCTATTGTGGCTGTGGATTTGGGATATCTATCAAAAAGGCGAACCTTGGTATTTGATGCAGAATGTTATCAGCTTCGCTTTTCTCGCCTCCATTCTATCTTTCGGCATGGGTATTTACCTCCTTTGGCGTAGAGAAAGTAAAGATGATGCCAATGATGTCAGGGACAGTGAGATTCCGAGCATGGGGTGGAGTTCAAACCCAGGCGTTGAAGAATCGCGCCCGCTCAAAGAGGACTCCCCGAAGGCGGGGGTAAAGGCCGCACCGGACGGCGAAGCGAAAACCGGGCTGAAAGCCGGGCCGGCAACCACTACGGAACCTGCGGGAACCGCATCACAGGGGCCGGGCGGAAGCGGAAGAAAGCAAACCGCGAGGGAAGAAGGGGCTGCCTCCCCTTACATCATTTTGGGCGTTCACGAATCCGATACGCTTGAGATGATACAAGAGGTGTTTGCAAGGCTTGAAATGGCCTATCATCCGGACCGGTATCCGGACGCAAGCGTGTACTCAAAAACCCAAAAAGCCGCTCAATTGTTTAAAATAAAGTCCGCATACGAATGGATCCGCGCGCATCATGTGAACCCTTCCACGCGGCTGGGCGAACAGGCTGAAGCGCGCGGCTATTACCGGGAGGCTTGCGAATTGGTCAATGCCAGGGAATATCCGGCGGGGGTTCGAACGATCCTGAAATCCATTGCGCTCGACCCCAACGACGCGGGTTCCTTCAATGTGCTGGGAACCGCCCATGTTCACCTGTCCAACTATCGGGAGGCGGTTGATGCCTTTACCCGCGCCATCGAATTGGGGGCGAATAACGCCAGGATATTTAACCAGCGGGGATTCTCTTATGCCCAGATGGGGGATGACGCGCGAGCTATCGAGGACTATGGCCGCGCCATAAAACTGGATCCGAAGTTATCCGATGCGTTCAACAACCGGGGGATCGTCCATAAAAAGCTGGGCGATCACCGCCGGGCGATCGAGGACTTTAACAGCGCGATACAGCTTGATCCGAATTTTGCCGAGGCCCATACCCTGCGCGGGCTGGCGTATGGCGAGCTTGGGGGAAATCAAAGCAAGGTTGAGGATTTCAAGGCCGCGGCGCGGCTGGGCAGCGCCTTCGCCCGGCAGTATTTAAACGAAAAAGGGATCGAGTGGTAGGTAGTGTCTCAGTTTGAAAAACAGCGGTTGTTATTAAGAATAGAGATTGATTCGCTTCGCTCACAATGACAAGAAGTTGTCATCGTGAGGCCGCCGAAGGTGGCCGAATCGATCCCAAACCGGGACACTACCCTTGGCAGCGCCGCTTTCCGCCTTTTCCGGTTGTTCTGATAGAATGACCGGATGGTGAGGGTTGAAAGCTCCGACATAAAAAAAATCATTTGGGCGCTGTTCACCGTTTGGACCATCGGCATTGTTCTGGCGCTTTCAGCGGAATTCGAGCATCACCTCAGCGCCGCGCGCGAGTTGGCCCGCGCCGAAGTGAGAACGCAGTATGACTGGATGGTCACGCTGCGGTCATGGCTCGCTTCGCATGGCGGGGTCTATGTACCGCTGACGGAGCGGACGCCGTCAAATCCCTATCTGGATGTGCCGGATAAGGACATCCAGACCCCCTCGGGCAAAAAGCTGACGCTGATGAACCCCGCGTACGTCACCCGCCAGATATACAGCGAGTTTTACGGCAAAATAGGCATGAAAGGGCATCTCACCAGCCTTAACCCGCTTAATCCCAATAACAGGGCTGACGAATGGGAGCGCGCGGGGCTTGAGGACTTTGAAAAAGGCGTTATCGAAAAATTCGAGTTTTCCAATATCGGCGGGGAACAGCATCTACGCCTCATGCGCCCGTTATTCGTGGAAAAAAGCTGCATACCGTGCCACGAAAAGCAAGGGTATCAGATTGGGGACATCAGGGGGGGGTTGAGCCTTTCCGTACCGGCGGAAAAATTTTTTGTGAAGGCGCGGGAAGGAATATGGAAAAGCCTGTTGGCGTATTCCGTCATTTGGCTGGCCGGCGCGGCGGCGCTCTATCTTTTTTCGGCGCAGATGCTGAAAAGCGCGCGTGAACGGGCGGTCATGCAAAATGAAAACGCGCGGCTGGCCGGCGCGGTGATGCACGCCGCCGACGCGGTGGCCGTCACCGGCTCCGAGGGGAATATCGAATACGTCAACCCGGCATTCGAAAAGGTCACCGGATACAGCCTGGACGAGGTGCGCGGGAAGAATCCGCGCCTGCTTAAAAGCGGGCGCCATGACCGGGGTTTTTACGAAGAGATGTGGCGTACCATCAAGGCCGGAAGGGTCTGGCGCGGCAAGATCACCAACCGCAAGAAGGACGGCTCTTTCTATGAGGAGGAAATGACCATCTCGCCCGTCACGGATGCGGCCGGATCGGTGGTGAACTTCGTGGCGGTGAAGCGCGATATCACCCGCGAGACCGCCCTGCAAAAATCCCGCGCCTACTTCACCGACATCACCGCGCACGAACTCCGTACGCCGCTGGCCAAACTGCATCTGGTTGAAAATCTGCTTAAGCAGATCGAAGACGCGGGAACCGGTGATGGCCGTCTCGGGGATGTGCACAATGCCCTGCGGGAATCAATGGTATCGTTTGACCGGATCGTCAACGCCACCGCCCTTATTTCCGATATGACCCGGACCGGCAGCGAAAGGCCGTTCGTCAGGGATCTCATTTACTACGACATCGCCACGGCGCTGGAAGCCGCGCAAGCCAATATTGTTTCCGCCCAGCGGAACATCACATTGGATGTGGGCATGGCTGAACTCCCGCGCCATGCCACCGTGCTGGGGAACCGCGGGATGATTCAGCAGGCGCTGGACGAAGTGTTTTCCAACGCCATTAAATTTACGCCGGATGGCCGGTCTATCAATGTCCGGGCCTATGCCGTCAGGCGTCAGGTTATTATAGAAGTGGCCGATGAAGGGGAGGGGATACCGGAAGACAAGTTGCGGGATGTGTTTATCCCTTACTTCTCCCTTGAAAACCCCCTTACCCATTCGACCGGGCGCTATAAATTCCACGGCGGCGGATTGGGCCTGGGGTTGACCGTGGCCAAGCTGATAATGGAATACCACAATGGGGGGTTGGTGATAGGCAAGCGGACCGATCACGGGGGGACGCTGGTGGTATTGAATTTCCCTTTGGTGGATGACGATATGCCCCCCGTGGCATAGGGGGAAAAGAGGGTTTACGGCCCTTCCACCGGTTTTACCATCTCAAGCGCCACGGATATGGCCACTCCATCCGGCTCAATGATGAATACCGCCTGGTTGGGCCGGTCTATTTTTTTCACTTTAAACTTTTTGTCGAACCAGATAACGTACCCGCTTTTTTCGATGGCATCCATTTTCTCTTCGGCATTGGTGCAGGATGTGGCGATGAAGACAAGGGCGGCCACTCCCGCGAAGAGCAGGCGGCGCATTGGTATATGCGGGGCAAATCGATAGGGCATTTCAAGCATACGCTGATTCTCTCATAATCAACCGGAATCTTGCAATTAGAATCAGAAAGTCAAGTAGATAGGAATGGATTGTCGTTTAAAAACATTGTGTTGGAATGTAATGTACTGAGGCGCAAAAAGCAAAATCTGCCAACGGATAGTTGCGTTGGAAACCGGTATTCTCTATGCTGTTTGAAAATGGGGATAAATAACCGATGTTTGGCAAAACAGTTTTTTTAAAGGTGCTGGTCGGCTTTACCGCCGCCGCGGTGGTGACCAGCCTTGGGGTCGGCTATTTCGGGATGGGGAAGCCGCGTGGGGCCGGGAAAACCGCCGTGACGAAGGAAGTTCCCCCGCCTCCCCCCGTGTCTGCCAAGCCGGCTGCGATAACCATTTCCGGCCAGTTTAAAAAAGATATTTCCCGGCATCCTCTGTTCGCATTGGGGGATCGTCCGATACCGTTTGAAGGGGGCGAAGAAGATCAGAAATCGTTCCTCGGAGGCGGGACCGTCGAGATCGTTTCGCTTGAGGGGGAAGTGGTGGCGTCCGGGGGTATTGCCGAAAATGGCACATTCGCCCTTGAAATACCTCCCGCCCCCAAATATATCGTCCGCGCCAAAAATGATGTGGTGTCGGTGAGTTATGCGGTGATAACGGGCGGTCTGCCCGATATGAAAAAGATCAATGCCGCCAAGCCGGATGCCGCCGATAAGGGCGAGGGGCACGGTGGAAAAGAGCAAAGCGGGCACGGCGCTGCCGCCGAACACTGATCTTTTTCCCCTGCCGGTTTTTCACCATGCGCGTCTCTTATCGGGGTACAATTCATTTTTAATGAAGTGTCTAATCGGGCTTTTGCTGCCGCTATGGATTGCCGCTTGCACTCCCGCGCCCCCGCCGCCGGATACCTTGGTGATCGCCGTGGAAACCGGACCCGCCACCCTCGACCCGCGTATCGCCACCGATGCCGCCAGCGTCAACGTCTGCCGCCTGATTTACGCGCCGCTGTTCCGGCGCGACGCGCAGATGCGGCTGGTGCCGCAATTGGCTGAAAAGCTCGAAATGAAGGATCCGCTCACTTATGTGATAACGCTGCGCCGCGGCCTGCGGTTTCACACCGGCGCGCCGCTCACCGCGGAAGACGCCCGCTATTCGCTTCTCTCCATCGTGGACGAAAAATCGGCTTCACCGATGAAAACCTCGCTTGGCGAGGTGGCGGACGTTGAGACGCCCGATCCCCTCACCCTCGTCGTCCGGCTTAAAAAACCGTTTGCGCCTTTTGAGGCCGGCCTCACTTTCGGCATCGTGCCGCATGGCGCGGGAAAGGAATTGGCGCGCAATCCGGTGGGGGCTGGGCCGTTCCGGTTCGTTTCGTACGAGCCGGGGGATCGGCTGACATTGGCGCGCAACCCGGATTACATGTATGGCGCGCCACGTCTGGCGGGTATTGTGCTGAAGATTGTGCCGGATGAAACGGTGCGGCTGCTGGAACTTAAAAAACACAACGTGCATCTGGTGATGAATCCGATCACCCCCGCCGTGCTGCCATGGCTGGGCGCGCAGAACGGCTTGGTGGTTAAGGATGGAGCCGGCGTCAATGTTTCATATCTCGGTTTCAACATGCGCGACCCCGCGCTGAAGAATCCCCTGGTGCGTCGCGCCATCGCCCACGCCATCGACCGCCGCGCGATTGCCGCGCGCCTTCTCAAGGGACTGGCCGATCCCACCGAGACCCTTATCGCGCCTCCCAATCCGTACCACGCCGAGGGACTTTCCCAATACCCGTATTCGCCTGAGACAGCGAGGCGGCTGTTGGACGAAGCGGGGTATCCCGACCCCGGCGGCGGCCGGCCGCGGTTGACGCTTACTTTTAAGACATCCAAAAATCCCACGCGCCGCACCCAAGCGGAAGTTTTTGCCGAGAATCTGGCGCGGGCAGGCATCGCATTGCAAATAAAAAGCATGGAGTGGGGCGCCTTTTTTAGCGATATCAAGGGCGGAAACTTTCAGATGTACTCGCTCACCTGGGTGGGCATCGCCGATCCGGATATTCTGCACTTCATTTTTCATTCGTCATCGATCCCTCCGGCAGGGGCCAACCGCGGGGGGTATGCCAACCCGGCCCTCGACCGGCTATTGGAGGAGGGACGGTCCGCCTCGGATGAAATGGCGCGCAAACGCATCTATGGCGAGGTTCAACGGTTGCTGGCAGAAGAGTTGCCGTTTGTGACCCTATGGACCGGGCGCAACGTGGCGGCGATGGATGTTCGTCTGAAGGGGTTTGTCATTTATCCGGATGAAAGCCTCGACTCGCTGGCGACCGCCTGGCTGGAAAAGGGGGAGTAGGATGCACCGATATATAACGTCGCGGATTTTTTTTCTTCTGCCGACGTTATGGGGCGTTGTGACCGCCGTTTTTCTGGTCATTCACCTCATCCCCGGCGATCCGGTGGAGGCGATGTTGGGGGAGACGGCGATGGCGGCGGAGAAAGAGGCGCTACGGCATGAACTGGGGCTGGATAGGCCTATTCTTGCCCAGTACGGCGTTTATCTTGCGGGGCTGGCCCGCGGAGATCTCGGCGACAGTATCGCCACGCGGCGGCCGGTATTTGCCGAGATCGCGGCCCGCTGGCCCGCAACGGTGGAATTGGCGGTGGCGGCGTTGTTGCTGGCGGCAATTACCGCCGTTCCCCTTGGTGTTTTGGCGGCGGCGCGGCGCGGCGGCGCGCTGGATAGCGCCACGCTCTTCTTCTCTCTCATTGGCGCGGCGGTGCCGTCGTTTTGGCTGGGGCCGCTACTTATCATTGTTTTTTCCATCGGGCTGGCGTGGCTGCCGGTATCGGGGCGCGATGGCGCGGCCAGCATTATCCTCCCGGCGGTGACGTTGGGCGCGGGGATGGCGGCCATTCTGCTCCGGCTCACGCGGAGTGCGGTGCTGGAGGCGGCGGCGGATGATTACGTCCGTGCCGCGCGGGCGCGCGGCCTGCCGGAGCGGATGGTGTACCTCAAACACGCATTGGGAAATGCATTGCTGCCGGTGGTGACCGTGATGGGCCTGCAGCTCGGCGCGCTGCTTTCCGGCGCGGTGATCACGGAGACCATTTTCTCGTGGCCGGGGGTGGGGCGGCTGATGATCGAGGCTATCGAGAAGCGGGATTATCCGGTGGTGCAAGGCTGCGTATTGAACATCGCGCTCTGTTATGTATTCGTCAATTTTGCCGTGGATATTTTCTACGCATGGCTTGACCCGCGGATACGGCTGGAGCGGTGATGAAACTAAAAGCCGGGCTTTCACTGCTGGCGTTTTTCGGGGCGCTTGCCGCCGCTGCGCCGCTTTTCGCCCCATACAACCCATATGCGCAAGACCTGTTGTGCAGCCTCGATGCACCCACCGCCGCCCATCCAATGGGGCTGGATTTGCTGGGACGCGATATTTTGAGCCGCGTTATTTACGGCGCGCGGGTTTCATTTGCCGCCGGTTTCGCGGTGATCGCCGTCAACGGCCTCATCGGCATTTTGATCGGCGGCGTTGCGGCGGTATGGGGCGGCCGGATGGATGTGCTGCTGATGCGCGTTGTCGATGTGGCGCAGGCGTTTCCCGGCATTCTTCTCGCTATCGCGGTGATGGCGGTGCTGGGGCCGGGCTTTGGCAATCTGCTCATCGCGCTCTGCCTCACCGGGTGGGCCGGCTTTGCGCGGCTGACGCGGGGGCAGCTGCTTTCTTTGCGCGAACGGGAGTATGTTACGGCGGCGGTGGCGGCGGGGGCGGGGAAATGGCGCATTTTGACGCGCCACCTGCTGCCGAATGCCGCCGCGCCGCTGCTGGTGGAGGCGGCTTTCGGTTTGGCATCGGTGATCGTGGCGGAGGCGGGCCTGAGCTTCCTCGGTCTCGGCGTGCAACCCCCCGCGCCGAGCTGGGGTTCGATGCTGAACGAGGGGCGGGCCTTCCTGCTGATCGCCCCGCGCCTCACCGTTTTTCCCGGCCTGTGCCTCATGCTGCTGGCGCTGGCGGTGACGCTGGTGGGGGAAGCCCTGCGTGACCGCCTCGACGTGAAACGGCGCTAGCCCCCCCGCCAACGCGCTGTTTTTCCCGCCGGGTTGGAGGTATAATCGGCGCGGGATGGCTAAAGAACATGGCGCGATGGAAGGGCGGTTGCGCGACTGTTTCGAGGGGTTGGCCGATTTCCACCGGCTGAAAATGATCGACCTCCTGCTGGAGCGGGAATTGAACGTGACGGCCCTTTGCGCGCATTTCACCATGCGGCAACCCTCCGTAAGCCATCATCTGGCGGTGCTCAAAAAAGGGGGAATCGTGAAAACGCGCCGCAAAGGGAAGGAAATACTCTACTCGATCAACCGGAAATACCTGAGCTCCGTGATGACTTATTACTTCGCCCGGTTCGGCTTTATGGTAAAAGAAATGGATACCTCCGGCCCGGCGCCTGGGGAGACTCCTTGACAATAGCCGCCGCTGAAAACGATAATAGCCCCAGGCACCATTTAGACAGCAACCGGAAGCACCGTGGAGGAGGATTACCATTGCCGATAGACCATAAGGCCGTTGTGCCGCGCAAAATGGCCATAGGGGGCATTCAGCAATTGCTGGGGGCCGACCTGAAGGCGGTGGAAGAGGCCATCCGGCACCATTATCAGTCGGATGTCGCCATGATTCCCCTCGTCAGCGATTACCTCACTAACGGCGGCGGCAAACGGTTGCGCCCGATGTTGGTGCTTCTATCATCGTACCTCTGCGGGGCCGAAAGCCGCGACAAGGCGGTCATCCATTCCACCGTGGTGGAATATATCCACGCCGCCACGCTTTTGCATGACGACGTGGTGGACGATTCCGGCACGCGCCGCGGCCTGCCCAGCGCCAACGCGAAATTTGGCAACCCGGTTTCGGTGCTGGTGGGGGATTACCTGTTCGCCAAATCGTTCGCGCTTATGGCGGCCAACAGCTCAAAGGAAATCATCCGTGCCGTCAGCGACGCCACCCGCAGCCTCGCCGAAGGGGAAGTGTTGCAACTGATGCATATCGGCAATATCGAAATAACCGAGGAGCAGCACCTCGATGTGGTCTACCGCAAGACCGGCGCGCTGATCACCGCCTGCTGTGAAATCGGCGGCTGGCTGGGGGGCGCCGCCCCGGAACAGCGACGCGCGCTCGCGTCGTTCGGTAAAAATATCGGTATCGCCTTCCAGTTGGTGGATGATCTGCTTGATTTCACCGCGGATCAGCGGACGCTCGGTAAGCCTGTGGGGCAGGATCTGGCCGAAGGGCATGTGACCTTGCCGATGATCCACGCGTGGCGCAACACCAGCGAAATCGAAAAGGCCTTCTTGCGCGAGACCATTAAAAATGAGGATCTCACCCGCCAGCGGATGCCGGCGATATTGGATATCGTCAACAAGAATGACGGCATCGGCTACGCCGCCCGGCTGGCCGAGCAATATGTGGAAAACGCGCTGGCCGAACTGGAATTACTCCCCAGCGGCCCCCATCAGGAAGCGCTGGCCGGCCTCGCCGATTACATCATCACCCGTACCCATTGACCGGGGGTAAGCCCGGTTCAGTTTCCGGCGCGCCCCGTCACGATCCGCAGCATGTTTCCAATGATCATCCGCTCTTCCGCATCCAGCGCCAGCCAATAACCCGCCGTAAGGAATAGCGATGTGTGCAGCGCCAGCGGCACGATGAACAGCCACGGCGGCAGCGGCAGCAGGTACACCACGCCGAAAAGCGCCCCCAGCCCGGCGGTGCCGAGAAGACGCATCAGGAACGGCGCCGATGGCAGGCCAAGGTGGCGGCACACGGCGGCGTTTATGGCAATGAAGCCGATTAACTGTGTGATAAATGTGGCGTAGACCGCCCCCGTAAATCCGTATTTGACGATAAAGAAATAATCCAGCGCCACATTCGCCACCGCCACCGCCGCGCCGATTCGCGCTTCCAGGCCGGGACGGTTCACCGCCTTTACCGTGAGCGATGTGATCACGGTGGCGGCATTGATAAACCACGCGGCCAGCAGCCACTTCAGCGCCAGCGCGGCCGGCAGGTACGCTTGGCCGACCCAGAGTGTTATTACCGGCTCGGCATATACAAAAAGAAAAACCACCAGCGGCATCAGGGCGGCCGCCATCAGCTTGGTTCCCAGCTTAAAACTCTTGCGCACCGTATCTCCCATGTTCGCGCCATGAAAGCCGGAGATCATCGGAAACGCGGCGGTGCCCAGAACGCCGGCCACCTCGGTGAGTTTCATGGCGATGGTGTTGGCGATGGAGTAGAGCGCCACGCTGGCCGGATCCAGCAAAATGCCGATCATGTAGATGTCGCACTGGTAGACGGTGTGTCCCGCCGCCTGGCTGACGGTGGCGGCGGATTGGTATCGCAGAAGGCCGCGCAACAACGCGGGGTCGAAATGACGGCGGCGTATCTCGATGTGCGGGTACATCGTGCGCAAGGTGAGGTAGGCGGCCGTTTTCCAGAGGAGTCCCCCCAGGGTGATCGCCGCGACCGCCGTTTCGGGGCTGTTGTGCCAGCGGAGCGCCGCGAGAATCATAACGAGAATGAGCGTTTGGAATATCACCCGCTGCGCGTTGTATATATCCAGCCGGTTGAGTCCCACAAAAACCTTGGCGAACATCGATAACGGGTAAAGCAGCCACAATCCCGCTGCGATCACCAGAAACATGCTGACGGCGCTTTGCATCCGCGGCGGCGCGAAAGAGAAAAGCGCCGGAACGCCGAAAAGCGCGAAGAACGCCGTGAACAGGGCCAGCAGCAGCCCAAACCCGGCCGCGAAGAAGAAGAGCGTACTGACCGTGCGCGAAAGTTTTTCAGCGTCCTGCGTCTCGCTCACCTTTTTGGTGACCGTTTCCCCGATACCGATATCGAGGTAGAGGAAGTATCCAGCCGTCCCCCCCACCAAGGCGAGGATGCCGAAAGAGTCGGCTCCCATCTGCTGAAGGACAAGGCGCGTTCCGATAATGATGAGGACGAACTGCCAGAAAGCCCCCGCTACGTTTACGATGACATTGCGGGATACCGTCTTGATCGCGCTATCAATATGCATTTTTGCGATTATACCCGTTTGCGCCCCGTTTTAAGGCATTCTCCCTTTGCCATTCCCGCCCTCGCCTGCGCGGGGATAAACTCCGGCGGGGATCCAGGGCTTTTTCGGCCAGATTTTTCGCTTCGCTTAGAATGACGTGAAACGGAGGGAAAAGGTTTCCGAGATGGCGGCGATGAGGGATGCATGCGCCGCCTCGCGCGTGAGGGAGGGGAGCAATGTTTTGAGTCCAACGGAGGCATCGGCTTCCGCGCCCGTTACCAGTTCCCGCAAAAAGTCCGGTTGGGGCGAAAGCAGTATCGAGCCATGCTGCAAAAAGACATTTTTTGATTTTCGCCGCGCGCTGCCGACGAATTTTTTGCCATTTACCATCGGCTCATCCGCCGCCGCGCAGGCGAAGCAGGCGTTGCCGTCATGATGTGATGCATCGCGCGCGTTTATAGTGTCCGGCTTCAGGCCGAGCTTTTTCAGGAAAAGGGAAAACGCGCAGCGCCACTGTTCCACCGTCGGCAGGGGCAAAAGATCGCTTCGGCTGACGAAGCAGTAGGTGATCTCATCGCCGTGATAGACCGCCGCCCCGCCGCCTATCCGTTTCACCACGTCGATCCCCATTGCGCGGCATTGTTCTCTATTTACCTCTTCCAGCTTTTGCCGCCGTCCCAGCGATATGGTTGGCGGATTCCAGGAATAGAGCCTGAGCGTTGCCGCATATGGAAGGTGCGCGGCCGAAAGGAAAAGCGCTTCGTCCGCCGCCATGTTGGCGGCGCCATCGCGCGGCCCGTCGATAATGAGCCGCGCGGGTCTGTGATCAGCCGGGGAAGAGCGTTTTTTCAAACGAGGTTTTGTGCAGAGTGACGAACCGTTCGACAGCGGCGTCCAGCGCCAGCACCCCATTGATGACCACCGCGACGCTGTTGCCGCCGGTAACGCCTATCGCCTCGCAGGGGACCCCCCGTTTTTTGATGAGCGCGGCCACCGCATCGCGGTTTTCCGGCAAGACCGAGAGGATGACGCGCGACTGTGATTCGGAGAAGAGCGCGAAATCGGGCCGCAACGGGGTTTTGATGTCAACCGCGCAGCCGAGCCGCTTTTGGAGCGAGCATTCGGCCAAGGCGATGGCAAAGCCCCCTTCGCTGATGTCGTGCGCGCTTTTCACCAAACGTTTGTCCGCCAGCTCCCGCAGTATTTCGATAAGCGCTTTTTCTTTTTTCAAATCCAGTGTTGGCGGCAGACCGGCGTCGTGTCCATGTATGGTCTTGAGGTATTCGCTCCCGCCGATTTCGCCCAAGTCATCTCCCAGCAAAAGGAGGATGTCCCCCGCGTCCTGAAAGAATGAAGGAACGGCGTTTTCAACATTTTCAAATAGGCCCACCACGCCGATCATCGGCGTGGGAAAGATTGCCGCGTCGCCGGTCTGGTTGTAGAGGCTCACGTTGCCGCCGGTGATTGGCACTTCCAGCGCGGTGCAAGCAGCGGATATGCCGTCAACCGACTGGCTGAACTGCCACATGATTTCGGGATTCATCGGCGAGCCGAAGTTGAGGCAATCGGTGGCGCCTATCGGCAGCGCTCCGGTGCAGGCTACGTTGCGGGCGCATTCGGCCAGCGCGATCATGCCCCCGACGTACGGATCGAGGTAGACGTAGCGTTCGTTGCAGCCGGCCGAGACGGCCAGCCCGCGCTTTGTTCCCTGCACGCGCAGCACCGCCGCGTCGTGGCCGGGGCCGAAGACGGTGTTGATGCCGACCATCGTGTCGTACTGTTCCGTTATCCACTTTTTACCACAGAGGTTGAGCGATCCGGCGAGCGTGTAAAAAGTTTCGTTAATATCCGCCGGTTGCGGCACCGATGCGGTGTTGAAGGCGGAGGTTTGGGCGAGGTAGGCCGGTTTTTGCATGGGACGTTCGTATTTCGGCGCGGCGTCCACCACCGGCGACACCGGCATGTCGGCGACGAGTTCGCCGTGGAAATAAAGCCGCACGTTCTTGTGGCCCGCTTCCACCTCGCCGATGGTGGCGGCTTCGAGATCCCACTTTTTCAGGATGTCGATGACCTTCTGTTCGTTCTCGGGTTTTGCCACTGCCAGCATCCGCTCCTGCGATTCCGAGAGCATGAATTCATATGGCTGCATCAGCTCTTCGCGGGCCGGCACGCGGTCGAGGTGCAGCGATATGCCGCTGCCGCCGCGCGACGCCATTTCGAACGAGGAAGAGGTAAGCCCGGCAGCCCCCATATCCTGAATCCCTTCCACAATGCCGGCTTCGAATATTTCGAGGCAGGCTTCCAGCAACAGCTTTTCGGTGAAGGGGTCGCCAACCTGCACGGTGGGACGCTTCGACTCGCTTTCGTCGCCGAAACTGTCCGATGCCATCACCGCGCCATGTATGCCGTCGCGCCCCGTTTTGCTGCCGATGTAGATGATTTTGTTTCCCACGCCGGAGGCATGGCCGAAGAAAAGCTTGTTGCGCGGGGCGATGCCGACGTTCATCACGTTCACGAGGATGTTGCCGTTGTAGCACTCGTGGAAGCGGGTGCTGCCGCCGATGGTCGGCACTCCGATGCAGTTGCCGTAATGCGAAATGCCGTGAACGACACCGCCGACAAGATAGTTGGTTTTTTCGTGCGTGGGATGGCCGAAGCGGAGGCAGTCGAGCGATGCCACCGGGCGGGCCCCCATCGTGAAAACGTCGCGCAGGATGCCGCCGACGCCGGTTGCCGCCCCTTGCACCGGCTCGATGTACGAAGGGTGGTTGTGGCTTTCCATCTTGAAGACGGCGGTGAGGCCTTCGCCGATATCGACGACGCCCGCGTTTTCCCCCGGCCCCTGCACCACATATTTGCCGGTGGTGGGGAACCGGCGCAGGTGAACGCGCGTGCTTTTGTATGAGCAGTGTTCGCTCCACATCGCCGCGAAGATGCCCAACTCCAGCAGGTTCGGGTTACGGCCCATATGCTTTTTAATCAGTTCATATTCATCGGCTGTCAGTTTGTGGTCAAGCGCGGTTTGCAGGGTAACTTCAACGGTTTTCATAGTGCGGCATTATACCCTTTTCCTTTGTCCGGCTTAAAGGGGAAGAGGGGGGTGTTTGTTTTCTTTTTTAAGGGGCTTTTTCGGGAGGATTTTCGGGGATGGCCGTATGGGGCATCGGCCGTTCCGCTTCCGAAAGCTGCTTGCGCGGCACCGGCACTTTCAGGCGGTAACCTTCCGGCAGCGGGTCGTTCTCCCGCATATTATTCATAATCGCGATATCGAATGCCAGCGATTCGTCCTTTGCGGCATCCCGCGCGATACTTCGGAAGGTGTCCCCTTTTTGGGGGGTGTAGAGGGATATCGTATAGGGCGGCGGGATGCCGACTCTGCGATCCCCTTTGCCATACGGCATCCCCGCAACGGCATCGAGATATTCCTGTCGCTTCACTGCGAGCGCTTTTGGGCCGCGGTTAGCGATGATGTCGGCTTTTTCGCCGATCTTGCCTATGCGCTCGATGGTATCGGGGTGGGTGGCTGCGAACCCATGGTATTCCTGTCCCGACACGCGCTCCTTGAACTGGAGCGTGCGGAAAAGCTTTTGCATTTGGCGCGGATCGTATCCCGCGTCGTATGAATAGAGGAGGCCGAATTCATCGGCCTGCATCTCCAGGTCGCGGCCATATCCGAGCCGGTTGAGCTGGGAAAGGGTTTGGGAAGCGGCCACCCACGCGACCGTGGAGTTGGCGCCTTGACCGGTGGCGACGCTGGCGCCAAGGCCCGCGAAGATCAGCAGGCTGTCCCCCAGACTTTTTTGCATCTGCTTGTATGTGTGGTGGCCGATCACATGCCCCACCTCGTGGCCCATCACCGCGGCTAATTCCGCCTCGTTATCCACGTAGGCCAACATGCCGCGCGTGACGTAGACGTAGCCTCCCGGCACGGCAAATGCGTTGATGGCGGGTTCGTCCAGCACGGTGAAATGGAATTGGAACTCGGGGTCGTCGATGTTGACTAAAAGTTTTTTTCCGATTTCGCTTACATACCGTTGCAGCTTTTCGTTTTCCACCACGCCGAACATCTGCCGGATCATTTTGTCGTAGGATTCGCCGATTTTTGCTTCTTCACGTGCGTTTTGGGCATGGGCGGGAAGCGGCGAAAAAAGGACAAGCAGCGCCAGCAGGATGCGTTTCATATTTTTCCAATGATAACACCGATTCGGGTAATATGGGGGCACGATGTCGCAAATGGAAATGGATTTCAACGCCCCGCCCCCTGCGCCGGAGCCGCAAAAGCAGCAAAAACGGACGGTTGTGTTCGATCTCGAAACTCGCCTTTCCGCCGACGAGGTGGGGGGGTGGAACAACAAACATCTGATGCGCGTGGCCGTCGGCGTGGCGTGGGACAGCGCCGACGGGCAGTTCAAGGTTTTTTATGAAGAAGACGTTCCCGCGCTTATCGCGCTGTTGAAAAGCGCCGATCTGGTGGTCGGCTTCAACTCACGCAACTTTGATTATGGCGTGTTGAAAGGGTACACGGCGGAAAAGCTGGAGCAGACCCTGCCCACCCTCGACATTCTGGAAGAGTTGGAAAAAAAGCTGAAGCACCGGGTGAAGCTGGATAGCGTGGCGCAGGCCACGCTGGGGCTGGGGAAAAGCGGCGACGGCCTGCAATCGCTGCGCTGGGTGAAAGAAGGGAAGATGGATTTGGTGCGCGACTACTGCATACAGGATGTGAAGGTGACGCTTGATGTGTTCCGCCACGCCATCGACAAAAAATTCCTGATGTATGCCGACCGCCAGGGAAAACCGCTGAAAGTCGTCACCGACTGGGATTTGGGAAAATTCTTTAAGAAATCCTAATTCGCAGTGCCAGTAGAGATGCAATAGAAGAGGAATCGTGGTATAAAATAATTCTTATTAACTGGGAATAACTAATGGCGATTGCCATTAGTCTGAAGGTTTATTGTGGGATGGTGATGGCATCTGATGGCACCTCAGCACTAGATATGACGATACCGGCAACTCGGGGGCTTGCAAAATTATAAGCGATGCAAGTAATCCAACCAAAAGGAAGAAGGCGTAATTTTGGCAAAAGAAGAATTAGCTCCGTCAAGAAAACTTGCTGCAAAGGTAATCTATGCGGCCTTCCAAATATTGAAAGAGCATGATGGTCAACAACCTGGTAAAGAAATCATTTTGCAGATAGCCAAAAGAGTAACACTTGACGATTGGGCTAAAGCCAAATATGAAAAATCTGGATATATTAGATGGCAATCCATACTTCATTTTTTTAGCATTGATTGTATCAAAGCCGGGTATTTGCTCAAAAAAAAGGGCATTTGGTACTTAACTCCTGAAGGAGAGAGAGCTATAGAGCTTGGGGAAATACTGCTCCTTCAAACGGCTTCTGCGAAATATAAAGAGTGGGCAAGTACAAACATCATCAAAGAATCTGAATCAATTGATACCAAGGAAGGCTTGGAGGAGGCATCTCAAAAACCCGAAAAACTTCTTGATGCTGAATTGGATGAAATTGAGCAAAGAGCGTTCGAGGGATTAAAAGAATTCATCTATGAAAAAAATGCCTATGAATTCCAAGATTTAGCTGCCGCTCTTTTTAGAGGGATGGGATATTACACACCTTTCGTTGCTCCAAAGGGGAAGGATGGAGGAATCGATATCGTAGCTTACAAAGACCCGCTTGGAGCAGAATTGCCTCGCTTTAAGGTGCAGGTTAAACATCGGGAAAATCCGGCCTCAGTTGATGAAATCCGTCAGTTGATGGGTCTTCTCCAAAAAAATGGAGATACAGGGATATTCATTTCAACTGGAGGTTTTACTCAAGATTCGAAAAGTGCGGCGAGGAATTCACTTGTTCATATAGAACTTATAGACCTCCCTAGGTTTAGAGACCTCTGGCTTGAATTTTATACAAAATTAAATGATGAAGATAAAAGCATGTTACCTTTGCGTCCAATACATTTTCTTGCGACTAAAGGAATTTAACCCATAATTATGGTGGTGGGGATTCATTAAAGGTGAAAAACCTTTCCCTAAGGTAAGAATACGATGCATTCTACGTCAAATATTAAAGATGCATTAAAGGAACTCTCACAAAAGAGTTAACAAACTTCATTTGGGTCTCCCGCCGGATTTGGCAGTTTTTCTCGCGTAAATGTACCAGTAAGAATATTTGTATGCGCTTGAAAAGCCTTCATGTCGCGGTCATTGCCGCTTGCTGGCGTGTAGGATGGTGATGCCGACGATTTCCTTGCCTTCATAACGGACGATCAAATCATCGTCGGTTATCTCGCTATCGGTGGCTACCGCGGGCTTTTTAAAGCTGACGTACAGGGTATCTGCTTCTTCGTCATAGGAAATCCACGCGCTTCGGGAAGGGGTTTCCTTCATTGCAGGGACGAGCTTAATGAAATCCTTGATGTCTGCGGTTAAGGCCATACACTCTTTCTCCTTTAAGAGGGATTGTACCTTACTTGTGAGAAAAGCGGTAATTATGAAGCCGTCCCGTTCAAGCTCCCGGTAGACGGCAATGAGAAGTTTTCCTTGAGATATTTCCTTTGCCGCAAGTAATTCACCTGCATTTCCCATAACGATCTTATCGGGGAATGCAATGGTTTCCAGTACATCCGTGCGCATTCCGGCAATTTCGCAATGTTCTTCCGTAATGTGCGCCCATCGTTCATCTGTCAAACGGATCAGTTTATTGTTTTTGGATTTTACAGAGTTAAGCATAAGTTTGCCAAAACCCTACCGGCGGACGCCAGCAAGGATGGCAAGCGCGGCCACCTGCGCGGCGTCGGCGATGAGCGCGTTGATGTCCGCCTTTTTTTTGCCGGTTGATGCGGCGAAAATCGTGTCACCGTCGAACATCGTGTGCGCGGGAACCACGGTCCGCGCCAGCCCGTCGTGCGCCGCCATTGCTATCCGCTTGGCCTGCGCCTTGGTCAGTGCCGCGTCGGTTATCACCGCGCCGATGACAGTGTTGGATCCCGCGAAACCAAAGGTTTTTTCGCCGGCGTAGGGAACCTTGTTTCCCTTTTTATCGGTTGCGCCCGCCACGATATGTCCGGTTGAGGGGTCGATCACGTTGCCGAAGGCGTTTACCACCATCACCGCCGCGATGGTTATGTTTCCCGTCATTTTCACTATTACGCCAAGGCCGCCCGCATCGGGCACACAACTCCTTGAAAACTTTCCCACCCGTGCGCCGCAGCCCGCGCCAACGGCACCGCTGCGCGTGGTATAGGCCGCTTTTCTACACGCACCGTATCCATCTTTTGCCGAAGGGGCCGCTGGCTCGCCATTGGCCCTATCGTAGATGACGGCGGCAGGGACGATTGGCACCCGGTCGGCGCCGACGGCGAAGCCTATCTTTTGTTCGGCCAAAAAACGCATTACGCCATCCGCCGCCGCCAGACCGAAGGCGCTGCCGCCGGTAAGGAGGATGGCGTGGACTTCGTTGACGAGGCAGGAGGGGTCGAGCAGGTCGGTCTCGCGTGTGCCGGGGGCGCCACCGGCCACCTGTACTCCGCAGACGGCGGGAGTATCGAAGAGCAGCACGGTACAGCCTGTTCTTTGCCGCGCCAGCGTTGTGTGGCCGATGCGGGTACCGAGCGTTTTCAACGGAACATCGCGCGCCACGGGATTTATTTGAACTCCACCGCCAACTCGGCCACATCGTCGCGTATCGTCTCGCCGTCCCAGAAGGCGTCGACTTCCGCATTCATTTTATCAAGCAGCGTGCGGCAGTCATCGGTACGGTGGTCCAGGATGAATTCCCGCAGCCGGGCCAGACCGTAGAGTTCGCCCGCTTTATTCGGCACTTCGAATATGCCATCGCTATAGAGCAGCAGTTTGTCGCCGGGGGCCAGCGCTACGGTACTTTCGCCGAAAACCGCGTCGGCAAACATCCCCAGAATGGTTCCCGGGGTATCCAGCGAAAGGATTCCGGGCCGTGCCGCCGAGAAAATCATCGGTAAAGGATGACCCGCGCGGCAGCCCGTGAGCATACGGGCATCGAGGTCGGCCACGGCGAAGTATGCGCTGATGAAATGATCATCCGGGATCAGGCCGATGATCTTCTTGTTGATGCGGGTGATCAATTCGGCGGGGGAGGGGCGCTGGGCCGCTTCGTTGGCAAGGATGGTTTTGAGCATCGCCACGATGAGGGCCGCGGAAGGGCCGTGGCCGGAAACATCGGCGATGAGAAAGGCCACTTTGCCGGGACCGTATTCCATGATGTCGTAAAAATCGCCGCCGATCGACGCGGCCGCGCGGTAGTGCGCTTCCACGATGATGCGGTCCTTGGCGGGATAGGCTCCGGGCGGCGGAAGCATGGCGTACTGAACCTTTTCGGCGGTTTTCAGTTCCATATCCATTGCTTTTTGCTGGGCCAGCACTTTATCCAGAAGCTCGCGGTTGCTGTCGTGCAGCCGTTTGATGCGCAGCATGGAACGTACGCGGGCAAGCAGCTCTTCTTCCTCGAACGGTTTGGTGAGGTATTCCAGCGCCCCTTCGTCCAGCCCGCGCACCACATCGCCCAGCTCGCGTTTTTTGGCGGTCATCATGATGATCGGGATATGGGCGCTTTCCGTGCGGTTGCGGATATGGCGGCTGGCCTCGAAACCGTCCATCTCCGGCATCATCACATCCATCAGTATCAGGTCGATGCCGGGGTAGGCCTTCACCGTTTCCACCGCTTCGCGCCCGTTTGTGGCGGAGTACGTGGTGAAGTTGCGCGACTGAAGAATTACCTCCAGAAGGTATATGTTGTCCGGGTTGTCATCAACCAGAAGTATGCTTGGCTTGCTCATCGGGGTATTCCTTAAAAAACTACGGCTCATTATACCCGCTTTTCGTTCCGGGATGAGGCCAAAACGCCCCGTGAACCATGATACAATTCCACCATGATCAGGGCGTTTAAAGGCGATGCCGCACTTCCTTTTGAATGGCGGATACAGCGGTTCGACGTAATCGACAGCACGGGGAAGACCGTGGCGCCGGTGTTGGACCTGCTGTACGATCCGGAAGCGCGGGAAGTGCGCTATGTGATGGTGGAGATCGGCGGCTTGTTGCGGATCGCCGGCAAGCGGCTGTTGATACCCGCGTCACTGTTCATCCGGGCGGGCAGCGGACAGGTGCAAGCGCTGGTTGCGCAGGAAATGCTTGTCAGTTCCCCCGCGCCGGAAGATGCCGAAAATCCCACGCGGAGCGAGGAAGAAGCCGTTTTTTCGTATTTTGAGACGACCCCGTATTGGGAGCCGCAAGGTTTGCTTAAGAAGAGGAAGAAGGAAGGGGAGCCGGAGGTTCCGCCGGTAAAGCCGCCGGATATCAACATCGGGGAATTGAAAATGGAGAGCGATGATAAAGGGGCTTCCTAAGGAGCGGGTTGCGTTCTACGCGCTCATCGCCGCGGGCTTGATAGTGTGCATTCTGACCGAGCTGGAAAAATACCTTCCAACGGTGGCCGCCATTTGCGGCGGACCGGGAAGCGGATGCGAAGCGGTGCGCGGTTCGCGGTACTCGTCGCTGTTCGGCATCTCGCTGGGCTATTGGGGTTTGGCTTCCTATGTGGCGCTTGTTGCCCTGTACTGGCGCAATGCGGCGTGGGCCGGGCTGTTCGCCGGGGTGATGGCGGGGGCGGAATTTTATTTTGTCTACTTGCAGATTTATGTAATTCAGGCTATTTGTATCCTCTGTATGATTCAATTTGCCGTTGTTATGTTGTTGGGCGTCCTGCTGTTCGCCACCGCGTTCCTCCCCGCCCGCCGGGGAAGATACCGCGCGGCCATGCTGGGGCTGGCGGCCGCCGCATTCGCCGTTTTTTTCGTTCCGCACAAAGTTCAGGCGGGTGGGCCGATTATCGGACGCGCCGAGAGCATCACCAGCACGGGAAACCCGGCATCGCCGTATCACCTGGAAATTTTCTCCGACTACCAGTGCCACTATTGCAAGCAAAACGAAATGATCGAACGCCAGATCATGAAGGAATATCCGGAGATATCCATCGTTTTCCGCGATTACATCATCGGGTCGCACCCCTATTCGCCGATGGCCGTGGCGTACGCCAACAGCGTCGCTTATTACCAGGGGAAGGAGGCCTACCTGAAGACGCGCAGCGAGATTTTCGACAATCAGGAAAGGATACTGGACTACATCAAGGAAAAACTTCCTTCCATGAAGCCGGACAATACCATGGAGGAGGCGGTGAACGGAAAGCTGGCGAACGACATGGCACGCGCCGGGGAGTTGAAGATAACGGGTACCCCTTCGATAGCGTTGGTCAAGAATGGCGAGGTTTTCCGTATCCAGCGCGGATATTTGCCGTACGATAAAGTAAAGCCGGAGTTGGACGAGTTCGTCGGCCGCAAGGCCAAGTAACCCCTCGCCGATGGAAATACCGCTGAACGAACGCCAGCGCGAGGCGGTGGAGCATGTATTCGGCCCGGCGCTGGTGCTGGCCGGCGCGGGTTCGGGCAAGACGCGGGTCATCACCGCGCGCGCTGCGCGGCTGGTCGAAATGGGGGCTTCCCCCTGGTCCATTCTCTGTGTCACATTCACCAACAAAGCCGCGCATGAAATGAAAGAGCGCATCGCGCGCCTCATTGGCATCGATGTGAGCCGCATGTGGGTCTCCACTTTTCACGCAACCTGCCTGCGGATTCTCAAGTCCGAGTGGGCCAAGCTGGGATACGCGGCGATGCCGGTTGTGTTCGATGCGTCTGACCAAAAATCGCTGGTAAAGGCGATACTGAAGGAAAAGGGGATCGATGACAGCGAGTTGCCGCACCGCAAGGTGATGGGGCTTATCAGCAAATACAAGAACGACCTGAAAGGGCCGGAGCACATGGCCGCCGACGGAACGCAACGCGGCGGCAAGGTGGTGGCCGAAATCTTCTTCCAGTACCAGCAGCGGCTGAAGGAAAACAATGCCGTCGATTTCGACGATCTGATGGTGCAGGTGATACGGCTGTTCGAGACGTGTCCCGAAGTGCTGGAAACCTACCGCGGTTATTTTCAGTTCATCATGGTGGACGAGTTTCAGGATACCAATCTGGTACAGTACCGCCTCATTCATCTGCTGGGAAGCGGCCATGGCAACATCTTCGTGGTGGGGGATGACGATCAGAGCATTTACCGCTGGCGTGGCGCGCGGGTGGGGAATATCGGCGATTTCGAGAAAAATTTCAAAAACTGCAAGGTGATCCTGCTGGAGGAAAATTACCGCAGTACCGGCAACATACTGAAAGCGGCCCACGGCGTGGTGGCCGCCATCGAGGGGCGCAAGGAAAAAACCCTGTGGACCAAAGCCCCGTCCGGCGAAGCGATAACCCTGATGACCACCGCCGACGAACTGGATGAAGCCGATTTCATCGCGCGCGAGATAAAAAAAGCGGTGGAAGAGGGGCGTCGCCGTTACGGCGATGTGGCCGTTTTCTACCGCACCAACGCGCAATCCCGCGTTATTGAAGAGGCGTTCAACCAAAAAGGGATACCCTACCGCGTGTACGGCGGCCTCAAGTTCTATGACCGGAAGGAAGTGAAAGACCTGATGGCGTGGCTGCGCCTGGCGGTGAATGGAAACGACGAGATCAGTTTCCAGCGCGCCGTCACGT
This sequence comes from Nitrospinales bacterium, assembly GCA_023248535.1. Classification (GTDB taxonomy): domain Bacteria; phylum Nitrospinota_A; class UBA7883; order JACRGQ01; family JACRGQ01; genus JACRGQ01. The sequence continues at coordinate 16,552 of JAHFEJ010000017.1, read as the reverse complement.
TCCCGCCGCGCGGCGTGGGGGCCGCAAGCCTGCTGAAGCTGAAGGAATTCGCCCGCGCCAACAATGTCACCGCATTGGCCGCCTGCATGATGGAAAACGGCGTTTCCGCCGCCGCTAGAAAAAAGCTGGTGGAGTTTGGCGGGCTTATTGGCGTGATCAGGGACGCAGCGGGGGGGATGCCGGCGGCGGCCTTGATAAAGTTCACGCTGGAAAAGAGCGGCTACATCGAGGCGTTGCGGGAAAAGAAAACGGCGCAGGACGATGCCCGCGCCGAGAACCTCCAGGAGCTTGCCAATGCGCCCTATGCCAACGAGCCGATAACGGAATTTCTGGAACGGACCTCGTTGCAGTCAGAGGCCGACCTCGTGGATGAAAAATCCGATGCGGTCTGCATCATGACTCTGCATGTATCAAAGGGATTGGAGTTTCCGGCGGTGTTCATGGCTGGATTGGAAGATGGCCTGTTGCCGCACGCCAACAGCCTGAAGGACGATGATCAGATGGACGAAGAGCGCCGCCTTTGTTATGTGGGGATGACCCGCGCCATGCGCAAGCTCTACCTTACCCACGCCATGAGCCGCCGCACTTTCGGCAAACGCGATATCGCCAAGCCGTCCGTTTTCCTGCGCGATATACCCGAAGACGTCGCCGAGCAAAGGCTGAGTTACCACGCAAACCGCGCTCCTGCCAGCGGGGTCGGCGGCGGATTTGGCGGGGGTTACACAGACAGGTATTCATGGGGCGGAAAGCGATAATGAAGGATCTGCATTTCATTCTGAAGGACATCAAGGTAGAGCACACGCTTTTTGCCATGCCGTTTGCCGTGATGGGGGCCTTTATCGCGGCGGGGGGAATGCCAGAGCCGCGCCTGATGGGGCTTATCATCGCCGCGATGTTTTTTGCCCGTAGCGCCGCCATGGCTTTTAACCGGCTCACCGATGCCCGCTTCGACAGCGGCAATCCCCGTACCAAAGACCGTCCGCTTGCGGCGGGGCTGGTGCGCCGC
>JAHFEJ010000017.1:0-15536 GCA_023248535.1 Nitrospinales bacterium | reverse complement strand
CATTGTTTTTGTGATTGTCATGTCGATGCTTTTCGTTATCGCTTGCCGGGTCATCAATCCGCTCGCTTTTTACCTTTCGCCGGTGGCGCTGGCGGTGGTTTTTTTCTATTCCTTCACCAAGCGGTTCACCCCCTATTCCCATCTGTTTCTCGGCATTGCTTTGGCGCTTGCCCCGGTGGGGGCGTGGATAGCGGTCACGGCTTCAGTGGCGGCGGCGCCGCTGCTGCTTGGCGGGGCGGTAGTGTTCTGGTTGCTGGGCCTTGACATCATCTACAGTTGCCAGGATGTGGAACACGACCGTGCCCATGGTCTTTTTTCCATCCCCTCCCGTTTTGGCGTGGCGCGGGGATTGCGGTTTGCCGCCGGGGCGCATGTGGCAATGATACTGTTTCTCGTTGCGTTGTGGTACGCGGCGGGAACCCTGGGATGGATATATTTGGCGGGGGTTGCCGGCACCGCCGCCCTGCTTTGGTATGAACACCGCTTGGTGCGGCCGGACGACCTGCGGAACGTGAACGTGGCGTTTTTCAACGTGAACGGCATGATATCGATTGGGTTGATGGTGTTTACCTTGGCGGATATTTACGGGCGATGATGGATACGCCGGAACGGGAAGGGCACCGCCAGCGGTTGCGGGAGAAATTCCTGCAACACGGGCTGGAGAAATTTACCGACGAGGAAATCGTCGAACTTCTGCTTACATTGGCCACCCCGCGCCGTGATTGCAAACAGTCGGCGCGCGATGTGCTGGGAAAATTCAAGACGCTCCGCAATGTGCTGGAGGCCGAGTTGGCCGATTTGACGGTGATCAAGGGGATCGGGCCTAATAACGCTTTTGGCATTAAATTCATTCACCAGATCACCCGCAAATTCCTGCGGGAACGGATGATGGGAAGGCCGTATCTCAATAATAGCGAAGAGGTGCTGGATTACCTGAACCACGCCATGCGCGGGTTAAAACACGAAGTGTTCAGGGTGATTTACCTGAGCGCCGCCCACGAGATTGTGGATGAGGAGAGTATTGCCGCCGGCACCGCCACCGAAGTTCCGGTTACGCCGCGGCAGATTGTGGAACGCGCGGTAAAAGGCGGCGCGGCCGCCATCGTGCTGGCGCACAACCATCCGGGCGGCGAGCCGTTGCCGTCGGATGAAGACCGGGCGCTAACCCGCGAGACAGGCTTCACCGCCGCGGTTATGGGAGTGCGGCTTCTGGAACATCTGATCATCGCGCCGGGAGGGCATTTTTCGTTTGCCGCCGAGGGGATATTGAGGGATCACGAGGCGGAATACAACCGCGTCACCGCCCGCCTTTTCCGCTAACCGGCGGCAGCGGCCGGCCTACTTGCCTGACATTTTTTCCAGGCAGGCAAGGAGGAGTTTCATGCTCCCCACGCTGATCACCAGCACCAGAAAACCGCCTATGTTGCGTTGCTGTATGCGCAGGCCGACGCGGGCCACCAGCGCGTGGCGCATGAAGGCGGGATCGCCCCCGGCACCCGTAAGGATGTCCTCTTCCGCTTCCACCATCGCGGGCGGCAGGAGCGTAAGCGGCGTTTCCACCGTGTTGCCGAAGGCGCTGAGGCAGGAACTGATGATAATGTTGCCGATCTCCGTGGCGCTGTCGCGGTAGACTTCTTCCTCATCCAGGTTCGCTTCACCGCTGAGAATAAGCTCCACCAACTCGCGCAACTTGTCAGGGGAGAGGATGAGGAACGCCAACCCGTGGAAATCGCCCCTGAACCCTTGTTGCAGGGTGACCACTTTTCCCTTCAGATCGAAGTTGTTGCGCAGCGTCGCGGTTAGGGCGTTGCGTTCCACCAGTTCCACCTGGGGGATGGAGAGGTCGATCTTAAGTCCGGTGAGCTTCGACAGGGAATCGGCCGCCTTGCCAACTCCGATATTGAATATTTCGGCAATGGATTCCTTCTCATCCTGGTCAAGTTGAATGGTTCCCAAACCAAGCGAGTCGCGGACCTGGTCCACGATGTTATTGATTTTCACCAGTTGGGTTTTGATCGGCTTCTGGATGAAGAAATCGGCGCCCAGTCCGAGTGCCGTTTGGCGGCTGATCTCCTGCACATCGGCAGAGAGGACGGCGATTTTTCCCTTTTTGCCGCGCTTTTTCACTTCCTCAAGGAACTGGAATCCGCTCATCTCGGGCATGGTGAGATCCAGGAATGTGAGGTGCGGCTCTTGGCTGAAGTAGGCCTGCAGGCCCGAAGCCCCCCGGTTCTCCTCTATGACCTCCACATCGTCGTATTCGCTGAAGATGTAGTGTTTAAGCAGGTTGCGCGACAGCTTCGAGTCGTCGATCAACAGGGCGGTCATTTTCCTGGCGGTCATTTTGTTACTCCTCATCCCCGCGCGGTGATCGGCACATAGTCGCGTGTGGCCGCGCCGGTGTAAAGTTGGCGGGGCCGGCCTATGGAGCGCTGCGGGTCGTTGATCATCTCATGCCACTGGGTGATCCAGCCGATGGTGCGGGCGATTGAGAACAACACAGTGAACATGTTTGTGGGAATGCCCATCGCCTTGTATATGATGCCGGAGTAGAAGTCGACATTCGGGTAGAGTTTGCGCTCGATGAAGTATTGATCCTTGAGCGCGATCTCCTCCAACCGTATCGATATTTCCAGCAGCGGATCATTGCCGCTGGTGGTGCCGAGCATTTCCTTGGCCATCTTGCCGATGATCCGCGCGCGCGGATCGTAGTTTTTGTAGACACGGTGGCCAAAGCCCATCAGGCGGAAGGAGTCGTTTTTGTCTTTGGCGCGGGCGATGAACTTCTCTATGTTTTTCGGATCCCCGATCTGTTCCAACATCCTGATCACCGCCTCGTTGGCGCCGCCGTGCGCGGGCCCCCATAGCGCGCCGATGCCGGCGCTTACCGCCGCGAAGGGGTTGGCCTCCGAGCTGCCGGCCAGCCGCACCGTGCTGGTGCTCGCGTTCTGCTCGTGATCGGCGTGAAGTATAAAGAGGAGATCCAGGGCGCGGGCGTGCACCGGGTTCACCTCATAGTCGTCCGCCGGCACGCTGAACATCATGTTCAGGAAGTTGGCGGCGTAGCTCATTTTATTTTTGGGGTAGATCATCGGCTGGCCGATGCTGTGTTTGTAACAGGCCGCCGCGATGGTCGGCATTTTGGCGATCAGCCGGTGGGCGCTGACCTCCTGATGCCGCATGTCGCCTATTTCCAGCGAGTCGTGGTAAAAGGCCGACAGCGCTCCCACCACCCCCACCATGATCGCCATCGGGTGCGCGTTGTGGTGAAAACCCTGGTAGAACGTCCGCAGCGATTCGTTCACCATGCTGTGGTGCGTCATGATCCGGTCGAAATCGGCGTACTGTTTTTGGGTCGGCAGTTCGCCGTAGTAGAGGAGGTAGCAGACCTCCGGGTAACTGCTTTTTTCCGCCAATTGCTCGATGGGGTAGCCGCGGTAGAGCAGTATTCCTTCTTCGCCGTCGATGAAGGTGATGGCGCTTTTACAACTGCCGGTCGATTTGAATCCGGGGTCGTATGTGAATATCCCCAGTTTTTGATAAAGCGTGGATATGTCCACCACGTCCGGCCCATGTGTTCCCTTCAGCAGTGGAAATTCCGCTGAATTGCCGGTGGCGTTATTGGTGACGGTTACGGTATCTTTGCCCATACCTTGCTCCTTTTCGAACACGCCAAGCTTATAGTCTTCGATAACCATTTTATTCTATCCCGAATGGCTCGTGGAGGGTAGTGTTTTCCGTTACTTGGGAAAAGCGTTGCCCGTTGCGCCGTTTTATCGGTGATTTGGGATTGACTTTGAAGGCCAGTTAACTCATTATCACAAAGCGGGGTAGAGCAGTCTGGTAGCTCGTCGGGCTCATAACCCGGAGGTCGCAGGTTCAAATCCTGTCCCCGCAACCAATGATTCCGCAACCCGGAGGTTTTAAAAACCTCCGGGCTTTTTATATCTCAGCCGATAAAGCGGCGGATACGTGGCAACAAATCGTTCGGGTCGACCGGCTTGGTGGAAAAATCGTCCGCTCCGACGCCCAGCGCCTTTTCGCGGGTATCCATGCTGTTATCGGACGTGAGCATGATCACCGGGATGTGCCTCAGCTTTTTGTCCTCTTTCATGCGCATAACCAGTTCCATGCCATTCACCGTCGGCATCCAGACGTTTGATACCACAAGATCAACCCTCTCGCCCCCGCGCAACAGGCGAAGCGCCTCATCCCCATCACCGGCTTCCAGCAGGTCGGATTCCAGCGGGGCCAAATGCCGTTTCAGCAGCTCCCGCAGCGCCGGTTCGTCGTCAACCAACAGGATTCGGGGCCGCTGGTTGAGCGGCAACATGACGAAGAATGTACTTCCTTTGCCCGGCTCGGACTGCAGCGTCAACGTGCCGCCATGCGCGGCAACGATTTCATTGCTGAGGGGAAGCCCCAGCCCGCTGCCGGTCTCATGGTTAGTGCCGGGGGTCGAGGTCTTTTTTTCATAACTGAAAAGGTGTTTCACCCGTTCCGGGGGGATGCCGGCGCCATGATCCGCCACGCCGATGGCCGGGAGGGGGCCGCTGTCCGTGAAAACCGTTACGTCATCCCCCGCGCGGCTGAACTTGATGGCGTTCGAGAGGAGGTTGTAAAACACCTCGGCGATCAGCGTTTCATCGGCATGCATTCTGGTGCCGCGCGGGATACGGTTATGTATGGTTATCCCTTTTGCGGCCGCGGCTTCGCCAATCTGGGCGATCGCCTTGTTGGCGGCGGAAAACGCATCGAAGAAACGGAAATGCGGAGTGATCTTGCCGGTTCGCACGCGGCCCAGGTTTAAGAGGTCTTCAATGAGCGCCGTCATTTTCCAGCCCGACTCGATGGCGTGTTTGAGCCCCTCCCGTGACATGGGGGGAAGGTGTTCGGACTCTTTATTCTGGATGATTTGCATAAAGCCGAGCATGGCGCCCAGCGGCCCTTTCAGGTCGTGGGAAACGAGCGAGACGAATTTGTCTTTCAACACCGTGGCGGCCTCCGCCTCTTCCTTCGCCGCCTTTAGCTTATCCTCCGCCGCTTTGCGCTCGGTTATATCCATGTTGATGCCGACTAATTTAGCCGCCTTGCCATCAGCGCCGGTAATGACCTCGAACCTGTCGTGAAGAACCCGCACCTGCCCGTTTGGCCGGATTATCCGTATGTCAAACCCAAGATGCGAAATCTTTCCGGATAGAATATCGGAAATACGGTCTTCAATTATATTTCTGTCTTCTGGATGGACAAATCCCATGAAACTATTGAATGTTGGCTCGAAAGTCCCGGGTTCGAAACCGTAAATTCTGAATAATTCGTCGGAGCAGGTTATTTTACCGGTGTGGGTATCCATCTCCCAACTGCCCAAATGCGCGATAGCTTGCGCGTTTGAAAGCGCTTTCTCGTGCTCCATCAGCAGGTCTAGCGTCTTTTTGCGTTCGGTTGTATCGCGAATGATGAGGACATAGTATATTTTCTGGTCGATGATGCACTCGGAGATGGCGATTTCAACAGAGATGGTTTCGCCCCCCTTTTTTATCGCGGTGGCGTCGACGGCGTTAGAGGTGGATTCTCCCGCCCAGCCGCCGAGGAAGGCGATGTATCCTTCCACCAGCACCTGCATGTTGGCTTCGGGAATGATGGTGGAAATGTTTTGGCCCACCAAGGCTATCCTCCGGTATCCCAGAATGCGGTGGGCGGCCTGGTTGGCTGTCTGGATGATCCCTTTGGTGTCGATGCGGATGATGCCGTCCGCGGTCGATTCTAAAATGGATCGTATCTCGGCTCCGGTCGAGGCGAGCTTGGCGGTGCGGATGCGGACCTGATCCTCAAGCGAGGCGGTAAGGGCGCGCAGTTTTTCCTCGGTCACGGCCCGCGCGGCGATATCCTTGAGCAGGTTTTTGTAAAACAGAAAATAGGTGAGCGGGCCGACCACCAGCGTCAGCAGCACCGTATCCAGCAGTAAATCGGCCAGCGGGGAGGTAATCTGGAAAAACTGCAATAGGAGCATAATGAGGAATTCCGCCAACACGATCGAAACCGTCAGGATTACAAAGAGGCGGAGGCCCTTTTCGCTGCGCCACGCCGCGCGGGATTTTTCTTCGGGATTTGCCATGGGTACTCCTTATCCCCCCGCGTCGGCTTTTTGCAGCCGTTTGAGCGCCTCGGCCGCTTCGGAAAAGTCGGGTTGCAGGCGCAGTGCGGCCTCGTATTCCGCGCGCGCTTTGACGATGTCGCCCATGTGGCGGTAGGCGGTGCCAAGGTTGTGGTGCAGGCCGGGATCCTCCGGATCGAGTTTCAGGGCATCGGAGGGGTTTACCTCCACCGCTTTTTCAAAGAGGCCGGTGGCGTCCTCGAACATCCCTTGCCGCACATATGTTTCCGCGGCCGTGCAGAGGGTGATCTGGTTTTCCGGGTCGTATTTGAGCGCTTTATGCAGGCAGTATCGGGCTTTTTTCTGGTCGCCGTCGACGAGGAATATCTCGAATAGCGCCAGCCAGTCCTCGGCGTTGTCGGGAGTGATGTCCACCGCCAGTTCCATTATCTTCATCGCTTCCTCGAACTGGCCCAGCTTCCGGTAAACGAGGATGAGGTTGTTGTATGCGGAAAGGAGGAGCGGGTAAAGGTGGATGGCTTTGTTGAATTCTTCGCGCGCCAAGGCCATTTTCACCCCGTCTTGTCCTTGCCCGGCCTCGCCGGCATAGGCCCGCCCCAGTCCCACATGGAGCTTGGCGCGGCCGCGGTTTTCCTCCTCCGGGCTGTAGGCGTTGATCGCCTTGATGAAGAACTCCTCCGCCTTGGTGTAATCCTCCGCGCGGAGGTAGGCTTCTCCCACCTTCAGCAGGGTGTCGGAGGAGGAGGGGTTGTCTTTCAGCATCTCCAGCAGTTCCCCCAGCTCTTCAAACGATTTTTCCGCCCGCCGGTATGCCAGCGCCAACTGGCGGTGGGCTTGCTGGTTGCCGGGGTCGATCTTGATCGCCGTTCTCGCGTGGGGGATGGCCGACTCGTATTTGTTGCATCCCATGTATATGTTCACCAGGCTTAGATGCGAGGAAACGTGCCAGGGCGCGTATTTGCGGAGATGGAGGATGTTGGCGACGGAGCGGATATAGATGTTATCAAGCTGCGATGGGAAGTTTGCCACCCGCTCGCCGGCGGCAAGTTTCTGCATAAGCTTTTCGATGGCGGCTTTCCTCCGCGCGTCCTCTTTATGGATGAGCGCCAGCGCGATTTTTTCCAACGCGGCGGTCAATGAGTCTTTTGTGACGGGAGCCGGCAACAGGCAGGTGGTTTCGGGAATTTTTTTCCCCGTTTCCTCCGTGGCGCCGTAAACAATGATCGGCACTGAGGGGGACAACTCGTTTTCTTCCAGCATTTTGGCCAACTGGAGACCGGTGCCTTTCTTGAATTCGTTGGCGGCGATGATGAGATCGTAATAATTGCCTTTCGGGTGGCCGGCAAGTACGAACATGATCGAGCCTTGGCCCGGGGTTTCGTCCGAAATTTTAAGCGACATGGTGTCGTCCCATTTTTCGAACGGAAGCTCGCGCAAGAAGGCACGGATGTCCCTGCGCTCGAACGGATTCTCAGCCGCGATGAGTATTCTCATTGTTGCATCGGCGGAGTGCGTCCGCCTCCCCCCTAGTCACCCTTTTTATTGTTAAGAACGGCTTAACTCCGTTCCCACCTCTACGCATTAGTATACCGCCTCCAGCGGATTATTACAAAAATGGAGCATTCGGCGGTAAGATGACTTCAGGTGGAAGCGCCGGGGAAACCGGATGCAAAGGCAAAGGGCCGGTGGCGGCTAGAGCGTTACCTTGCCCATGTTGTAGAGGCTGATAAGTTGGTTAATGACTTCGGGCCCGGTTCTGCCGTCCGCGGCATTTTTTTCTTTGAATGCGGCCAGCATATCGCCCGGAACTTCCAGGGTAATATTTACGTATCCCTTCTTTGCCAAAGGCGGGTGCTGGGGGCGCGGCTGGTAATGCTGCTGCCCGCGGGGCTGTTGCTGTTGTTGAGGCCGCGGCTGTTGCCCGCGCGGTTTTTGGTGATGCGGCTGTTGCGGGCGCGGCTGGTTGCCGAAACCGGAGCTTCCCTGCCGCGGGCCAAAACCGGGCGCGTTGCCGCCCGTCTGCTGGGTGAAGGTGTGGGCCATCAAGTCCACGCGGTAATTGGGCGATACGGACTTCGGCTGTCCCGCGCTTTCCCTGTGTCCTTGCGGATTTGGTTTGTGCGCGGAATTCCGGTTATTTTGACGCGAATTATTTTTGCGAAACATCAGATTGAAAAGATGTTAACAGACGTGCGATGCTTTGTCAAACAATATGACCTCTCAAACAGCGCTGTGGATGGGTGATTGATGAGATTTGAAGACCCGCTTTGGCTATTGCTTCTTCTTGTCCTGCCGCTATGGGTATGGCGGCGGCGGAGGGGGGCACGGATTGAGCCGGCCGTGGTTTTTCCCGGCGCGGCCGCGTTAAAACCGTTTCCGCTCCCCGCCACCGTACGGTTGCGCGGCCTGCCGTTTGCGTTGCGGGTTGCGGCGGTGGCGTTGCTGATCGTGGCGCTGGCGCGGCCGCAAAGCGGAGCGGGGCGCGGCGAAATCCACGCCGAAGGGATCGATATTATGCTGGCGGTGGACACATCCACCAGCATGGATATTTCGGATATGGAGCCAACCCGCCTTGAGGCGGCAAAAGCGGCCATGCGCCGTTTCATCGCCAACCGGAAGAACGACCGGATCGGCCTGGTGGCATTTGCAGGCACCAGTTTTACACAGTGCCCGCTCACGCTTGATTACGCGTCTTTGGAAAGTTTTATTACGCCGCTGCACAGCGGGATGGTGGAGGACGGTACCGCCATTGGCATGGCTATCGCCACAGCCGTGACCCGCCTTAAATCGTCAACCGCCAAAAGCAAGATCGTGGTGTTGCTCACCGACGGCATGAACAACCGGGGGATCATCGATCCCGAAACGGCGGCGGGGCTTGCCGCCGCCGAAAAGGTGAAAGTGTACACCATCGGGATCGGCACACGCGGCGTGTTCAATGTAATGGTGGATGACCCCATCATGGGCCGCCGTCCGGTGCGGGTACAGAGCGATATCGACGACACGTTGCTCCAGAATATCGCCAGGACGACCGGCGGCCGCTACTTCAGCGCGCAAAATGAACAGGAGCTTGCCGGCATTTACGCCGAAATAGACCGGCTGGAAAAAAGCGAACTCAAAAGCACGGTGTATCACCGCTACACCGAACGGTTTGGCCTGTTTGCCGGGCTTGCCCTTCTGCTGATCCTTTCGCAATTGGCTTTGAAAAAAAGCATGTTACGGAGCCTGCCATCATGAAGTGGGGGGCGGAGGGGTTTCTTTGGCTGTTCTGGCTGTTGCCGCTTATCGCCGCGGCGTACGCGGTATCTGGCGCGGCCGCGCGGCGCCGCTTACTCCGGTTTGCCGATAAAAAACTCTGGGGGGGGATCGTGCGGGAAGCGCGTGGAGGATGGCGGACTGCGGTGCGGCCTGCCGTTGTTCTGCTCGGCGTTGCGTTGTTGGCCGTGGCGTTGGCCCGCCCCCAAACCGGCGCACATCCGGTTGAGGTGAAACGGGTAGGGGTTGACGTAATGGTGGCGCTGGACACATCGTACAGCATGGCGGCGGAAGATATTGCGCCAAACCGGCTAATTATGGCGAAAAAGGAGATCGAGCGTCTTTCCCGGGCGCTGGAAGGGAACCGCATGGGCTTGGTGGCTTTTGCCGGCGATTCTTCAGTGGAGTGCCCGCTGACGATGGATACGGATACCTTCCGGATGTTCCTTGGCACGGTAACGTATAATGCCGCGGCGGCGGGGGGCACCGACATATCCGGGGCGTTGCGCAAGGCATCCGCCGCGATACAAAACAGCGAGGCCAAGTCGCGCATCATTGTGTTGATTACCGACGGGGAGGATCATGAAGGGGATCCGTTGGCGGCGGCCAAAGCCGCTGCCGCCCTGGGGATCAAACTCTACACCGTTGGCATCGGCGGCGCGCAGGCGGTTCCCATTCCGATGCGCGGTACACACGGGGAGCTGTTGGGCTATAAAAAAGACCGGGCGGGGAACACCGTTTTCACGCGCGTAAACGATGCGGCTCTGCGCGAAATGGCTGTTACGGGAGGCGGCGTATATACCGCCTCCGGCGGCGGGCTGGACATTTCCCCGGTTATCGACGCGATAGGGAAAGAGGAAAAGGGAGAGATAGCGGGCACCCGCTTTACCATATACGAGGAACGCTTCCAGATACCACTGGCGTTGTCGCTGGGCTTTTTCATTTTCGGCTGGTTATTGTAAATTCCCACCGGGCTTCCGTTTTGGGGTAAATTAGAATCAATGAATAATCAAGCGATGCTTACCGCCTCGGGGTTGGCGCGGAGTTACCTTTTCGATTCGCGCCGGATAGAGGTGCTGCGCGGCCTCGACCTTGCGGTGGGCGCCGGGGAACTGGCGGGTGTGGTGGGGGCTTCCGGCACCGGCAAATCGACGCTGTTGCACATCCTTGGCGGTCTTGACCGGCCCGATGCGGGACGGGTAATGATTGCGGGGGAAGACCTCTTCGCGATGGATGATGACCGCCGCAGCGGCGTGCGTGGCGGCAACATCGGATTTGTGTTCCAGTTCCACCACCTGCTGCCTGAATTCAGCGCGCTGGAAAATGTGTTGATGCCGGCCATGATCGCGCGTCATGATATGCAACGGGCGCGCGAAAAGGCCGTGGGGCTTTTCGAAGCGGTGGGGCTTTCTGACCGGATGGCGCACCGGCCGGGAAAACTTTCAGGTGGCGAACAGCAGCGCGTGGCGATCATCCGCGCGCTGATAAACGACCCGAAGGCGCTGTTGGCGGACGAGCCAACCGGCAATCTGGATGAAGCCACCGCTGAAGAGGTCTTTAGGCTATTAAAAAACATGGTGAAGGAGCGGAGCATAGCCGCCGTCATAGTGACGCACAACATGCGGCTGGCCGCCATGATGGATACGGTGTACGAAATGCATGGGGGAAGCCTGCATGGAAGGGCCTGATCCGAAAACGCGTCCTTCGCCGGCGGACGAGTCGCTGGCGGAATTTTCCGTCATCCCCCCTTACCGGGTTTTGTTGCACAATGACGAGGTTACACCGATGGATTTCGTAGTGGAGACCTTGCAACGTTTTTTTTTGCCGGAGCATGCCCGTGCCATGGAGGTTATGACGGCGGCCCACAGTAATGGGGTGGCGGTGGTGGCGATCATGCCGCTGGAACATGCCGAATTCAAGGTGGAGCAGGCGCACGGCCACGCGCGGGCGAACGGCTTTCCGCTCACCTTCAGCATCGAGCCTGCCGAATAACGTTTACGCTTTCGAGGCCGGCAATGCCGTTCTCGCCGCCACCGCGATCTGGGCGTGATCCAGCCCGACCAGCGCCGAAAGGTTGCCGACCACTTCCCGCAGCGCTTCCGACTGCGCGTTGAGTTCCTCGCTGGCCGAAGCGGCTTCCTCGCTGGTGCTGGCGTTTTGCTGGGTTGTTCCGTTGATCTGTTGAAGCGCCACGTTCACCTGTTCCACCCCTTTTGCCTGCTCACCGGACGCAGAGGCTATTTCGGTCACCAGCGTGTTCATCTCGGCGATGCTCCCGGTCAAGCCGCGGAAAACACCCGCGACCTCAACCACCAGCGCTTCCCCGCCCAGCGCCGCCGTTGTGGAATTGGCGATAAGGGCTTCGGTTTCCTTTGCGGCGGTCGAGGCGCGCTGTGCCAGGTTGCGCACTTCCTCGGCCACCACGGCAAACCCCTTGCCGTGCTCCCCGGCGCGGGCGGCCTCCACGGCGGCGTTGAGAGCCAGCAGGTTGGTCTGAAACGATATCTCATCGATGGTTTTTATGATCTTGCTGATGGCCTCGCTTGATCCGCGGATATCCTTCATCGCCGAGACCATCCGTTCGATCGAGGTGCCGTTGTCCCGGATCGAGGCGATGCAGCCGTCGGTGAGCGTCTTCGCCCGCAGCGTATTTTCGGCGTTCCTTTTCGCCATCGCCGCGATCTCTTCCATGGTGGCGCTGGTTTCCTCCAGCGAGGCCGCTTGCTCGGTTGAGGAACTTGCCAGCGTTTGGCTGGCGCCGGAAAGCTGCCCCGCCGCATTACTCACCTGCTCGCTGCTGGTTCCGAGGTTTTCGGTAATGGCGGTCATCCGCCGCCGCGTATCGGTGGCGATGTATATGGCGATGCCGGCGCCAAGCAGGATGCCGGCCACCGCCGCGGCGATCCCCATCAGCTTGCTGGTGTGGGCCGCCGCCTCCAATGCCGCCAGCGTTTCGTCAAAATCCTTGTTTACCTCTTGAACCGATTCTTCCATCGTGGCGGTCATTTGTTCAGCCACGGGGTCGAACTGTTTCATCATCTTGTTTCCCTCGCCAGGCCCCTGCTTGACGTAGATGCCGGACATCGTGCGCCCGAGAGCGTAGAAATCCTCGAAGGTCCGGTCAACGGTCTTCAGTTTTTCTTCGGTGGGGGAACCGGCAAATAGCTGTTTAAGCTTGGCGCTCTGTTCGCGGAAAAGTTTGGCGTAGTTCTCGGCATTCTTGTAGCCGTCATCAAATCCTTCGGCGCCGCGCGTGGCCGAAACATCGGTCAGGAACTGCTGTACCTGCACTACGTCCAGTTTCATATCGTCGGAAAGCTCCCGCCGTTGCGAGGCGGTTTCCATCTTGCCGGTCAGTATGGCCGAGCGCATCGCCTGATAAATGGAGATGCCGCTGAGCGAGACAAGCAACAGAAGTAATAACCCAAAGCCCCAATAGATCTTCTTTATCGCGTTCATTTACCGCAATTCCCTCCGTGAGCCATCTCCTTGATTCAGCCGTGGAGTCCCGCCGTTGTCTTCAACCTTGAATTTGGCGACCAATCCGTACAAGGCTCCCGCGATCTTGGTTAGTTCGCTGGATGATGTATGTATCTGCTGGATGCCGGCGTTGTTCTCCCGCACCGCTTTCGAGATTCCAAGGATATTGGAGGATACATTATTCGCGCCACGGGCCGCTTCGCCCGAGTTCCGGCTTATGTCGGTCGTTCCCTTGGCCACTTCGGCTATCGAGCCGGCGATCTCCACCGCTCCCTTGCTTACTTCCGCCACGTTGCGCGATATCTCGTTGGCCGCGGCCGTCTGCTGATCCATCGCCCCGGTGATGGCCTCCACCGATGTATTGATCTTCCCTATGATCTCCGATACATCGGAGATCACCTTCACCGCGCTGGTGGCGCTTCCCCGCACACCGTCGATCTTTACCGCGATCTCCTCGGCCGCCCGCGCGCTTTGGTTCGCCAGCTCTTTTATCTCGTTGGCGACGACCGCGAATCCCCTGCCGGCCTCACCGGCGCTTGCCGCCTCGATGGTCGCGTTCAGCGCCAACAGGTTCGTCTGTTCGGCGATCCGCTTGATCATGGCTGTTACCTTTCCGATCTCATTGGCCGCCGCGCCCAGTTGATGCATGGTGTCGCTGGCGGATTTGGACAGCCCCATCGCCTCGCCGGCGACATGGGACGTTTCGCCGGTGCTTTTGGCCACTTCGCGGATGGAGTGCGACATTTCCTCGACCGCCGACGCGATGGAATGCATGTTTGCCGACATCTCCTCGGCCGTGCTTGAAACGGTGGTGGCGTTCACGCTTGCCTCTTCCACCGCCGCGGCCATTGAATTAATGTTCGACGACATCTGTTCGGTCGCGCTGGCGACCCCTGCCGCCTGCTGCGCCATCTGATCCGAGCTGGAAGCAAGCTGCGTCGACACGGCTGAAAGCTGCTCCGCCGAGGCCGCTACAGTACGTGAGTTTCCGCCGATTTCCTTGAACATGCCGCGCAGCTCTTCCACCATGCCGTTGAAGGTTTCACCCATAATGCCGATTTCGTCGCGGCTGGTAACGGGCACTTCCCGCGTAAAGTCCCCTTGCGCCACCTCTTTGATCGCTTCCACCATCTGGGTGATCGGTTTGGTGACGTTGCGGGAGAGATAGTACGCCAGCATCACGGCGAGGACAAAACCGATAATGGCGGCGGTGGTAATGAGCAGGGAAAGCGTTTTTGCCCGCGCCGCCGAACGATCCGATTCATCGTGCGCTTCCCGGACGGTTTTTTCAATCAAAGCTTCAATTTCTGATAATGAAGTGGTCATTTTCTCGGCTGCGGGGTCGAACTTTTCCATCGCCGCGTTTCCCCCGGCGGGACCATCCTTGATGTATGCGGCGGCCATTGCGCGCCCCATGTCGTAATAGACCTCAAATGTTTTGTCGAGGTCCTTCAGGGTTTCTTCCGTGGGGGTGCCGGCGAAGAGCTTCTTGAGCTTGTCGTTATTCTCACGGAAAAGTTTGGCGTATTTTTCCGCTTCTTTATAGCCGTCGTCAAGGCCGGGCGCGGCCCGCGTGGCGCTGATGTCGGTCAGCCACTGCTGAACCTGCACCACCTCCAGCTTCATGGCGTCGGAAAGATCGCGCATGTTCGATGCGGTCTCCAATCTCGCGGCGATAGCCGCGGAACGGGCTGATTGGTAAATTAAAACGCCATTAAGGGTTATGAGCAAAAGGCAAAGCAAACCAAAAGCCCAATAGATTCTTTTTATCGCGTTCATTTCCCACTTTCCCTCAACATGCTGTAGATGAGCCTCCCTGTCTAACGGTTGCCCCCCGGTTACGGAGTATCCGCGACACTACTAGGAATGCTAACACTTTTTAGGTATTTACAACATCCAAAATACTTAATGGAGATTCTGTCAACAGTTTCCTCGCGGCGCGGGTTAATGCTAGGATGAGCATGGTCATGAACAGGGGAAACTACGCATTTTTTTGGGAGGGGGGTTCAGATGGGCATTTTTAAGTGCGCGGCCGCGGCATTAATTTCCGTATCATTTTGCGCCGTTCCGGCCTTTGCCGAGGAACAAAAAGCGGCCAAATGGTACGACTCCTTGAGCATCGGCGGCGGCATTACCAGCATCCTTCAAACCTCCAGCGGGAACAACGACCCGGCGGACGTTAATAGCGGCGACAATCTTGATTTTACCAACTCCGTCGACATCCGTATTGAGTCCGAGGTGGGGCCGGATCAGAAACTTGCTATTGCGCTTGAGGCGGGGATGGGGAACGGTCTCACCGGCAGGGTTGGCAAAAGCACTTTTCGCCCCAACTACGATGCCTACCCCACCGTTTTTTCGAACAGAGGCGGTTCCAGCCAACAAGGCCTCACTGTTTCGCAAGCCTATTATAACGGGATGTTTTTCGACCATACTGTGATGCTGATGGTGGGCCGCATGGATTGCCACTCCATGATGGACAAGAATGAATTTGCCAACTCCGAAACCACCCAGTTCATCGGTGGGCCATTTGTCCGGACTCCGGGGGCGCTGTTTCCCGAGTTTGGCCAGAGCGGCCAATATTATGCCAATGGCGTAATGGTGGTTTTGACGCCAACCGAGATGATCGAGATCACCTTGATGGCGGCCAACGGCGAAGCGGACAAAGCGGGGATCAGCGGGCACATCGGCG
>JAHFEJ010000089.1 GCA_023248535.1 Nitrospinales bacterium | reverse complement strand
CACGCGGCCAACGAACTCCGGAATAAGGCCGAATTTGAGCAGATCCTCCGGTTCCACCTGATGCAAAAGGTTTTCACCCTTGCGGTCCTTCTTGCTCTTCACGGTGCCGCCAAAACCCATTGTCTGTTTGCCAACGCGGTAATCGATGATCTTGTCCAGCCCCACAAATGCGCCGCCGCAAATGAAAAGGATGTTGGTGGTGTTCACCTGCAGGAACTCCTGTTGGGGATGCTTGCGGCCGCCCTGCGGCGGGACGTTGGCCACCGTTCCCTCTATCAGCTTCAGCAGCGCCTGCTGCACCCCTTCGCCCGACACGTCGCGGGTGATGGAGGGGTTGTCGCTCTTGCGGCTTATCTTGTCGATCTCGTCGATGTAAACAATTCCCTTTTCGGCCTTTTCAATGTCGTATTCCGCTACCTGCAACAGGCGGTGGATGATGTTTTCCACATCTTCGCCCACATAGCCGGCTTCGGTCAGCGTGGTGGCGTCCACGATGGTGAACGGGACGTTCAGCATCCGCGCCAACGTCTGGGCCAGGAGGGTCTTACCGGTGCCGGTGGGGCCGATCAGCAGGACGTTGTTCTTCTGCAGTTCCACGTCATCGTTACCGGCGTTGGCTTCTATCCGTTTATAGTGGTTGTGTACCGCAACGGAGAGTATTTTCTTTGACTCTTCCTGCCCGATGACGTAATCATCCAGCACCGCCTTGATGTCTTTCGGCTTCGGCAGCGTTGCAAATGCCTGGCTCTTCTCCTGGTTCCACTCCTCGACAATGATCTCATTACACAGGTCGATGCACTCGTCGCAAATGTAGACCATCGGCCCGGCGATGAGTTTTTTCACCTCGCCCTGGCTCTTGCCGCAAAAGGAACAGCGCAAATCCTGATTCGTTTCTTTCTTTGGCATTAAACCTCCTGTGCGCCTCTATATCCGGCGGTCATTTCCCGTCCTGCGCTTTCTTGCGCAATTGGCGCGATTCGATTATTTCATCGATAAGGCCGTAGTCCTTGGCTTCCTGGGCGTTCATGAAGAAATCGCGGTCGGAATCCTTGCGTATCTTTTCCACCGGATGGCCGGTGTGCTTGGCGTAAATCCCCTCCAGCGCGTTGCGCAGGCGGTTGATCTCGTCCACCTGGCGGTGAATGTCGTCGGTGGTTCCCTGATAGCCGCCGGAGGGCTGGTGGATCATGATCCGGGTGTTGGGAAGCGCGTGGCGTTTCCCCTTCGCACCGGCGTTGAGCAACAGCGACCCCATGCTGGAAGCCTGTCCCAGGCAGATGGTCTGGATGTCGGGACGCACGAACTGCATGGTATCGTAAATCGCAAGGCCCGCCGTCACCACACCACCGGGACTGTTGATATAGAGGTAAATGTCCTGGTCGGGGTCTTCAGCCTCCAGAAAGAGGAGCTGCGCGATGACCAGGTTCGCGACATGATCGTCCACCGCGGTGCCGAGGAAAATGATCCGGTCCTTCAGCAGGCGCGAAAAGATATCGTACGCGCGTTCCCCGCGCGCCGTTTGTTCAACCACCATAGGTACAAGCATTATTCGTTCTCCTTCGCTTCGCCTTCGACAATCTTGTCTTTTATTGTAATCTTTCCATTGATGAATTTAAATACGCTTTCGCGCAACGCTTCCTTAATGGTGAATACCGCGGCGTTGTAACGGGTATCGCGGTCATCCGACTTGAGATGCTCCGCGTATAAACCCTGAAGCCGTTCCAATTCCGCCTCATCCGGCTGCAGCCCGTTGGCCTTGGCGAGGTTTTCGATGATGACCTCGTCACGCGCCCACTCCTCGCCCTTCTCCATCGAATTCTGTTTGAACTTCTCGCGATCGAAATCGGGCTGCGCGGTGAGGTCGAGTCCCCATTCGCGGGTTTGCTGGATCAGGCGGTTGGCGTACATCTCGCCGTATTGGGCGAGCATTTTTGGCGGAAGGGGGAAGCTGGCGCTTTCGCGGAACTTTTTCAATATATCCCGGCGCAAGCCGTCTTCGGCGCGCTGTTTTTCGCGCTCTTCGGCGCGGGCGCCCAGTTCTTTGCGCATTTCTTCCATTCCGCTATACGGAGTGTGGGCTGTAATGAACTCGTCGTTCAGTTCCGGCAGTTTTTTTTCCTTCACGGCGGTTGCCTTCACTTTGAAGGCGGCCTGCTTATCGGCCAGCGCCGGATCGGGATACTGCTTGGAAACGGACATGGTGAACTCCTTCTCCCCGCCCGCCTTCAATCCGACCACGTTGCGGTGGAATTCCACAAAGAGGGTTTCTTCCACCGTGTTGACGATCATCTGCTGCCCCTTGCCGGAAAGCTTGGGCTCTTCTTTGCCGTCAACCGTGGCGGTATAGTCCATGAACACAAAATCGCCATCCTTAACGCCGCGCCCTTCAACCGGAACCAACTCGGCGTGTTTATCGCGCAACTGGTCAAAAACAGCTTCAATCTCCTTTTCTTTCACCTTGCGGATCTCGCGGTCGAACGCCCAGCCGCCGCAGGACGGCACATCCACCTTCGGAAATATCTCGATCACCGCGGAATAAGTGAGCGGTTGTCCCTTTTCCACCTTCACTTCCTCGAAGCTCGGGTTGCCGAACACTTCCAGTTTGTGCTCGGTCACCGCATCCTCAAAGCTCTGGTGAATCAGTTTCTCGCCCACTTCGCCCAACACCTGGGGGCCGTAAATTTTCTCCAGGATGGGGCGCGGCGCTTTGCCCGGACGGAACCCCTGGACTTTGGCGTTTTTGGCTACATCGCGCCATTTCTTTTCAGCCTCAACCGCAACGTGGCTTGCGGGAATTTCAACTTTCAGTTTCTTTACACACGGCTGAACATCGGCTATTTCAACTTTAATATCGTTCAATGACACAGTCACAGTATCAGGCTCCTTCCAATTTCATCAACGGTTTTTCGCTTCTTCACTTTACAGCACCTTACTATCCGCATCGACACTATTCATAAACGTCATGGTGCGAAGGGGGGGGCTCGAACCCCCAAGGTTGCCCACCAGATCCTAAGTCTGGCGCGTCTACCAATTCCGCCACCTTCGCGTTATTTGTGTCAAGTCGTTCAAATATATTATGTTTTAATGGGAAATTAAAGCGATTTTTCGGTAATACTTCGCATCATTACGGTAAACGCATTGTTCTGATAGTCATTATGAATTAAAAAAGCTTTTGTAATGTGCCATTGAATCCTTACCCGATGTCCTTCAATGGGGAAAATCTCGAAATCCATGCCAATTAGCGAAAAATAATGTAAGTTAAAATTATCCTGAAAAGATGTTGACAGAGCTGATGGCAATGAGTACACTTTGCCGTCTGATTACTTGACGGTCCCCATCGTCTAGCCCGGTCCAGGACGCCGCCCTTTCACGGCGAGAACAGGGGTTCAAATCCCCTTGGGGACGCCAATTTTCCGCCTGCTTCCCACGTTAAAGAAAAAAGTTTAAAAGGCGATAAAGGTGCTTGGAACAAACCAACCGTTCGTAGCAGGAGTGATCAATTACCGGATAATTAGCGTGGATTTATCGCTTGTACCGCAGTACATAATGGGATATTCTGAATAATCTAGTATTCCATTCATATAATTAAAGAACAACAAAGGAGAAAAAAAATGGGGCGGATTAATTATCTGTTCACTTCGGAATCAGTAACCGAAGGACATCCGGATAAGATTGCAGATCAGATTTCAGACGGCGTACTTGATGCCTTTATCGCCCAGGACCCGATGTCGCGCGTGGCATGTGAAACGCTGGTCACCACCGGCCTCGTCATGCTGGCCGGCGAAATCACCAGCAAGGCTGTTGGCGTCGACATCCACAAGATCGTGCGCGACACCGTGAAAGAAATCGGTTACGACGACTCCGCCATCGGATTCGACTACCGCTCCTGCGCGATCCTCAACGCCCTGCACGAACAAAGCCCGGACATCGCCCAAGGGGTCGTCCGGAAGACCGAGGAAGAGACCGGCGCGGGCGACCAGGGCCTCATGTTCGGCTATGCCACCAACGAAACCAAAGAATACATGCCGTTGCCGCTGCTGCTGGCCCACAAGCTCACCGCCCAGCTCGCCAAAGTGCGCAAAGATGGCACGCTTAAGTGGCTCCGCCCGGATGGCAAGTCGCAGGTAACCGTCGAATTCGTCAACAAAAAAGCCCACGCCATCGATACCGTGGTCATTTCAACCCAACATGCCGAGAGCGTGGACAACGACACTATCCATAAAGAAGTGCTCGACAAAGTCATCCGCCCGATCATGCCCGAAGGCCTCTTCAATGAGAAGAAGTGCAAGATATTCATTAACCCGACCGGCCGCTTCGTCGTCGGCGGCCCACATGGCGACTCCGGCCTTACCGGCCGCAAGATCATCGTCGACAGCTACGGCGGCTCGGCCTGCCACGGCGGCGGCGCGTTCTCCGGCAAGGATCCGACCAAGGTCGACCGCTCCGCCAGCTACATGGCCCGTTACATCGCCAAAAACCTGGTTGCCGCCGGTATTGTTGACCAGTGCGAAGTGCAGCTTGCCTACGCCATCGGCGTGGCCGAACCGGTGTCTGTGCTGGTGGATGGCTTCGGCACCCGCAAAATCCCCCAGGATAAAGTTGTTGAAATTGTCCGGAAGAACTTCGACCTCCGCCCCTTCGGCATCATCAAAATGCTGAAGTTGCGCCGCCCCCACTTCCAGAAAACCGCCGCCTACGGCCACTTCGGCCGCGAGCTGCCGGAATTCCAGTGGGAACAGACCGACATGGCAGCCAAACTTAGAAAGGATGCCGGACTATGACAACTGCAACAAAAAATTTCGACGTAAAAGACATGGGGCTTGCCGACAAGGGCAAAGCACGCATTGAATGGGCCGACCAGGACATGCCGGTTCTGCGCGCCGTGCGCGACCGCTGGACCAAGGAGCAGCCCCTCAAGGGAATAACCATGTCCGCGTGTCTGCACGTTACCGCCGAAACCGCCAACCTCGTCCGCGCCCTGAAGGCGGGCGGCGCCGATGTGGCGCTCTGCGCCAGCAACCCGCTCTCGACCCAGGATGACGTGGCCGCAGCCCTGACCAAGCACTACGGCATTCCGGTCATGGCCATCAAAGGCGAAGACAACGAAACCTACTACCGCCACCTCGAGGCGATGGTGTTGCGCGAACCGAACGTCACGATGGACGATGGCGCGGACCTCGTGACCCTGCTGCACACCAAGTATGTGGACAAAGGCAAGAACGTGGTGGTCAGCATGGAAGAGACCACCACCGGCGTCATCCGCCTGCGCGCGATGGAGCGCGACGGCAAGCTGATGTTCCCGGTCATCGCCGTGAACGACGCCACCACCAAGAACATGTTCGATAACCGCTACGGCACCGGCCAGTCCACGCTCGATGGCGTCATCCGCGCCACCGATATGCTGATCGCCGGCAAGACCGTCGTCATCGCCGGCTATGGCTGGTGCGGCAAAGGCTGCGCCATGCGCGCGCGCGGCATGGGCGCCAAAGTCGTCGTTACCGAAGTCGATCTCATCAAGGCGCTTGAAGCCGCGATGGACGGCTTTCAGGTAATGACCATGGACGAAGCGGCGAAGGTGGGAGACCTCTTCATCACCGTTACCGGCAACATGCACGTCATCCGCCCGGAACACGCCATGTCGATGAAACACGGCGCGATGGTCTGCAACAGCGGCCACTTCGACATAGAAATCGACCTCAAAGGGATCGCCAAAGAAGCCAAGGAAATACGCAAGGACATCCGCAACTTCGTGGACGAATATAAAATGAAGAGCGGCCGCAGCATGTACGTGCTGGCTGAAGGACGCCTCGTCAACCTGGCCGCTGCCGAAGGGCACCCCGCCAGCGTGATGGACATGAGCTTCGCCACGCAGGCCCTTGCCTCGGAATATGCCGTCAAGGAACGCAAGAACCTCCAGAAGAAAGTTTACACCGTTCCGGTGGATATCGAAAACTGGGTGGCGCGCCTGAAACTGGAATCGATGGGGATCGCCATCGACACCTTGACGAAAGAACAGGCACACTATCTTTCCTCGTGGGAGCACGGAACCTGATCACCGTAAGGAATAACAACTTGTGAAGCATGAATTCAAAGGGGCTCGCATAGAGCCCCGAAAAATTACCGGCACCATTTCCGCGGCGGATCTGATAGGAAACTTTTTCAACGCATATAACGGCGCGCGCGTGGCCGAGATATGCCGCCTGCTCGAAAAAAAGGTGCTGAAGGAAAACGTCACCGTTGGCGTTTCCCTCACCGGCGCACTCACCCCGGCCGGATTGGGGGCCAGCGCCCTCGTGCCGCTCATCGAGGCGGGATTCATCGATTACATTGTGAGCACCGGCGCGAACCTCTATCACGACATCCACTACGGGCTGAACCTTGCCATGCACAAAAGTTCGCCGTTCGTGGACGATGTGGAGCTGCGCAAGCACCAGCTCATACGCATCTACGACATCATTTTCGATTTCGACGTACTGTTGCAATCCGACAAGTATGTGGCGGATACCGTGGGCAAGCAGGAATTTCTGCGGAAACTTTCCACCAGCGAACTGCACTACCTCATGGGCAAGCATGTGAACGACACCGAAGTTAAACTCGGAACCCAAGGCTCCACCGTGCTGGGAGCGGCCTACCGCGCCGGCGTGCCGGTGTACTGCCCCTCGCCGGGCGACAGCACCATCGGCATGAACATCGCCATGCTCAACGTGGCGGGACGCGGCGATGTGATCATCGACGTGGTGGCCGACGTGAACGAGACCGCCGCGATAGTGTTGGACGCGATGCTGCACGGCGAAAGCGCCGTGATCATCTTTGGCGGCGGCAGCCCCAAGAACTTCCTGCTGCAAACCGAGCCGCAGCTTTCCGAGGTGCTCAATATCCCCGTGCGCGGCCACGACTACTTTATGCAGATCACCGACGCCCGCCCGGATACCGGCGGTCTTTCCGGCGCAACCCCACACGAGGCGGTAAGTTGGGGCAAGGTGAATCCCGAACTGCTCCCCAACGCCGTGGTGGCCTATGTAGATACCACCATCGCCATGCCGCTTATGACCGCCTACACATTGGCCAAATGCCAGCCGCGGAAACATAAACGGCTGTATGATAAACGGGGTGTATTGCTGGATCAGCTCAAGGCAAAATTCCGGGAGAACAACAAATAGTGGATAGAAAAGTCCTGGCGGTTCTGACGGCGGCTTTTGCGCTTTCTCTTTTTGCCTGCCAGGATCACCACTTCATCCCGATGGAGAAAGCGGATAAACTCCACATCCCCTCCGGCACCGAGAATGCCCCCGGCTTTTCCGAAGGGCCGCAGGAGCAGAAACAGGTGATGGCCGAAGCCCAAAAAATGGGCGCGGCCCCCTCAGCACAACCATCCGTCCCCAAAGAATCGCCCCACGGGAAAGGGCCGATTGCCGACCCAAGCGCAACCATTGTCGACGGCACCCTCGAACTGGGAGCCGAACAGAAAAAAATGGATTTCAAAGGCTGGACCATTTACGTTCTGGTTCGCCTTGTCGACCGCCCTGCCCCGCCGCTTGCCGTCACCCGCATCCCCGCCGGGAATTTCCCGGTCAGCTATCTCCTCACCAACGCCAACCTGATGGCGGCTGAACCGGCAAAACCGGGCGACAAAATCCTTATCGAAGCCCGGTTGGACAAGGATGGCGATCCCATTACAAAAGATCCGGGCGATGTTTACGGCTTCGCCTTGAAGCCGATCAGCGTAGGCGACCACGGGGTAAAAGTAATCCTCGACCAAGTCCGCCGCTAATCTCTTTTCACACAACCCGTTTTTTCCGCTTCACCCGTTGTCGATTAAAGCGGCACGCTGAGACTTTTCCAACAACCTGCTAGAATATGCATAAACACTAGCCGCATGATGCCAGCTCAAGATCGCCCGGTACATCGATGAGGTATTTATGGATTATTCAAGCCTTCTGCTTCTAAGCGCCATCGCGGGTTTTACCATCTTCCTGGGCCTTCCCGCCGCCGTAATAGCGACCCGGCCAGCCACAAGGGCGCTTATGACCGCCCTGTCGGCAGGCGTGCTTATCTTCCTGCTTATTGAGATCACCTACAAATGTCTTGAGATGGTGGAAGAATCGGCCAAAAGCGCGCTCTCCGGCTCCACCTCCGCCACGCCCGTCCTGTTCGGCACATTGCTCATCGGCGGGCTTTCGGTCGGCTTGCTGGGGCTTACGTTTTTCGAAGAGCATTTCATGGGGATGGCCAAGGAAAGCGATCCCGCCACCCGTTCCAAACGGGTATCGTTGATGATCGCAACAGGTATCGGATTACACAACTTCGGTGAAGGGCTTGCCATCGGACAGGAATACGCCAACGGCGCCTTGTCATTGGCATACCTACTGGTGGCGGGCTTCGCGCTGCATAATGCCACCGAAGGGTTCGGCATTGCAGCACCGCTGCGCACGGAAAAAGTGGATTGGAAATTCCTCGGCCTCGCCGGATTTATCGGCGGCGGCCCTACCATCATCGGCACCCTGGTCGGTTCCGCATATACGCTCCCGGCGATGGAACTGCTGGCGCTTTCGCTCGCCGCCGGAAGCATCCTCTATGTTGTGGGGGAGCTGCTGCACATCGGCAAGATGCAAGGGCAACACCGCACCGCGATGGTGGGTCTGCTCATCGGGTTTTTCGCGGCCTTCGGCTCCGAAATGGTGATCGAGATCGGCACCGCGATCTCCGCGAACCGCCTGGCGCCTACCGAAACATTCAAGGTGGAAGTCACCGAATACCACTTTTCCCCCGCCGACTTTATGGTGAAAGCAGGCGATACCGTCCGCTTTGACATACACAACATCGGCAAGGAAACACACGAATTCGAGTTTCCGGAACTTGGCCTGGAATCGGTGATTCCGCCGGGCGACACGATAACGCTGACGATACCAAAAGCCAAAGCGGGACACTATAAACTGATCTGCGACCTTCCCGGTCACGCATCAAAAGGAATGACCGGCGAATTATTGGTACGGGAGTAGAAACAAAAACGCCCCCCGGCCGCAAACCGGAGGGCGTTTTTCGGAACTGCGTTAATGCTTGGCGATGTGCGTTTTCAGAACACCCGAATCGGCGATCTGCTTGTCTTTGGGATCAATGTCTCTCGCCTTTTTGAATTCGTCGGTAGCCGGAACATGCTTATCTTGTGCATGCAGCGCCAGCCCAAGGTTGTAGTGCGCCCGGGCGAAGCCGGGGGCAATTTTGAGCGCTTCACGGAAGTGCATTTCGGCGGCAACTGCATTATTGCCGTTCAAGGCCTGTATGCCTTCATCATTATGCGCGGCAGCAGCCTTATCCACCCCTGCGGGCGACATCAGCGGCGGCTCGGCGAACGCGGCGGCCGTGAAAGTGACTGTGAAGACCAGAACGAACATCAGAAGAAAACGCATGATAGACCTCCTGTTAATAAGGGTGATTGCCATCCCCCTCTTCTGACCTAATGTTTAAAGCCTACGCCCAAAGTGAAAATATGGAAAGAAAGAAAACATAAGAGCATGTACCGCGGTGCGGTGATCTAGGCGGTAGCGGTGAGTTTCAGGAAAATGTTCTCAAGCAGTGCGCTATCGCTATGCGCCTTGTTGCGCAGTTCTTCCACCGTGCCGAGGGCGATAACCTCCCCCTTGTCGATGATGGCGATGCGATGGCAGAGTTCCTGCGCCACCGCCAGCGTATGGGTGCTCATGAAGATGGTGTTTCCCTCCCGCGCGAAAGTACGGAAGAGTTCTTTCACCAGCACATGGCCGTGCGGATCCAGCCCCACCATCGGCTCGTCTATTACCAACACTCGGGGGCGGTGGATGAACGCGCCGGTTATCACCAGCTTCTGCTTCATGCCGTGGCTGTAGTTCTCCACCAATTCATCCTGCCACTCGTTGAGGCCGAATATGGAGAGCAACTCATGTCTGCGGGCGGCGGCAGAAGCGCGTTCCACCGAGTAAAGATCGATCATGAAATCCAGGAACTCGCTCCCGGTGAGCTTGTCGTGGATGTACGGCTTGTCCGGCACATAGCCGAGGATGCTCTTGGCTTTTTCCGGTTCCTGTTGCACATCGTGGCCGCCGATGAACACTTTTCCTTCGGTC
>JAHFEJ010000016.1 GCA_023248535.1 Nitrospinales bacterium | reverse complement strand
AAGCCTGATAGGAATATCGCCCCGGACTGCTTTGTATCTTGCCCAATTCAGTTGGACGGGCTTTTCACCGCTTTCATCATCTCCGTTAAGTTTTCTTATCTCCGGCGCAAGCTCCGTTACCAGTTTTTCCATCAAATGACGGTAATACCAGCCCGTCCCGCCCCCGGAATCAAGTTTATCTTTTATCCGCAAGGTCTGTTTTGCCATTTCAATCCGTGTCAATGGACGGGTATTGCCGACAAATTCCAGTCCGGCGCCAGTGGCATTTGTTAATCTTTCAATGGCATCGTATTTCCAATCCCATAATGGATCGCTTGCCGCCGCGTTTCCATAATTGATCTTCCCGCAAAACGAGGCGCATATAATAACCACAACAAATATCCGCAACGCCTTTTCAGTACTGAACAGGATGTGGCGGGCTGGCACGAAGACCGATGATGCGCAATTATTCATTTCTTGCCGTCCTTTTGGAAAAATGCGCGGTTAATGCCGGGGAAAACAGAAAATCCGCAACCCGCTTCAACCCCCAACCGTAAATCAGCAAAGCCCCATATGTCTTGAAATGCCATTCCCAGGCAAATGCCCTCAAGGGCCGCGGAGAAAGGTCTGAATATATCATCGAGACTAAAATCCAGCATGCGATCAAAGCCGTGAGCCGCCATTTTGCGGCAACCACATTGTTAGACGCCCTTTCCTGCAGATAGGCGCTCAACATGATGATGAACACGGGAACGACGACTATGAAGGTCTGGCTTTCAGAACGTTTATTAAAAAGGACTAAAAACGGAAGTAGAACCGGAATTATGAGCCTCACATACTCGCCCCGGCCTTTCCTGAAAATGAAAAACGAGGCCAAGGCGATAATAAATGCATTCAACAACATGAATTTGGCGAATAATCCTCCATCAACGCCTATGCCGAGTTTTAACAGCGTGGGTTCCATTCCCAAGTATATGGAGTGCACGGGATCATGCGCCAAAAAATCAATCCAGGTTTTCATAAGCTCCACGTAGAAGCCATAATCAATAATAACCAGCGGCGCGGCCAGCCCCAATAAAAGGAATAATAAAAAAGCCCCTATAAAGAGCGGATTAAATTCAAGGGCAAGCAGCATCGCCGCCGCAAGCGGGAAAACCTTGAAACTCGTCGCAACGGCAAGGTAAGCGGCAGAGGCCAAAAACCTTTGCCTGAAATAGGAAGTCATGCCAAGCAAAATCAGGCCCACCACCATCCCGTTTGTCTGCAAATTCGTGAGCGAGCTTTGCATTTCATTGAACAGCAGTAAAAGACAAAAGAACAACCACCAGCCGGTAAACAACCGCCGCGTGTCGATGAAACGCATTGCCTGGAACACTCCCGCATAGAAGATCATGGTATTCATGACCACCCACAGATATGTTCCAACGTGCACTCCGGCGAAGAGGGAGGAAAAAGGCAGGAATAAGTAGACAAAAGACGGGCCGTACAAAAACCATGAAGGAAACGAATTACCCGTTGCCGTCATCCAGTCGGCGGGGTACGGGTTTTCCCCGCTTAATATTTTACGTACACCATCGTCATACGCAATGTAATTATTGTGGCGGCCCAATGCGGGGGATATGGCGATAAGCAGGAACAGCGCGATAAAAAAAAACCATGTTTTTTTTTCAAAGGAGGCATCATTCCATTTCAACGCCTGTTTCCCTTTACCGGCAGGTTATACAGTTTCCATATCCAAAACAATTGTACGGGAGTAGCCAGAAAATTGACGAGACGAAGTTTTGATCCGGCGATATCTTTCCATGCATCCAATGGTATTTCGTAAACAGCCTTTTTCACCCCTTCATTTCCCAACTCATAAATGGCGCGGGAAAACAGTTCGATGTCGAAAAGCCACTTTACGTTAAACGGTTCATTGAAAAGAGGCGCGGCAAAACCGGCACGCATTATTTTGGCCCCGCATTGAGTATCATAAATCGGCATTTTGAGCATCACCGATGCGGCGGTGGCGAAAAACCGCCCAAGATAGTGGCGATACCATATCCTTTCAACCCTTGATCCCATTTTCCTTATTCTTGAACCTATTACCATGCTTACGTCCGGTTTGCTGGAAAAGACCGCCAGAAAACGGTTAATTTCCGAAAGCGGAGTGGCCAGATCGGCGTCCCAATATCCGATATACTCATATTTTCCGGAAGAGATGCAATGAAGCCCGCCCCTCCTTACCGCTTCGGCTTTTCCGGAGTTTACGCCCAGCTTGAGAACGGCAACCCTTCCGTTGCCTTCCCGATCAAGCATTCCCAAAATCTCCGGGGTGTTGTCCGAACTCCCATCATCCACAAACAGGAAATCCACGTTGGAACAGCTTCTTATAAAATCGAGAAAATCCGCGGGGACCAACCGCGCCCCTTCGTTGAAACAGGGAACGACTATCGCTGTTTTTTGCATATCACAAAACTTGAAAGGCCGGGCAGGTTGATCCCCACACGCCTTAAAGCCGAAAGGAGCGCATAATCCAACAAAAGCAATTTCACCAAAAGGCTGTCATACCTCCCATACCCTTTCCATGCCGCCACGCTATTTGAATGTTGTTTGGCGATGCCGGCCATTTCCATGATTTTCTGGATTCCCCTTACCGGCAATAGCGACAGGAATAAATAGCCTCCTTCAACAACATCAAACCCCGCATGTTCCGCCAACGATTTTAATTGCGCCAAGGAATACCGGCGTTGATGGCCTAAAAATCTGTCATGCAAAGAAAAAAGCGCGTTAAACGCCGGCGCGGTGATTATACATGCGGCATCTTCCGTCTGGCTCATGTTGAACAGGCCCGCCATGAATCCGCGGTCGTCTTCAATATGTTCGATCACGTCTAAAAGCAGTACCGCCCTGAAAGGCTCTTTGGGCAGTTCAGATATTTCCCTCGTTAAAATCATGTTTGGATATTTGCGGTTAAATTCTTCGCAATTGCCTTGGGAGAGCGCGGTGTCTATTCCCGTGAAAGCGGCATCGGGATACAATTCGGCCAGCCGGCCTAACACATAAACATCACCTGCTCCGATATCCAGCAACCGATCCCCTTTATTTCCAAAACCGGGCAAACTTTTGTTAAGCAGCTTTACAATAATTTCAAATCGGGCCATCTCCCAGATATGCCTCTGCCCGGAAGAAAATAAAACCGCTTCCTTTACATCCACGGCGGGAAGTGTAGCATATCATTTTAAATTTCTATAACCGGAATATGCGTTTTTACCCCACCGTCTACAGGTGTTATTGCCCGCCTATGCCGCGCAGGTGTATAGTCACGGCATGGGAGTGTTCGATCTTTTAGGAACCGCCAAAAAAGCAAAGCAAAAGCTGGATGAAGGGATCGCCCGCCTCGATAAAAAAGAGACGGGGGAAGCGCTCGTCTGTTTTGAAGAGGCCGTCAAGCTCGATCCGAAAAACGCCGAATGCTGGTTCCAGCTAGGCGCGGCCAAAGCGGCCCTGATGAAAAGGGAAGAGGCCATCAGGGAGTTCACCGAAGCGATAAAGCTCGATCCCGCACACGCCCGCGCCTTCGGCACTCGCGGCTACATGAAGGTGCAGTTGGGCCGCTTTTCCGACGCGGTGGCCGATTTCAACGAGGCGATACGGCTGAAGCCGGACATGGCGATGGCCTATTACAACCTCGGCTCGGCCCGCTTCAAGATGGAGCAATATGAAGAAGCGGCGCAAGATTACGCCCAAGCCCTGAAGCTACACCGTCAACACCCCGGCATCTGGTACGCCAGCGGCAAGGCCAAAGAAGCGCTGGGTAGGAAGGAAGAGGCCGCTGCCGATTTCTCCGAAGCTGTAAAGCTGGATCCCAAAAACCACAAGGCCTACTTCCGGCGCGGCGTACTGCTGTACGGCATGGGCAAACTGCGCGAAGCGTTGGCCGACCTCGACAAGGCGGTGGCGATGGAACCGAAGTATCCCTGGGCGTACTACCACCGCGGCAACGCCCGCTCCCGCGTGGGGTTGAAAGAGGAATCGATACAGGATTACGACGAGGCGATACGCCTGCTCCCCAAAAACGCCATGGCCTACTATAACCGGGGCAACAGCTGTTTCGCCTTGAAGCGGTACAAAGAGGCGATTGACGATTACAACCGGGCGTTGAAACTGGACAGCACGCTCACGGTCGCCTATTACAGCCGGAGCACCGCGCGGATGCTGGCCGGCGAACGGGACAAGGCTGTGAAAGACCTCGATATCTTCGTGCAAATGAGCGAAAACAGCGTCGGCGGTTCGCAGCGGATGCGTGAGGAGGCGATGCGCTACCTTGAAGCGCTCAAAAAATCCGAAACCGGGGAAATCAAAATGCCGGATGCATCTGAAACGACCGTCCGGATGGAAGCCATCAAGGACGAAGAGGCCTTCAAGACGATGGATAAAAAGCTGGCCGATGGCATCAAGGAACAGAAATTCGAGGCCATCCTGTTCATCGACATCTGCAAGTCGACCAACCTCATCGACAGCTACGGCGAGCTGCACTACTTCCAAAAAGTGCAGTCGGTGGTGGACAAGCCGCTGGGCGATCTTAAAAAACGGCACGCCTGCCAGTTTGAAAAAAGCACCGGCGACGGCTACATGCTCACGTTCAACGATTGCGCCAGCGCCATGTACCTGGCGGTATCGCTCATGCAGGCGGTGGACCACCACAACGCATCGCTGGAAGACCAGTCGCAGCGCATCGATTTGCGCATCGGCATCGATTGCGGCCAGGTCATCGTGAAAGAGCTGGATAACGACCGCATCGGCGACGCGGCGAACGTGGCGAAACGGATAGAAGGGCTGATGCAGGACTCTTTTATTGAATTCGCCCAAGGAAGCAAAGAAGCGTTCCGCGAAAAGAACCGCGTGTTCTGCAGCGCGAAGGTGATGACGATGCTGGGCGACGCGCCGCACCTCAAACACGCCGAGGTCGGCTGGTCCGAGCTGAAAGGCAAGGTCGGCGTCCGCTACCAGATACACGAAGTGTTCTGGGAAAAATCGCAGCCGGGCAGCGGCGCGCACACCCTCTCCACCACCGTCCTCAAGGTTCAGTAGCACCGCCGCATCTGAACGGTAGGTACCCATTTTAATGGGTACATCATGCCGCGGCACGATGGCATGACTTCTTATTCTTGGCGCTGTCGCGCCAATGTACACAATAAATTGTGTACCCACCTAACATCGGCCCAACGGGCTGACCTGCCTTTTCCGCACACTTCGTGGCTAATAATTATAACTTCTTTAAATTCCTTGCCTCACCCCCCCACTAATGCTACTATTGGCGACTAATCGCACAACGGTGAAAATATTAAAGAGGTATTTTTAAATAACTCCTTTATTTTTAACGGCTTAACTTTTAGCTGGCGGACTGGAATCCAATGCTTGACCATCCATTAAAAGAGTACCTCACATTTGACGATGTGTTGTTGCTTCCCGGCAGATCCACTGTGCTGCCGAAAGACGTGAAGGTTGCGACCCGCCTCACCAAAACGCTCTTGCTCAACACACCACTCATCTCCGCGCCGATGGATACCGTAACCAGTTCGCGCCTGGCCATCGCTTTGGCGCAGGAGGGAGGAATCGGCATCATTCACAAGAACCTGAAAATCCCCCGCCAGGCTGAGGAGGTGGAACGGGTAAAGCGTTACTCCAGCGGGATGATCGTCGATCCGATCACCCTCTCCCCCAAGCAGACCATCCGGGAGGCGCTGGATATCAAGCAAAAATACAACATCAGCGGCATACCGATCGTTGAAGGCGGGAAAGCGGTCGGCATCTTGACGAACCGCGACCTCCGCTTCGAAACCCGGATGAACGCGCTCATAGAAGAGGTAATGACCAAGCAGGACAAGCTGGTCACCACCCGCATAGGTACCACGCTGGACAAGGCGAAGGAGCTGTTGCACAAGCACCGCATAGAAAAGCTGCTGGTGGTGGATAACGAAGGGCACCTCAAAGGTCTGATCACCATTAAAGACATCGAAAAATCCATCGCCTATCCACATTCCGCCAAGGACGAAGCGGGACACCTCCTCGTGGGGGCCGCCGTCGGCGTCGGGCCTGACCGCGATGAACGGGTGGCCGCGCTGGTTAAGGCGGGGGTGGATGTGGTGGTCATCGATACCGCGCATGGCCACTCCGAAGGGGTGCTCCAATCTGTTGCGGTGGTAAAGAAACAATACCCTAAGCTGCAGGTGATAGCCGGCAACATCGCCACCGCCGAGGCCGCACGCGACCTCATCGCCGTCGGCGCCGATGCGGTGAAAGTGGGCATTGGGCCTGGAAGCATCTGCACCACCCGCGTGGTATCGGGCGTCGGTGTGCCGCAGATCACCGCGGTGGCCGAAGTTTTTGCCGAGGCGAAAAAAACCGACACCCCTGTCATCTCCGACGGCGGCATCAAATACAGCGGCGACGTAGTGAAGGCTATCGCGGCGGGAGCCGACAGCATCATGATCGGATCGCTCTTCGCCGGCACGGAAGAAAGCCCCGGCGAGAAGATACTCTTCCAGGGGCGCGCCTTCAAGGAATACCGCGGCATGGGGAGCATCGGCGCCATGCAGGAAGGGAGCGCCGACCGCTACTTCCAGGATATGGAGTTCACCGAAACCAAGCTCGTCCCCGAAGGGGTCGAGGGGCGCGTGCCGTACAAGGGAGCGCTGTCGTTCATCGTTCACCAGCTCATCGGCGGACTGCGCGCCGGCATGGGCTATGTGGGGGCGGCCGACCTTAAAGAACTCAAGGAAAAATCACGCTTCCTCAAGATCACCAGCAGCGGCCTGCGCGAAAGCCATGTGCACGACGTGATCATCACCAAAGAAGCCCCCAATTACAGGGTAGACTGATGAAACCTGACGCCGTTCACAGCGAAAAGATACTGGTGCTCGATTTCGGCTCGCAGTACACGCAGCTCATCGCCCGCCGCATACGCGAAAACGGCGTCTACTGCGAAATTCTCCCGTGCACCGCCACCCGTGCGGATATTAAAAAATTCGGGCCTAAAGGGATCATCCTTTCCGGCTCCCCGTTCTCGGTGCACCAAAAAGGGGCGCCCAAAATACCGGCCGGAACGCTGGATATGGGCGCGCCGGTGCTGGGCATCTGCTACGGCCTGCAGGCGATCACCCGCGCGATGGGCGGCAAGGTGGCGCGGTCGGACAAGCGCGAATACGGCCCCGCCACGCTAGTGGTGGATGAAACCATAGGCATTTTCGCCGGACTTTCCATGAACGAAGAGGTCTGGATGAGCCACGGCGACCGCATTGAAGCGATGCCAAAGAAGTTCCACCGTATCGCGCACACGGTCAACAGCCCGGTGGCGGCGATGAAGCACGATACCCTGCCCATCTACGCGCTGCAATTCCACCCCGAAGTGGCGCATACGCCGATGGGCACCAAAATGCTGGTGAATTTCGTGAAGGGCATCTGCGGCTGCCACGGCGCGTGGAACATGCGCTCGTTCCTCGAAAGCGCGGTGGAGGATATCCGCGCGAAAGTGGGCAAAGACCGGGTGATCCTCGGCATTTCCGGCGGCGTCGATTCCACCGTCGCCGCCGCCCTGGTGCACCGCGCCATCGGCGACCAGCTCACCTGCCTGTTCATCGACAACGGCCTGATGCGCAAGGACGAGGCGAAGAAGGTGCTGCAAGGGTTCCGCGCCAATCTGCACATCAAGGTGCAGTTCGCCGACGCCTCCAAGCTCTTCCTCACGGCGCTGAAAGGCGTCATTGACCCGGAAAAGAAACGCAAAGCCGTCGGCCACAAGTTCATCGATGTCTTCCGCAAGGAAGCCCGTAAAATCGGCAAGGTAAAGTACCTGGCGCAAGGGACGCTCTACCCGGACGTGATCGAATCGGTCAGCTTCCGCGGCCCCTCGGTGGTCATCAAAAGCCACCACAACGTCGGCGGCCTGCCGAAGGTGATGAAACTGAAGTTGCTGGAGCCGCTGCGGGAACTGTTCAAGGACGAAGTCCGCCTGCTGGGCGCGGAACTCGGCGTGGATGAATCATTCATTCACCGCCAGCCGTTCCCCGGTCCGGGGCTTTCCATCCGTATCATCGGCGCCGTGACCCCCGAACGGCTGAAGGTGTTGCGTGAAGCCGATCACATCATCGTGGATGAAATAAAAAACGCGGGCCTGTACCGCGAGGTGTGGCAATCCTTCGGCGTGCTGCTGCCGGTGAAATCGGTCGGCGTGATGGGAGATGAACGGACATACGAGAACGTGCTGGCGGTTCGCGCCGTCACCAGCCGCGACGGCATGACGGCGGACTGGGCGCGCCTGCCTGAAAAACTGCTGACGGCGATATCGAGCCGTATTATCAATGAAGTAAAGGGTATCAACCGGGTGGTGTATGACATTTCGTCAAAACCCCCCGCAACAATCGAATGGGAATAATCAGGAGGAACTGATGGTTAAACCGGAATGGGGAACGCGCCGCGTCTGCTACAAGTGCAGCGTGCGCTTCTATGATCTTTTGAAAGAACCGCCCGTCTGCCCGAAATGCGGCGCCGACCAAACCAAAGCGCCGGCAAAGCACTCATCCTCCCCTGCCCGTAAAATTAAAGCGGCGATACCGGATGAAGAGGCGGATGATATAGCGGCGTTGCCAGGAGATTCCGAGGAGATCGAGGAGATCGGCCTGGACGAACTGGAAGCGGAAGAGCTGCCCGAAGACGACGCATAAGCCGGTTTAATCCCCCATGGAATGGGGAATCGTCCGCTATCATGTGGTGGTGCGGCGGTTCCCCCCCCCCCTGCCTTCAATGAACCATGCGCTTGACATTTATACAACATCGCATAGAATCTTGTCATAGCGTTGCGTGTTATAATACACTCATTTAGCGGGCCTTTAATGGCGGCGTTTTTTATCCAACATATCTTGACACCGTATTTTTTTGACAAGGAGTGTTACAATGCGAAAAAGCAAACAAAATAGCCGGATTGTCCCGGATACCAATGTGCTTTTATTGGCCGAAGGAGAACGCCGCGCCCGCCAAAAAATATTTGGCGTGATGCTGGCGATGGAAGGCGGCGGGCCTGGCAGGGATGCGCTGGCGAAGGCGGCGGAAAAATTCCAGGCTGCCCACAAAAAAGTTGACGCCGCGCTCAAAAAGGAAAAAAACTCCACCCGCATAGCCGTCATAGAGGAACTTCATCGCCGGGGACTGGTGTAACCTCCCCCCCCCGCCGCCAAACCGGTGCCGGACGATAAACCACGGAGGCACGGAGCCACAGAGAAACCCGTTTTCCATGACAAACAGGGGGAGTATTGGAGCCTAAAGGCGTTGAAAAGATCACACCCGCCCATTCAGGGCAACTGCTGACTTATCTTAAGCTGTTAAAATAAAACCGGCTCGATCATTTACTTTTTTTCCAGTGTGCCAACTACCGCTCAAGAGACATGTGATGCAACTCTGTGCCTCTGCGCCTCTGTGGTGATTTCCATCCGGAGGAATGCCAGACAAGCTGAACCGGTCAAGGAAGGCGGGAACGAAGCTCGAAATTGGTGCTCCGGAGCCGGTGGGTCACCAGTTGGGCCAAGTTGCGCATTACCGTCAGTCCAATCCCCTTTTCCTCGTTGAAGAGCGCTTCCAATTTGTTATACGGAAATCGGATAACACTGGTGGGCATTACCGCCCGGAGCGAGGCCGAGCGCCGGGCGCCATCCAAAAAAGAGAGTTCCCCCGCCACCCCCCCATCGCGGATCTTCAATATGCTGACGGGGCTGGCATCCTGCGGGGAGAGGTTCATCTCCACGCTAAGCCCCCCTTTGATCACGATAAACAGGTCGCGTGAATGCTCATCTTCCTTTGCCAATACGCAATTGGCGCCGCATTCTTCGGTGACGGCGATGGAAGCAAGCTTTTCGATATCCGCATGATCAAGCCCGGCGGTCAATTGCGCCGCATTTTTCAGCAACACAATCAACGCCGCGCGGTCGATCTCGACAGGCCGCCAATTCGACATGCATCAACTCCTCTAAACCGGTTTAAAAATCATCTTACACTAACTTTTAACCGATTGGCATCTTTCACAACAGCGGCGCGGCATCACTTTGCGGTGTGGCTGAACACGCCGTCCCAATCCGGTTCAGGCGGCGTTTGCATGAAAATGCGGCACCGCTTTATGCAGGTCCAGGACGCGCCATCTTCCTTGTTGAGCGCTATCGCCTCTTCAAATGCCGCGATGGCCTCTTCCCACCGGCGCGCCTGATAAAGGCCCAATGCCGCCTCATAACTCCGCAGCCATTGCCGCACGGCATCCGTAATGTTACCGGAAAAATCAACCAGCTCGTATATCCGCACCGGCGTGGAACGCCCGACCACCCGGATAAGATCAAGCTCACGCACGGCGAACGCATTGCCGATCGCGTTGCGCGTGTTTTCCGAAATGCATATATAGGTGCCGTACTGTTTGTTGATCCCCTCCAGACGGGCCGCCAGATTAACCTCGTCGCCAATAACAGTGTAGTCGAAGCGCTGATGCGAACCCATGTTCCCCACGAGCATCGGGCCGGTGTTGATGCCCAGCCGCGCCTCCACCATCGGCCTCCCCTCCTCCTTCCATTTCCCGCGAAGCTCTTTCAGCCGTTTCTGGCAGAGCAACGCCGAGCGGCACGCCAGCTCGGCATGATTGTCATAATGCAGCGGCGCGCCGTAAAAAGCCACGATGGCGTCGCCGATGTATTTGTCGAGGGTTCCCTGGTTTTCCATGACGATGTCCGTCATTTCAGTGAGGTATTCGTTCAACAACTCCACCAAGGCATCCGGCGTCAGCCCCTCGGAGATGGTGGAGAAGCCCTTGATGTCGGAGAACGAAGCGGTAAGCACCCGCGTTTCCCCTCCCAGCTTGAGCTTGCCGGGGTCTTCCATGATCTTGCCGATGACCGCCGGGGAAAGGTAGTGGCCGAACGCCTTTTTGACGTACTGCTTTTCCCTGGCCTCCAGAAAATATTTATAGAATGCGATGCCGCCGTATACCATGGCGATGGTGATCAGCGGATACAGGACATCGAGCAGGGTGTTTTTCTCCGCAAACAGGTAATACTGAAAAAGCACATACGCGGCCATGAGGATGAGGGCGAGCAACAGCCCGCCGAACACCTTGAGCCTGCGCATGGAGAGCGTAAGCCCGATGCCCAGCACCGCGATGGATAACGCGTCGAATATCAAGAACCAGTTGGCCCGCTTCAACCCCCTGCCATCAAGAATGCTTTGAATGAAATTCGCGTGAACCATCATCCCCGGCTGAATGCCGAACGGCGTGACGCGCATGTCGT
Organism: Nitrospinales bacterium; assembly: GCA_023248535.1. GTDB lineage: Bacteria > Nitrospinota_A > UBA7883 > JACRGQ01 > JACRGQ01 > JACRGQ01. The sequence continues at coordinate 35,712 of JAHFEJ010000016.1, read as the reverse complement.
AAATCCCGATGGCGGTGGCGCCGACGAGGACGACCTTATCCTTGAACAGCTTTTCCAGGGCTTCGGGGGAATCGTACCCCGGCCCCATAAGGTCCGCGATGGAAACCGCCGGAAACGCCTCCTCCCCGCCATAGTAGTTGATGTAGCTCGCGCCCACCTCATTGCTAGAGATGAATGTCTTTCCCGCTTCAAATCCCTCAACCCCCCCGTCCGAAAACACGATCTTCGGCGCGCCGCCGAGGTACAGGCCCAGCGTCTGAAGGCTGAGTGAAGGGAAATACTTGCCGTTGAACTGGATGACATTGGTTACTTTGCGCAACGTCCCGTCGGCGTCCGGCACCATGTTGAAGTACCCGGTCGCGGGCGCGCTGTCGGTGATCGCCTTGATATTCGGCTTTACGCCCGCCGCCGTGACCACCGGAAAATCACGGCGTCCCGAAGGGGGGTACTTGATGGATGCGAACCGCGAATGTTTTATGATGCGGTAATCATCCTCAAAGTTCATCCTGAGACTCTTCACCTCGCCGGGATCGGTAAAGAAAAAATAGCCCGGCACAACGTTGCCCGCGTTTTTGATGGCGGCCGCCAGGCGCTGATCGGCGTTCGCGTTATGCAACGCCTCCTCCAGCGCGGAGCGAAACGGTCCCACAGGGGGCGCCTTCGCGAACAGCTGCTGGGCAAGAATGAAATCGGGCCGCTCTTCGGGATACGAAAAAACAATATCCAGCCCCACCGCCTTCGGGTTCCCCCGCGCGATGCGGTCGATCACGCCGGCGATCACGGTCCGCGTCCAGGGCCATCGGCCGAAAGTATCCTGGCTTTTCTGATCGATGGCGATGACCACTACGTCACGCTTGCCGGCGACGGCCCCGCGCACCTGGAAGTTGAGATCGAACATTTTGTGCGATATGACCGATAAAACCTGAAAGTTCGCGGCAAAGATGAGAAACGAAAGCAGGGTTAACAGAAGCCCCAGCCTCATCTCGTTCACTTTCGGGATAAATCCGCGGATATTCATATGCGTTCAGTATATCCGAAAGGGGGTTTTTTCAGGTTAATAAGCCTCTTTTCAGCCGTATCCTTGCGGCGGACGGGCTGTGGTAAAGTATGACTAAATCATCATAGGGAAGGAACGCCGTCTGAAAGCGCTGATAATCTCCGAAAAATCGTTCGAGACAAAACAACTCCGCGAATTCCTGCAAAGCCTCCCGTTCAGGGAATACGACCGCTCCTTCCGCCTGGACTGTTATGAGATGGATTCAGCCAAAACGGCGCTCGATAAGATCGAAGCCGATGCCCAAAAAGGGGTGTTTTATGATTTTGCCATCTCCTCCCACCTGATGAAAAAACTGACCGGCCTCCAGTTCGCCCAATTGCTGGCGCAAAAGAAAAAACTTCCGCCGATAAACATTATTCTGCTGGCCGATGCGGTGAACCCCCAACTGAAAGAGGAAGGGGAAAAGGCCGGCGTACAGGCGATACTGCAAAACCCGGTTACGGCGGATCAGCTGAAAGAAGCGTTCGGAAAAATCGCCGTCGACGCCGCCAACAAAGCGGTACAGATGATGGAAGCCAACGGCGAAATGCTGAAAATGACGGGCGACGAAAGCGGCGCCGCTTTCAAGGACCTCTGCAACAGTACGGTCGCCACGCTGAAAAAATGCCTGGAGATGGCCCCTTGGCGGCGCGAACTGAACAGCCATCTGGCAAAAGTTTATATCGGCGGCGAAAACCATGCCCAGGCCATTCCGATCCTAAAAAACATCATCAAACTCGATTTCACCGATAAAGACGCCCACAACTCGCTAGCTCTATGCTACAAGCGGACCGGCAAAAGCCTGGAAGACTCCGAATCCCTGATCGAGCTTCTCGAAACGCGCCCCAACGACCCCGATCTGCATTGCCGCCTTGCGCAGACATACCTTATTGAAGAGGGAGGGCTTGAAAAAGCGGAGGAGCATTTCCGCAAAGCGCTGGAGCTGCATGGCGCAAATGGTCCGCCGGACCACAAGGCGCGCGCGCATTATGGATTGGCCAAAACCCTTTTCCTTAAGGCCGGTGAAAAACCCGGTTATGAGGCCTGCGCCCCGCCTCTGGCAGAGCTTAAAAACGCGTTGCGGCTCGATCCCGCCATGCTGGCTTCCTTCTTCCTGCTCCATGCCATTCTCAAAAACTTCGGCAAAGATGCCGAAGCCGCACAGGCACTGGAAGCAGCGAAAAAAATAACGCCCACGGTTACCGCCGACTGGCTGGAGTGGTTTTTCCACTACATGAATGCGGAGGATACCCCCAACGCGGAAGATGCGCTCCAAAAAGCGCTAACGATGGATACCGAGAATCAGGCCGTCCTTGTGCTGGCGGGGGAAGTCTGGCTCCGGAGGCAAAACTACGATAAAGCCATCGCCCTGTTCGAAAAGGCGGTTGCGGTAAACCCGTCCGACCCGCGGCTATACAACTGGCTGGGCATGAGCCACCGCCGCCTGAAGCAGGGGGCAAAAGCGCTGGAAGACTACAAAAAAGCGCTCATTATGGATCCGGCCGATTTCAATTTGCACTACAACCTTGGCCGTGTCCACTTCATGCTAAAGGACTACGACAACGCCCGCAAATCGTATAATGAAGCGTTGCGGCTGAATGCCGATCTGGCCGAAGCCAGGGAAGCTTTAAGTCAGCTCCCCGCCGCGCTGTAGTGGACTCCCCATAAAGCGTTCCACTCCCTTGCCGGAGGGGAAATGAGGCATCCGGCTACACCGTTTTCAGATAATCGAAGTAAGCGGCGTTTTCGCTATTCCAGCGGTTCACGAGATAACGCCCGCCGATCCGGTATTTGAGCCGCCAGCGCTTTTTCAAATTGATGTTAAACACGCGGGGAAGGGAATAAAACCGCCGCATCCCCTCGATGATGCCGTGTTGCAGCTCATACGCGGTCATCCGCATGGGCCGGATCACGCAATGCAATCCGTCGTACTTATCCCAGTTTTCATGCAGGATCCGCTTCTCGGCGGCCATCTGGCCGTGAACGGCCGTGCCGGGAAACGGCGTAAGGGCAAACAGCTGGATGGTATCCAGCCCCGTCTCGATGGCGAAGGCGGTGGTATCCTTGATGGTTTGGGGCGTGTCATAATCGCCCCCCAGCACGAACATGCCGTGGATGCCGATATTATGCCGCTTGAAATTCTTGATGGACGCAACTATCTCTTCCACCGTCTGTCCCTTGTCATACGCCTTCAGGGTTTCGGGGTTGATCGATTCCATTCCGACGTAGGCGATGCGGCAATTGGTTCTCCGCAAAAGGCCGAGCAGCTCTTCGTCCCGCGCCGCGTCTATCCTCAGTTGGCACGAATAACGCCGCGGCACCTTGTTTTCGGCGATCATGGTTTTCAGCAGGTCTTTCGTCCGGCGCGGATTCGCGGCGAAGTTGTCGTCGATGAAATTGATGCTGCGGCCCAGCATGGGGGCCATTTCGGCCATTAACTGTTCTTTGGTTTTATACCGGTACTTCCGCCCGAAGGTGGTGGTAACGCTGCAAAAACTGCAATTGAACGGGCACCCGCGCGAGAACATCAGCTGTGCCGGATACTCCTCCGGCCCCTTGAACCCCTTGCACGACGAAAAATCGGCCTGCGGCATCTCCTCCATGTTCACCTTGGTGACAGCGGAAGGATTCTGCGCCAGTACGCCGCCGCGCAGGCACGAAATGCCCGGCACGTCCGAAACGCCGCCGCCGTTGTTCATCTCCGATACCAATTCCGCAAACGTCGCCTCGCCTTCGCCGCGCACTACATAATCGCAGTGCCGCAAGGCCTCTTCCGCCATCGCGCTCACATGCGGGCCACCCATGACAACCAGCTTCCCCCGCCCTTTCAGCAGGCTGCCCAGACGGTACGCTTCGTTAACGGTGGAGGTAAGCGAACTGATCCCGATAAGATCGAACTTGCATAGGTAATCGATGTCAACCGGCGCCTTCTCCTGAAAAAAGGTTTCCACTTCATATCCCCGGCTTCTCATAAGGCCGCTCAATAATGGCAAGCCCAGCCGCGGCAAATACACCCTGCTGAACACATGGGTTTTAACCGATTTGGTTTCAACGAGAGCGATGGTCTTAATCACTCAACACTCCTTTTACACGGCAACAATCTGACGATACCCGGCGGACTTTCCCACCCTTCCTTGACTGGGGAAAATAACGGAACGCGAACAGCGCTGAAAGGCGGATTTAACTGGGGTCAACTTCTAAAATTTGCCTAAAGTTATATCACACATGAAACATAATCGATAACGAGCGGCCATTGAGTGTAGCAAAAGGGGAACGATGTATTAAATCCGGTACCGGGAATGGGGGAGCTACAGTTGGACCGTTGCCACCACTTCGTTCCCCTTGCCCAGATATTCCAGCCGGTGGAAGCTTTTGTGGCGGGACATGGCTATCCCGCGCCCGTGGGCGTCAAACACCCGCTCAGGACTTATGTCGAGGTATGGGACCCAATCAAAACCTTCCCCTTCGTCTTTCACGCGGAAACGGATTTCGCCGCCGCTTTTTTCTATTTTAATGGTGGCTTTCCGCGCAGCGTACCGTGGCAGGGTGTAGCGGCGGCGGATTTCCTCCTCCCACCTCCCCTGTTCCAGCAACATGGATTTCTCGGCGTAGGTTATGCCCAGATTGCCGTGTTCGACCGCATTTATGGCAAGTTCCCAAAGGCCGGCGGCCACCTTCTCCGACGAAGGGCATTCCCGCGACAAGACGTTTGATATTATCTGCGCTTCCTCCAGCGTACGGAAATGGTAAAGGTTTTCAGCCGCCCGCGGAATATCGGCCCATCCGTCCAGCGGCTCGTCCAGCATCGACTTGTACCGCATGAAATCGTTAACCGCCGCCGCCGTTATCAGCTTCACCGCATCCTTGGAATACGGCTTCGTAAGGTAGTAGTACGCGCCGGCCTGGATGCCTTCCTTGATTTCATGGTCTTTGCGGCGGGCCGTTTGCATTATCACCGGAAGAACTTTCAGGCTGCCGTGGCTTTTCATTTTCCGCAGCACTTCCATACCGTCCATTTCAGGCATGACGCGGTCTAAAAGAACGGCAACATACTTTTCAGGCGAGCGGTTGAGCAACTCCCATGCCCGCCTGCCATTTTCGGCCATTTCCATCCGGTAGCCGGCCGGTTCCAAAAATTCCCGTAGCATGGTGCGGGCCACGCTTGAATCGTCAACGATCAAAATCATTCATCACTCACTATCGTCCTGATGCAAAAATCCGGACGAATCGCGCCTCCCCCTTTTTGTCAAACACCCAAGACTACCGTTAATAGTACTATTTTAGTCTTATTTGTCCCATATTATAATAATCCGCCCCGTAAATTGTCAATTTTATTTTCTACACAACTTGATGGCGTACGTTCTCCACTTTCACCCGTCCTTTAGCGCCGCCATATATACACGCCACCCATCCAGAACTGCTATAGAATAAATCAAGGGAAACATCCGCGAGGAACCCGCACACCTTCGCCATCACCTTTGTTTCTGGAGGTACGCCGATGAAAAAAAATCTGACCCGTAAAATTCTGGAAGCCCACCTCAAGGCGGGAAGGCTTGTTCCGGGACAGGAAATAGCCATATCCATAGACCACGCGTTGTTGCAGGATGCCACTGGCACCATGGCCATGCTGGAGTTCGAAGCGATGGAATTCGATCGGGTAAAAATCGAACTGGCGGCGCAGTACGTCGACCACAACCTTTTACAAACCGATCACAAGAACGCCGACGACCACAAATATCTCCAAAGCGCATGCGCCAAATACGGCATCATGTTCAGCGCGCCGGGCAACGGCGTTTCGCACCAGGTACACATGGAGCGTTTCGGCGTACCGGGCAAAACGATGTTGGGCGCCGATAGCCATACGCCGGGGGCCGCCGGGCTTTCCATGCTTGCCATCGGCGCGGGCGGACTGGACGTGGCGCTGGCGCTGGCTGGAAGGCCGTATTATTTCCCCTGCCCAAAAGTGCTGGGCGTCAGGCTTAAAGGGAAACTGCCGGAATGGGTGAGCGCGAAGGATGTGATACTCGAAATGCTGCGGCGATACAACGTGGACGGTTGTTCCGGGAAGATCATTGAATACTTCGGGCCGGGCGTAGCCACCCTATCGGCCACCGACCGCGAAACCATCGGCAATATGGGAACCGAGACCGGCGCCACCAGCTCCATCTTCCCTTCGGATGAACGAACCCTGGAATATCTCAGGGCGCAAGGGAGGGAGGATGCCTTTACCCCCCTTTCGGCCGACGACGGCGCGGAATACGACGAATACGATGAGATCGACCTTTCCACGTTGGTGCCGCTCATAGCCTGCCCCTCTTCCCCCGGCAATGTGGTGACGGTGCGCGAAGTGGCGGGCAAGAAGGTTGAGCAGGTCATTGTGGGAAGCAGCGTCAATTCGTCTTACCGCGACCTGATGGTGACGGCAGAGATACTGAAAGGAAGGCACATCCACCAGGGCGTATCGATGCACATCAATCCCGGCAGCAGGCAGGTGGTGGAGAACGTGTTCAAGAACGGCGGCGGCTTGCCGCTGTTGCAATCGGGCGCGATGATAAAGGAGCCGGGGTGTTTGGGTTGCATCGGCATTGGGCAGGCGCCGGGAACCGGGCAGGTCAGCCTGAGGACCTTCCCGCGCAACTTTCCGGGCAGGTCCGGCACGGTGGACGACATGGTCTACCTCTGCTCCCCCGAAACGGCTGCGGCCGCCGCATTGAAAGGGATCATCACCGATCCCCGCGACCTCGCCGCCGAAATGCCCTATGTGCGCATCGAGGATCCGAAACAGTATCTTATCGATGAAAAATCCATTTACCGGCCCGCACCCCAAGGGACGGCGGTGGAGATCATCCGCGGACCGAACATCAAGCCGTTCCCACATCTTGACGAACTCCCCGATTCCCTGAAAACGGAGGTAATACTGAAGGTGGGCGACAACATCTCGACTGACGGTATCATGCCCGCCGGGAACGAAGTGCTGCCTTTGCGCTCCAACATAGAGGCTATCAGCCATTTCGTTTTCTATAAGATATCGCCCGGCTTTCATCTGCGTTGCAAGGGGAAAGGGGCGCTGGCCGTTGTAGGCGGCGATAATTACGGGCAGGGGTCCAGCAGGGAGCACGCCGCCCTCGCCCCCCGCTTTCTCGGCATCCGGATAAAACTGGCCAAGAGCTTTGCCCGCATCCACAAGGCAAATCTGTGCAACTTTGGCGTGCTGCCGCTTGAATTCATCGGCCTGGCAGATTACGAAACACTAAAAGAAGGGGATGTGCTTCAGGTGCCGGGCATTCGGGAACTCATCAAGAGGGGCGACATCGAGATCCCCGTGCAGGTGAATAACCGCACGATCATCACCAAGCTGGAGGTGAGCCAGCGGGAGCGTGAGCATCTGCTTGCAGGGGGAACGATAAACCATTTGAAAAATAACCCATAGCACGTTTGGTCGGCCTCACGCGCCATCGCGTCACGCTCCGGCTCCCTTGCGCCAAAATAGGCCGAAAAGGTTTTATTGGGTGGAACAAAGGATTTGGCTTTAATTGGTAGCCCCAACGGGGTCGGCCTCACGCGCCGTCGCGTCACGCTCCGGCTTGCGCGGCCCGGCTCGTTCGCTATCCCGCCATCCATGGCGGGATGCACTCCTTCATCAGTCGTGCCGCTCACTCGCTTCGGCTCCCTTGCGCCAAAATAGGCCGAAAAGGTTTTATTGGGTGGAACAAAGGATTTGGCTTTAATTGGTAGCCCCAACGGGAGTCGAACCCGTGTTTGCGCCGTGAGAGGGCGATGTCCTAGGCCACTAGACGATGGGGCCATCCAGTGAGAATCAAGAGTATAAAGAGGAGGCGGGCCAAAAGCAAGAAATTACCTGTCATTTTCACGCAACGCGGCACCACGGCCATTGAGCGGTACCCGGCAATATTAATTCAAACAGAAGCTCTACCGGCCATCTTTTGCGGTTGAATGGCAATTGATGCGCCACTCAGCCTATAAACCGCCGTACGCGGGGAATAAAATCATCGATATCCAGCTGCTTCGTTAAAAAATCCTTCCCCCCGAGATTGTACACGGTGTCCCGTATCTCCATCCCATGCTGTCCCGAAATGACAATCACGGGGATGGATTGGGTTTCGTGCCGTTTTTGCAAATGGGAAAGCAGTTCGAGGCCGGTCATCCTCGGCATTTCGATGTCCAGGATAATCAAATGGGGCAACTCTTCTCCTTCAGCCGTCATATCCGCCGCCGCCACGCCGTCCTCCGCTTCCGTGATGTCGGCGTCGGCCTTTAGCAAAATCTGCACCAGCAGATACCTGAATGCCGGATCGTCATCCACGATAAGGATGCGGGGCCGGACATAGGGGACTTTAAGCGTAAAGACGCTCCCCTTGTCCAACTCGGATGCGGCTTCCAGATCGCCGCCATGCAACAGCATGATGTCTTTCGCCAGCGGAAGGCCAAACCCGCTTCCCGTTTCCCCGGCGGTTCCCACCGTCGACGTTTTCGTCTCATATTTGAAAAGCCGGTCCAGCATTTCGGGCTTCATCCCCGGCCCGGTGTCTTTCACCTGAATGGCCGTTTTGCCCGTTTCCGAAAGCGAAACGGTGATGGTGTCCCCTTTCCGGCAGAATTTAATGGCATTGGTGACGAGGTTCTGCAGCGCCTCGCCCAACAACGTTTTGTCCCCGTAAATACGGCTGTTATCGGGAATGCGGTTGATCAACCGAATCCCCTTGTTCTCGGCCGGATAGGCAAAATCAACACACATCTTCGCCCCCAGGTATTTCGCGTCGAAAAACTGCTTGTCCAGTTTCAGCTGGCCGGCCTTCAACCGGTTTATGTTTAACAGGTCGTCGATGAGGCGCGCCAACTGCCGGCTGGAGTCGATAGCCCTGTCCAAAATCGCTTTTGCCCCTTCATCCAGAGGTTTGGCCTCGTCATCCCGCACCAGTTTCAAGAACCCCGTCATCGATGTGAGAGGGCTTTTCAGGTCGTGCGCCACCAATGACACGAACTTGTCTTTAACCAGCGTCGCTTCCTCGGCGGCCTTTTTGGCTTCCCGCAGACCATTTTCCATAAGTATTCTTTCGGTCACGTCCTGCACGGTTCCGGCCATGCGTTTTGGCTTACCGGCCGCGTCACGCTCCACTTCCCCTTTGCAGTTAATGTATTTGACGGTTCCATCCCTCAGGACGATGCGGCAGTCGATGTTATAGGGCGCGCGCCCGCTTAAGGCATCTTCCAAAGCCGCCCGCACCACGGGCCTGTCGTCCCCGTGAAGGGCATTAATGAACAGATCGTGGTCGGGATTTATTGTGCCCGGCTCGTATCCAAAGATGCGGCACTGTTCGTCCGACCACGTATTGACGCCGGTGGCAATATCCCAATCCCAATTTCCCACGTGGGAGATGGCTTGCCCCTCCTTGAGCAGTTTTTCCCGCAACCGCAACGCTTCTTCGGCGCGTTTCCGTTCTATCAAATCGAAAAGGATGGAAGCCGCTTCCTGCGTGACCTCCACATCATCCTGGGTGTAATCTGTTTCCTTGTTTCCCATCCCCATGATCGCCATCACCTTGTTCCCCTGCATAACCGGTATGCCAAGCTCCCGGATAACCGGCGCATGCCCCTCCGGCAACCCTTTCCTGTGGGGCAACGCGGCATAATCGTTGTGGATCACCGGCTTTTTTTGATGGAAGCAGTCCACCCATACCCCGGCCTTGGAAATGGGATAGTGCTGACCCTTCCCTTCGGCCTTGCACATGTTTTTAAGGGTATTGGTGGACCACGTCTGCAGGGTAAGGTTCTCCTGGTCATCGTCCACAAAATGGAAATATGCAATGCAGCTTGAAGTGAGGTGTTCGGCCGCATCGAGGCCGGATTGGATGAGGTCATCCATTGAAGCCGTGGCAAACAGGGCCGACAGCTCGGCGCGGCACCTGAGAAGCCGTTCCGATTTTCTGCGCTCGGTGACATCATGGATGATTGAATGGAGGAATTTCCCTCCGGCCTGGACCGGGCTTGAATACACTTCCACATCCCGCACCTCGCCAGACGCGAGGCGATGGCGGAAATTAAAGTGATTGCGCTTTTGGGTTTTCGCCGCCTCCATCTCCGCGTTTATTTCCGCCGGCGTAAGAGTGTTGATGTCATATATTTTTTGGGAAAGCAGCTCATCCTTGGTATAGCCGTAGAAGCGGCAGGCGGCCTCGTTCGCGTCCGCCAGTTGCCCGGTTTCCGGATCGATAAGCAGCTTTATCGCCATGCTGCCATGGAATATCTGCCTGTACTTCTCCTCCGACTCGCGCAGGGTGGCGGTCGCTTCCAATACTTTTTTGGCGCGTTCATCCGCCAGCTTTTGGAGGTTCGCCTGAACGTTCTCAACTTCAAGGCGCGCAAGGCCCAGGCCGATGAGCATCTGGACGAACTGTGTATAGTAGCCCATGATGTCTTTCACCTTTTGGCGTGAAAAAACCGGCACTTTTGCCAATGCATCCAGATAGCCCTCCGCCGGGAAGCCGTACTTCCCCGCCTGCCGCCGGAAGAATTCCACGTCCACCGTTTCGTCATCGTAAAAGAACTGGCCGAGGAACAGTGTCGCGACATGACGCCCCTTGATAACGATGGGGGTGGCGAGATCCCACATGTTGTTCTGGCATTTGTACTCGATATATTCCCCCACCCGCAGGTTCGCCTTGATGTAATCGTCGCTCACTCTGCATTTGGCGGAGGTATCGGGATGAATGCGGTGATATTTGGTGCAGATGTCCTGCCAGCCGGTGGCGACAAGAATGTTGCCTTCCGTATCCAGAATCCCCACCGGAATGGATGACGCCCGGTAAAACGAGTCCATCAGGGCCTGCAGCCGGGGTATATCGATAAGGCCTTGTAATGCGCCGGTTCCCATGATGCCAAGCTCCTTCAATGAAGGAAAAAAATGCATCAACTTCTGCCGCTAACCTGCCCCCTAACCTTATATTTTTATTTTATCATGATACCCGGCAAGGGGATTTATCCGGAGCTGGAACTGGAACCAACGGAGCGGTAGGGGATCGCTATGGTAAACACTGAGCCTTTGCCGGCCTCCGATTGAACGCTTATATCGCCTCCCATCGCCAGAACCAGTTTTCGGGCGAATCCAAGTCCCAACCCCACCCCTCCCCACGCGCGCGTGGATGTTCCGTCCAATTGCCGAAACGCTTCGAATAGCTTCTTGCGGTCATGCTCCGGTATCCCTACCCCATCGTCACTCACGCGGAAAAGGATATCGGCGCCGCTTCTTAAAGCGGTTAGTTGAATTTTCCCCGCGTTGCTGAACTTAATGGCGTTTTGCACCAGATTGCCAAGCGCCTTTTCCAGCCATTTGCGGTCACCCATAAACAGCAGGTCGTCCGGGCGGAAATCGGCCGCATTATTAGCAAAGGCCAGGCCTTTCATCATCGCCGCATCCTTGTAATACCTCTCAATGGTCGTTAACAACATGAAGGTGGACACGGTGTGGTACTCCACCTTCATCTGCCCCGATTCCAGCCTGCTTAAATCCATCAAATCGTTGAGCAGGCTGAAAAGCCTTTGTCCCTGCTCCAAAACGATATGGTCGTACTTCGCAATCTCCTGGGTGGTTTCAATCGCCGATTTGGCGTGCAAGCGCACCTCTGCCGGCCAAGCCGCTCCTGAAGTATCCGCCCGGTCGAGTATTTCAATGATCCGGGCCAGTGCCGCCGCCATGTCGTGGTCACGCTCGTTTGCCAGGCGGGAATAGCCCAATACCGACGTTAACGGGGTATTCAGTTCATGGGTCATGTTGGACAAAAATTCCGATTTCAGTCGGTTTGCCGCCTCGGCGGCTTCCCTCGCCGCGACCAGTTCCATCTCCGCCTGTTTTCGCTCGGTGATGTCCGTGAACGTGATCACGGAACCGGTGATTTTGCCGTCGCGCCGTATGGGAAACGAACGGTATTCGGCGGCAAAACAGGTGCCGTCGGCGCGCCACAAAACCTCGTCATCGACGTGGGTTCCCGTCCCTTCCCGGAATGCCTTATAAATTTTACATTCCTTAACCGGATATGGCGCGCCGTCTTTCCATGAATGGTGGATAAGGGCGTGCATATTCTTGCCCAGCAACTGGGATCCATCTTCGTATCCAAGAATTCTCTGGCAAGCCTGGTTATAGAATGTGCAGTTGCCTTCCAAGTCAATCCCGTAGATGGCCTCTCCCACGGAGTTGAGCAGCAGTGTAACCTTCTCCTCGCTTTCCCGCGCGGTTTCAAACGCGGCTTCCGCCGTTACTTTTGCCTCTTCCAGACGGTACTCGGCCGCTTTCTGCCCGGTAATATCCATGATGGTGCCATATACACGCGTTACCTTTCCCTCTATCCGCTCCACTTGGCCGGAGGTGCGGATCCATTTACGGGTTCCCCTCGCCCCTGTGAACTGAAGCTCCAGATCATACGGATCGCCCGATTCCAGGGCGCGCCTGAAAGCGTTTTCGATCATCGCCTGATCCGAAGGGGCGTAGAACTTGATGTTGTTGCTGATGTCGTTCGGGTCGAAATCGGGCCCCACTTCGTGAATCCGGTAGGTTTCCTCGGTAAAATGCATTTTGCCGGACGAGACGTCATATTCCCATCCGCCAACATGGGATATCTGCTGGGTCTGATTCAATAACGCATCATTCTTCCGCAGAGCCTCTTCCGCTTTTTTGCGCCTGCTTAGGTCATGAATGAGGGAAATCCTGGCGTTTTTTCCCTTATACACGATGTTTTTTCCAAAAGCCTCCACCCAAAAGCGGGTGCCATCCTTCTTCATCGCCAAGGCCTCGAACGGATCGCCGTAGCCCTGCTTCATCCTTCCCTTTATCTCTTCATGGAATTCGGGCGCCACCGTTTTAAGCACCGGCAAGCCGATGATCTCCGCCGGTTCATACCCCATCATCGCCGCATATGCCGTATTGCAATCGAGGATTATGCCGCCCGAGTGTATTGCCACCCCTTCAAAGGCCGCCTCTGAAAGTTGCCGGAAACGCTCCTCGCTGTCTATCAGGGCGTCCCGCGCCTCGTCACGGGCGCGCCCCATCCGCCGCGCATAACCATGCCCCCATAGAAGCCCCAGCGAACCCAGGAACCATACCAGGCCATGAGCGGCGGCATGTCCGGTTGTGAGCGTCCACGCCTCGGCAAAGTACGGCTCAAGCGCCACCGATACGCTCACTCCACCGCGGATATCCCCGACCTTGTACCCCTGATCGGCATGGCATTTCAGGCACCCTTCTTTTGTGATCATTGGCCGCATCAGCCGCAGGTACTGTTTGCCGCCGATTTCAGAAACCTCTATCCGTTCCGGTTCCCCTTTTTCAAACGCCCGCAACGCTTCCTCTTCCCATTTATCCGGTTTATTGCCCGGATTTTTGAGCTTCAGGCTGGTGATGTGGCCGAAAACGGTTCCCCTTTTGGCGAAAAACTCGTTCATCTGGCGCGCCATGTAAGCGGGATTCATGAGCGTGAGATGTTTGCCGGACGGGGTGACAATATCGCGTTCCCTAATATTGGCCAAATATGGGTTAGGGAGCGTCACCTCATCGACCGATACATACACCCCGCCGTGCATGGTAGCCCATTCGCGGAATGCCACGTCTTTGTTGTAGCTGGCCAAGGCATTGGTTTTGGCATTATTAAATACAAACTGGCGGGTTTCATATGTATCCCATATGAAAAGCGCGATAACGACCGCAGTCCACACAATAAATGCTGTCAGGAAGAATTTCCCGATAATTGAGATCAGCCTATGCCTCTGCGGAGGGGCGGCATCATCACCCATGCTGTTCTCCAACGTTACAAGTTATCTTCAAGGGGAAGAGGGATCGTTGTACGATTCGCTGTTGCCCACCCTCATTAATTCCTTCGATTTGATTCTAACACGATTGCCTTAACTGAATTATCCGATAGCACGCCAATGCCCGTGCCGCCGCACCCATTTTTGGGGATTGCCGATAAAGCCGTTTTCAAGCGGGACTTCTCAACAGCGCTTTCCATTTCTTGCCAAGGGAATACTTCCGGGTCTTTCTAGCCGCACTGGTAACGATAAAGAATCCCTTCTTCGCATATTCGCCGCACAAAAGGCGCGCCATCCGCTCTTTCACTCCGAGCAAGGCCCCCACCTCCTTGGCAGTGATAGAATCGGCGCGGGAGAAGAGTTCAAGCACTTTTTTCTGGCGCGCGTCCAATTGCTCAAGCAGTTCCGAATTGTCGCCACGGCCTTCGAGAGATCCTTTTTCGGCGTGTTTGTTGACCTTCTCAAAACTGTAGGCCATCCCTTGAATGAAGTATTCAACCCACTTGGTGATATCCGACTTGGCGCGCCCCATGTAGTAATTGTGCGAAGTCCCGATGGTGAGAGCATTGTAGTACCCGTACAAATCTTTGGCGTAATACTCATCCAAAGAATAGATACCTTTCAGGCCGTACCCGCCCATCCGTAGAACCAGCGTGGTCAGTAATCTGGCCGTGCGGCCGTTGCCGTCGATATACGGGTGAATGGTGGCAAATTGGTAATGGGCAATCGCCGCCCGTATCGGGCAGGGGATGCCTTCCCGCTCCGCCTCGATCAACCACTCGGACAGTGAAGCCATTAATCCCGGCACATCTTGCGGCTCGGGCGGAAGATAAACGATCCGGCCTGTGCCGGATTCCTTGATGACGTTTTGCACGGTGCGATACGCCGTTGGTGTTACCCTTTTGCGGCCTCCACCCATCACCAGCGCGTGGAGTTTCTTGACGGCATTTTCCGAAAGGCCGACATTGTTCTCCACCAGCCGCTCCAGTCCGTCCAAGGCGGCCCAGTATCCTTTGACTTCGGCTTCGTCCCGCTTTCGCCCCTTTTCCACGATTCCGCCTTCGATCACCCGCTTTACCTCGGCCTCGGAAAGGCGGTTCCCCTCGATGAGGGTGGAATAATGGGTGGAATAGAGGCGCGCGCTTTGGCGCAAAGTGGCCAGCAGGCGGGGCGTGACACGGAGCGCCTCGAACCGGCCTTTCACCGCCTCGATCTTCATCAGACCAGCAACGACATTTTTGCTGAAGCGGTATTTTGGTTTGAACGTGTTGACCGGCAATTTATCGGCAATCTTCATTGCCGTTATTTTACCGTTATATTGCCGTTAAATCCAGCGGCCCCTTTCCGGCCTGACAGATCCCCTCCCCCGAGGTTTTTTTCCCCCACGATATTTTTTCCTCTGGGCAAAATCATACACCATCAATTATCATGGTTACGCAGGTTTACGTTTTTCAAAAACGTTGCCGATCAGAGGAGGGGTATGTCCGCACAGGTTTCAACGGCTCCGGAACAGGATCAACTGGCTCCCTATCGGGAGACCCCTATCCGCCTGTTCATACGCGACCAGGCATTCCGCGCCCAGATGCAGCAGATCCTCGAAAAACAGTTGAAATTCAAAAACACCGTCGCCGTGGCCACCGGCCAGACCGCCGCCGATGCCATCGAAAAGCTCTCCCGCCTTCTCCTCACGGAAGAGGCGCAGATTTTCTTCAGCCCGCCCCCCGCCACCGGCAAGGATGCGGCGGACAACCGCGTCGACGCGCTGCGCCAGTTCCTGCTCAACGTGCAGGCCCGCATGAGGCAGACCGGCAAGGAGAACGAAAAAATACTGAAAGGCATGTCCAAACTGGTGCCGGTCTTTGAAGAGGCCGAGAACTACCAGATGCGGATGAAATACCTTCTAACGCTGGCGGAGTTCCGCATCACCAACGCATTCATCCTCCCCTACGCGCAAAGCGCCCAGCCGAAGGAGCAGGAGGCCGAACGCCTTCCGCTGCTGCGCCAACTCATGACGGAACATTTCACCGAAAAGGAAAAGCGGCTGGAAGACCTTGACCAGCGCAAAAACGAAGCCGATCTCTCCACCCGCAAAGCCCAGGCCGAAAAACTGATGAAACAGGGGGAGGACTACAAGCGGAGCGGCAACTGGGAAGAAGCGGTGCAATGCTTCAACAGGGCAATCGATGCGATGCCGGACGATCCCGGCCTCTATCTGGAAAGCGGACGCGGCTACACCAAGCTGAAAAAATACTCCCGCGCCATCCAGCGCTTCACCGAGGCGGAAGAGGTGGCCCTCGATATTCCCGCCCCCAATCAGGAGATCGCCAACGTCCGCATCATTCAGGTAAAGGAGATGATCGCGCAGGGGGCCGACCCCGACAGCGAGCAGGTGACCAAGCTCATGACCGAGGCCGTGGCGAACTACAAAAACGCCATCGCCAAGGCGCAAGCGCTGGTTCCGCACTCGCAGGACGATACCACCGACCGCGCCGCCGAGGCGGTATCGAACATCGCCAGCGGCATCTTCAAGCACGAGTTGGCCGAAACCCTCGGCTCGCGCAACCCGCTGGTCAAGGAACTGGGGGGGATCGCGCGGCAATCGCTCGAAAGCGCCGTCAAGGACGCCGGTTCCGTCGCCCTTCCCACGTCGCAGCTCATCTGCCTGGCGCTGGCCGCCGTCGACAAAGGGGAATTCGCCGAAGCCGAAAAGCTGCTGTTCCGCGCCGCCGCGGATAAAAAATACCTGCTGGAGGCCTGCCGCGAACTCAACTACATGGGAACGCAGTTGCGCAAAACCGCCGGCCCGCAAGAAGCGATTGACCTCTATATGAAAATACTCGCGCTCGATCCCCCCAACAAAGCCGCCGTGCATTACAACCTCGCGGTGGCGCGCCACGCATCAGGCGATCTCATCGATGCCGCGGGATCCATCGTGGAAGCGGTCTACACCGACCCGTCGCTCCCCACCGACGACCTCTTCTATAAAAACGCCGAGGTGGTGCAGCTGATGGAAACGCTCATCGCCCTGTTCGCCAGGATAAAGGAAAACGATGGCAAGCTCCCGCCGCCCCCCGCGGCTTCATTTCCGGCGGGCGCGCCAAAAGAACAACGCCCGATGTTCATTCCCGGCGACGATCCGCGATTCGCCGCCCACCGGCTCCGTTTTGAAACGCTCATCAACGGGGAGCGGCAGAAATCCTACCGGGTGCTCTACAACCTTTACATTAAATCTCCCGCTTTTCTCCAAAGTGCCAGCGCGTATGCCAGCGCGCCGATCATGGGGCTGATGGAGGAAATGGCGGAAATGATAAAACTGGCGGAAAAGAAAGAATTGCAGCAATTCGCCGCGTTCCTCGAAGAGACGTTGGCCGCCGACGCCAACCTCCTTCTCCCCGATGACGATTCCCATACTGCATTACTGCAACAACTTGAAACATTAATACCAGCCAACCAAAACGCAGCCGTCAAAAAACTCTTTGAAACCGCCACCGCCAACCGGGGCTTTTTCGCCAGCCGCCAAGCGTTTGAATCTGAACCGCTTGCGGCAAGCATCCGCGACACTGTGCAACTATTCAACGCACTTAACGATCCCCGTTTCGCCACTTTTACGGTCACGCTTAACCGCTACCTTGAACGCCGCGAACGGTTCCTTCAGACCGCGGCGCCTCCCCAAACAATCAACCCGCTTGAGGCCGCGCTGCTGGCCGGGCCGGATTCACTGGCCAAGGCGCTGGCGGAAAATCCCTCGCTGCTCGATTCCCCCGAAGCATACGATAACGCTCCGCTGGAGGCGCTTGCGCTTAAGGTCGACGCCAAAACCCCGCAAGCGCTCGCCGCCCGGCTGAAGGAATTTACGGTTCGGCGCGAAAAATACCGGCAGTTCGCCACATATGCCAACGAGGCGATCGAAGTGCTGATGGCCACATCGGATCAGCGGAAAATGGCCAACAGCATCGCCAAGGCCATCTATGCCATGCCGGAAGTTGTGGACAAATATTATTTCTATCAGCACGGAGACATCGTTTCCGCCTCGAAAGAAATCTACATGAAGTTGCAAGGACTCGCCCTGCGCCATTTATAGCCCATCAGCACCCCCGTTTCCGCGCGGGCGTTTTATTACCCATTTATTATTTTTCTTATTACTTTACTTTATTCTATTTATTGGTATACTGTCTTCAAGATGACAACATTTAAAGACCGGTTAAAGATCCTGATGGATGGGGAGAAACCATACGCCTGGACGCAAAAAGTGGGCATCGAGAAAGGCCTGTTTCAGTACTATTGGCAGAAAGAAAGAATTCCCTCATACAAAAATCTTCTTAAAATCCAGCAATACACCGGCTGTTCGCTCGACTGGCTTGTTACGGGCAGGTCGGTGGATATGAGCCGCGTCAGCAATGAAGAAATGACGCTGACAAAGCCGTATGCGGGGAAACGCAAAGCCCTGTGGGAAAAACGGAGCAAACATTTCCTCGTGATGGCGGAAAAACTCAAAAGCATATATACCGAGGCCGACCAGCGGGATATCGAAGCGTTGGAATACTTCGTCAACGCGATCCGCAACAGATAATTTACCCGGCCATCCTTCCCTTCCCGCCGATTCAAAACATGGTATCATGTCCGACTAATTACGTTTATCAGGAACCCCATGGGCATAAAAACAGGTTTTCCGGCGTTGATAATAACGGTCTTATTCGCGGCGCTTTTCTTCCCCCACCCCGCCGCCGGCCGGACCAAGCTTTCCCATGCGAAAACAGCCGGCGTGAAAAAAGGGAACGCCGCCATTCTGCCCGCACAGGAATGTTCAAAATGCCATTCGGATATTTTCCGTAACTGGAAACAAAGCCGTCACGCCGCCGCATATGAAAATCCGGTTTTTCAAACCGCATACCGGAAAACATGGCTTGAAGAGGGATTGGCAGCGGCGCGTTTATGCCTCCCCTGCCACGCCCCAACCGTCACCATTACCGGCGACTATACAGCGGCGGAAGTGATCACCCGCGAAGGGGTCACCTGTAATTTTTGTCACGGGGTGACGGCAGTTGAAATGCCAGCCGTACCAGCGAAGGGATCGGGGTATTCCCACGGCCGGGATAAACAACCAGCGTCTGCCGCCGCGGCAAATGAAATGAACCAAAACAAAAATCATGGCGCATATTTTACCGAAGCACGGCCGTGCGCCGGTTGCCATGATTTTGAAAACCGGCACAAAGTGCCTATTGGCACAACCTGGAGCGAGTGGCGCGCATCTTCATCGGCTACGGCCGGTGACCACTGCCAAAAATGCCATATGCCCCTGATCGCCGGGCGCACCGCCAACAAGGACGGCCGCGATGAAATGCACGACCATTCGCTTGCAACCACACTGGAATCCATGAGCGGCGCGGTGACGGCGGAAATTGCCGATATTACCGTGAGCGGCAACGCCGTGACCGCATCCATCACCATTCGCAACGTCAAGGCCGGTCACTTTGTGCCAACCGGCAGCCCGGCCCGTTCGCTGGTACTCGAAATCCGCCTGATGAATGCGGCGGGCAATGTGCTGGAAACCCAGAAACGGATATACCGCAAAACGGTGACCGACAGGAATGGCAATGAGATCACATCGTTTGATGGCGCTTTTCTCCACGCGGCGGCCGTGACCGCCGATAACCGGATCGGGCCGGGAGAATCGCGTACCGAAACGGTTTTATTCCGAACCTCGCCGGGTGAAAATGCAACTGTGGCAGCCGAACTCTACCTGCTTACCACTCCCGCAGTAGCCCAACGGGAAGAAATGAAAATACCGCTCTCCACCCCGGGGATCAATTAGATCAGGCCGACGAATTCAAGCGAATTGATCTTGTAACCTTGGGCGTTTTCAGGCCCGAAAATGCGGTGAGGGGCGCCATCCGGTCCCGCCAAATCCAGATCGTATGGCGTCAGATACCGTTCCTTTTTCTTATCGTAGAAAACTTTTACCACCGGCATCAACAGGTTTTCCATGCCCGGCTCTTTCACCACTCCCACAAGGCCGCTTTCCAGCCGTACCATGGTTCCCACCGGATAGATCCCCACAACCTTAATGAACAGTTCCACCATTTTTGGATCGAAATGGTATTTGCCCCATTCAAATATTTTACGCAACGCTTCGGAGGTGCTGAAGCCCTTATGATAGCACCGGTCGGAAGTAATGGCGTCGTATACGTCGACAATGGCGGCCATCCGCCCCAACTCGGAGATTTCCTCCCCTTTAAGCTTATCCGGATAGCCGGAGCCATCGTATCGTTCGTGGTGTTGCCCCGCCACGGCAATGGCCTCCTCCGTTATACCGGGGGTTTTTCCAAGAATAATGCGGCTTTGCGTGACATGGTCTTTCATCCGGGCAAACTCCTCGTCGGTGAGGCGGCCTTCTTTATTTAGAATTCCGTCCGGCACGGCCATCTTTCCCACATCGTGCAGCAACGCACCCACCCCCGCCCGGTTTATCACCGAACGCGGCATCCCCAGCCCCTTCGTAAACGCCACCATAAGTACACAGACATTGACGGAGTGGAAAAACGTGTATTCATCCTTGGACTTTATCCGGCTCAGACTCGAAAGCGCCCCCTTGTTGCGGAAAATGGAATCAACCATCTGCTCAACCACTCCGTTTACCGCCTCAATCTCCACCTGTTTCCCCATCCGGACATCGTGCATAACCTCGGTGACGATTTTTTTCGCGGCGGTATGCGCTTTTTTTGCGGCGAAAAGTTCCTCCGCCATCGGTACCGAGACATCCTGATGAACGTCTTCCGATATTTTTGAAATAACTTTGTCAATTTCGCGGCGAACCTGTGATGCGGATTCGCCGCCGGCCATATCGATCCCCTTGGCGGTGTCGATGTATATCTCCCGAATGCCGGCTTTTAACACTTTTGCGATCATCGTCTCGTCTTTTATAAGAAGTTGCGAGGCGAAAAAAGGGTTTTCAAGCCACTCGCAATTGAAGTCGTGGACGAACATGCCGGAACGCAACTGGGAAGCTTGTATTTTTTTTATCATTTAACACATCATGATATCTTATTCAAATGATAAGCGGGGCTGGATAGTAATGCAACAGAACAGTTCGATTTGCTATTTTGCATTGTAGCGGGAGCAAAAGGCCCAACCTGAACCGGTTATTTAATGCCGCCGTTCCCCGGCTGTATGAATTGGCGTTTATCGATTTTTTCAAGCATCGCCTTAAAATCCTTCACCACCCCTTTTGAATTGGCATATTCCAATTGTATATTCGGATTTGCGGCTAACCGGGCGCTAAGAGCCTTTATCCGCCCTTCGCGGGCGGCATGGGGCAATGTGTCGCCCTCAACGCAAAGCGATGAAAGTTCAATGGCGATCTCCATCTCCGGGAAGCGGTCAAGGCGGTTGTTTTGCTGTTTTATTATGTCTGCGATCCACTTAAAATAGCCCCTGGCTTCGGCGCATTGACCGCGTAAGAGGCTGATCCGCCCCTGCGCCCAAAACCCATGTTTATCCTGGGGCCAGCGGCGCGACATCTCGTCGGCCATCGGCCATGCTTCATCGTAGCGCTCCTCGATGATCAATAACCACATAAGTGTGCTGAATGCCGAATCGGCGGTAATCCCTCCATGAGCCACCGCCTTTTGCACCATGCCAATCCCCTCCTGCCGCATGTCCCGGTCATGGGTGATAAACTTTTTCACGATCCACCCGACCATCCCCCCTTCTTCCACATGCTTTTTGCTGCCGTAAAAGTAAAGGGAACCAAGGCCAAAATAGGCGTCATGCACCGTGGGATCGAGTTCAAGCGTCTTCTCGAGGCTGCTTTTCGCCTTCACCGCGTTGAGAAACGCGGAAACAAGATTTTGCTGTTGCGCATCCAGTAGCCCCATATAACCGTAAAGGTTGCCAAGATAGAAATGGCCCGTCGGGTCGCCGGGATGGCTGGCATTGAAGGCTGCGGCCTTTTCCATAGTCAGCTTCGCCCACATTTCGAACATTGGCATCACCGAGCGGTCATGAAAGCCGTTCATGTATTCCGCGTACCGCCCCGTCATGAAAAAATAGCCTTCGGGCCGGTCGGGGTGTTTGTTGATATATTCATGAAACACCTTTTCGGCTTCAAGGTATTGCTCGTTATACACAAGCTCAAATCCCCGGCGCACTATCGGCAAATCGGCTGGAATCACCAGATCGTGGGCGCCCGCGCTTGTGTAACAAAGCAATATCCCGATCAGGGATAAAACGGTTTTTCCCACCGTTACTCTCCGGGGCTAATTGAATAAGCGGCGTGATAAAAACTCATGGCTCTTCCTCTTCCACGCGCACCGGTTCCGCCGCGGGGGACATGAACCCGCCCGCCGGCGCGGGTTCACCGCTCCAGAGGTGATGGCGCGTTTCGGCCACAATGACAGTGCTCAACATGATTAACGATACCAGGTTCGGTATCGCCATCAGCGCGTTAGACATGTCGGCGAAATCCCACACCAGCGGCAACGGCACCACGGCCCCCACCATAACGGCAGCCACCCATGCAACCCGGTACGGCCTGATTATCTTTTTCCCCAATAAATATTCCGCCGCGCGTTCGCCATAATAAGACCATCCCAAAATGGTCGAAAAAACGAAGGTCAGCAACGCAAAGACCAGCAATGGCTGGCCAATCACCGGGATAGTGCCGAATACCGCTTTGGTGAGCAACGCGCCGTTTTGCCCCGCCGCAATCTCCGGTTGGCGCATCATGGCAGTGACCAACACAAGCCCCGTCAGGGCGCAAATTACTACCGTATCCCAAAATGTGCCGGTAGCGGATACCAATGCCTGCTGCACCGGATTTTTGCTCTTTGCAGCCGCAGCAACTATCGGCGCGGAGCCAAGTCCTGATTCATTTGAGAACAGCCCCCGGGCAATGCCATACCGCGCCGCGATCATAACCGTGGCCCCCACAAATCCCCCACCCGCCGCTTGCGGACTGAGAGCGGATTTTACAATGAGCCCCAAGGCGGGCATAACATACGAAAAATTGTAAAAAAGAATATAGATGCATCCCGCGATGTAAGCCCCCGCCATCATCGGCACCAGCCCTTCGCATACCCGCGCAATCCATTTAATACCGCCCAGCACCACTACCGCCGTGATAAGCGTTATCACACCGCCGGTCACCCAGGGGGAAATACTGAATTCATCATGGGCAAGACTGGCGATGGAATTCGATTGCACCATGTTGCCGATGCCGAAAGCGGCTATCGAAGTGAAAATACTGAACAGCACCGCCAGCCACTTAATTCCCATCCCTTTTTCTATGGCATACATCGGCCCGCCCAGCATCGTGCCATCTTCCGTTTTTACGCGGTACTTTACGGCCAGCACCGCCTCGGCATACTTGGTGGCGATGCCGAACACCCCGGTCAACCACATCCACAACACCGCTCCCGGCCCGCCAATCGCCACGGCGGTGCCAACCCCCACAATGTTGCCGGTACCGATGGTGGCGGCCAGCGCCGTGGTCAGAGCCCCGTAATGTGATACGTCCCCCTCACTGTCATCTTCAACTCGCAGCAACGATAGCTTGATCCCTCGCCACGTATACCGCTGAATAAAGCGGAGGCGGAATGTAAGAAACAAATGGGTGCCAAACAAAAACGCCAGCATCGGCGGACCCCACAGGTAGCCGTTGAGCCAGTTCACTCCATCATGTATCGTTTGCATCGGCACGATTATAACCCAGCGCAGAACGAAATAACCGCACCAAAGGAATTTAACGAACGATAGCAAGGACGAGGACAGCTAGCCTTCGCGCCGGAAAAACAATATATTCTCTCCCTCCCTTTCGCCGAAAAGACATTTCCACTATAATTGCCACATGTGGGTACATGCAGGGGGACAAAAGGTCTATTACGAACAGGCGGGAAACGGCGAGCCGGTGCTTCTCCTGCATGGGTGGGGAGTAAGCAGCGAATCGTTCAGGCCGCTTTTCATGCGGCTGGCGCGTCAATGCGAGGTCCGGGCCATCGATTTCCCCGGATTCGGCCAGACAGAAAAACCGGAGGCCGTGTGGGGAACCGAAGAGTACGCGGAACTGGTGAAAACGATCCTTGATGCCTGGGGGTTGAAGAAGATCGATATCATCGGCCACTCCTTTGGTGCGCGTGTGGCGCTGCGGTTGGCCCACCGCTATCCAGCATACGTTAATACATTGGTACTCACCGGCGCGGCAGGCCTCCGCATTCAAAAGCCGGCGCCGCTTTTACGTAAACTGCTGGTGAAAGCGGGAAAGTTTTTCGGCAACATTGGCGCGCCGGGACGGATGATAAAAGAAACGATATATAAAAAGATCGGCTCTGCCGATTATCTTGCAGCCGGGGCGATGCGCCCCATTTTTGTGAAAGTGGTCAACGAAGACATGCGGAATATTCTCCCCGCCGTCACGCGGCCCGTACATCTGATATGGGGGGAGAACGACCGCGACACCACACTGGAGGCGGCGGAGATCATGCACGCGGGGCTTAAAAACTCCACCCTTGCGGTCATACCGGGGGCGGGACATTACCCATTCTTGGACAAACCTGAAGAATTTTACTGTCTTTTGGAAAAAGTGCTGGAAATCAAATGACGATTTACGGATATGTGGCGGGAGCCGCGTGGATTTTTTTCTCCGCAGCGACGCTGCTCCGTTTCGCCCATGTCTTGCAAGCCGAGCGTTACCACACCAACGCATACCTAAAATGGGGGCTGGAGGGGGGCGGCTTAAACACCTTCGTGCGCAACCGGCATTATGCGGCGCTGCACGCTGCAGTTTTTTGTTTCCTCTTTCTAATGTTGTCAGGTGCATTGATACCGGCCTCATTCTCCCTGTTGGCCCTTGCCGTGATCGCTGTCTTCTGGGGCGCCGCCAACATCCGCGCTGATAAAGGGCAGAAAAAACCGCTTGTCATAACCGCACGCATCAAACGGCTCTTCGCCGCCACAATTCTCATCGAGGCGGCACTGCTTGCCATCACGCTTCCCCACGGCGAAGTGTTTATCATCGCCATTTTGGTGCTGTTCGGGTACGCTCAACTGTTTATGCTGGCGCTCGGCAATATCGCATCCACCCCCATCGAAAAAGCTTTGCAAGAGGGATTTAAAAAACAGGCCCGCCTAAAACTGCGCGGCAAGCAGGTGGTCGCCATCACCGGCAGCTATGGCAAAACCGGCACCAAGGAAGCGGTGGCGCATCTCCTGGAAACAAAATATCCGCTCATCAAGACTCCCGGAAGCTTTAATACGCCGATGGGACTGTGCAAGGTAATTAATGAAAAGATGGAGACACATCACGAGATGTTCGTCACCGAGATGGGGGCCACCCGGCCGGGAGACATCAAGGAGTTGTGCGAACTGGTGCGCCCCACCGTTGGCATCATCACCTCCATCGGCGTGGCGCACATGGAGACCTTCGGCAGCCCCGATGCGGTGGCTCTGACCAAATTCGAGCTGGCCGACGCCCTGCCGCCCGATGGCGTGCTTTTCTACGACGCCGATTACGAGCTGGCGCGCAAACACGCCAAAGGGCGTCCGCAGAAAAAAATCACCTACGGCCTTGAGCAAGGGGCCGATTACATGCCGCTGAACCTCCGTTGCGGGCGCGAAGGGAGCCTCTTCGACATCAAAACGCCGCGGGGAACCATCGAAGGGGTGAACATTAAGCTTCTGGGAAAACTCCACGCGCTGAACGTCACCGCCGCTTTCGCGGTGGGGCTGCATTTCGGCATCGACCCGGAGCGGCTGAAACATGGCGCGCGCACCCTGGATCAGGTGGAAGCCCGTCTGCAGCTTATCCAAAATCCCGGCGGCTACCTTATTATCAACGACGGATTCAACAGCAATCCGGTCGGGGCCGCCACCGCCGCCGAAACGCTCGGCTATTTTGCCGGATTTAAAAAAATTATGGCCACTCCCGGCATTGTCGATCTGGGAGGCGAACATGAAAAGGTGAACTTCGCCTTCGGCAAGGCGGCCGCGCCGTATTGCGATATAGTGCTGCTCATAAACCAGCGGCGCACCAAGCCTATCGCCGACGGCCTTTTAGCCGCCGGTTTTGATGAAAACAACATCCTGCCTTTCACCTCGCTCGCCGATGCGCGCGGCTGGCTGGCGCAACACGCCGACGCCAACAGCGTGGTGCTTTTCGAGAACGACCTCCCGGACCACATGGAACAGTTTTGAAAAAAGACCATTCATTCAAAGAATTTGTGATGGATCAGTTGGCCGGGTTCGGGGCGGGAGCGCGGCCGATGTTCGGCGGTTACGGATTATATAAAGGGGATGCGTTCTTCGGCATCATCATTAAAGAACGCCTTTACTTCAAGACGGATGCCGCCACCCGCCTTCCGTATGAAGAACGGGAGATGAAGCCGTTCAAGGCAAGCGCCACCCAGACGCTCAAGAACTACATGGAAGTGCCGCCCGACATCCTTGAAGATGCCGAAGAACTGAAAAGCTGGGCGCGCGCCGCCGCCGCGCTCAAAAAACCGGCCCCCAAAAAACGAAGCTGAACTTGCTTTTCAGCGCGGTCTCCCATCCTGGAATCCGGGAAAGGGAAATCGGTTATTGCGCCCATCCCCCCACCGATGCTAGTATTTATCCTCCAACAATCCGGGGGGATTAACTTTTGGATTGAGGTGCGTATTGACGGTGTGCTTATACACCGCGTGACAGCTTTTGGAAAACAGAGGAAAAGCGTTAATACTGACTGTTCATAAGGAAGCAGGTATATATGACAGAAAAGATCGAATCCATCATCAGAAACATCCGCATCGACAACGAAACGGAGACGGCTCGCGCGCTTGAAGCGGCGGCCAGGTTGACCGGTCTGAACGACGCGGAAAAAAAGGAGTTGGCGGCGGGCGTCGCGGCCCTTTTCTACCACGATCTTCACGGCAAAACAGGCCTTATACGGCTGGCCAACCAGGCCGAAGAGGTGATCGCCACCCTCGGCACCGCCGTTCTCCCGTTCCTTATTGATGAGGCTATCCAGGCCGACTCCGAATCGGCCGCGCACTTCGGCCGGGTGATCGCCCGCGGCAAGGGGGCGGCGATGAAACCGGTGCTGGAGGCCATCAACAACCACCGCGGCGACGATTATGCGATGATGACCCTTATCGCCACCATCTCCTATTTCAAGGATCCGGCCGCCCTCGAGGCGGTACCGGAAATACTGGTGGCTTCAAAATCGAAAAACGAACGTCTACGCGCTGAAGCGCTTTACGCCATCGGCCGGCTGGCCCGGAATCTCGGATCGGATCAGTTCGACAATACCCTGCGCCTCAAAATGTTCGACACCTGTTTTGAAGCTTTGAAGGACAAGCATTCGCTCGCCCGGCGCAATGCCGTTGCTTCACTGGGGAAGATCGCCGAAAAAGGGATGCTTACGCCGGATCAGGAACGGAAAGTGCGCGAAAAATTCAACGGGTTCCTCGGCCTTGACGGCGCCAACAACTGGGATAACGCCTACATCGTGCGCCACCAAGCCCATCAGTTTTTCAAATTCCTTAAAGAGGAAGGCAAAGGCCAAAGCCGTTATCACCAGACGTTCAGGATCCTTGAAAAAAGGGAACTCTGCCCCGATACCTACTACTATTCCATCGAGGCGCCGCTGATCGCCCGCAAGCTTGTGGCCGGCCAGTTCATCATTATCCGCCCCAACGAGCACGGCGAGCGGATACCGCTCTCCATCGCCGGCTGGGATGCCGAAAAAGGCACCATCAACGTCATCATTATGTCCGCCGGCCGCACCTCGCGCGAGATCAACATGATGAATGTGGGCGACCGGTTGGCCGACGTGGTCGGGCCGCTGGGACAGCACAGCCATGTGAAAAAACACGATGGCGTGTGCGTGGTCATCGGCGGCGGTTACGGAACCGGCGCGGTGCTGCCGACCGCCCGCGCGCTGAAAAAAGCCGGCAACAAGGTGTACGGCATTGTCGGCGCGCGGAATGAGAAGCTGCTCATCATGGAAGACGAGTTGAAGCAGGCCTGTGACGAGGTACTGGTCACCACCAACGACGGCACCAAAGGAATACAGGGCTTTGTCACCCACGCGATGGAGGCGATCTTGAAACGGGGCGAGAAAATTTCCCACGTGCTGGCCATCGGCCCGGTGCCGATGATGATGGCCGTGGCGAACATGACCAAACCGCTCGGCATCGAGACTTTTGTTTCCCTCAACGCCATCATGGTGGATGGCACCGGCATGTGTGGCGCCTGCCGCGTCTCGGTGGGGGGCAAAACGAAGTTCGCCTGCTTCCACGGCCCGGATTTCAACGGCCACGAAGTGGACTTCGATCAGCTTATGAAGAGGCAAAAGATGTTCGTCGCAAAAGAAAAACTGGCCCTCGAGGCGATGGGGAAATAGGGAGATACGACCATGGCAGGATTAAATTCAAAAGAAAGAATGGCGATTCCGTTCGTCCACATGCCGCTGAACCCCGGCGAAAAACGGATACATAATTTCGACGAGGTGCCCATCGGCTATACCGCCGAACAGGCGATGCAGGAAGCGCGGCGCTGCATCCAGTGCAAAAAGCCCGGTTGCATCGGCGGCTGCCCGGTCGGCATCAACATCCCGGCCTTTCTTGAACTGATCGAAGAGGGCAAGTTCGCCGAGGCCGCCAAGAAGATACGCGAAACCAACTTCCTCCCGGCCGCCTGCGGCCGCGTCTGCCCGCAGGACAAGCAGTGCCAAGCCGTCTGCGTGGTGGGTAAAAAAGGCGATGCGGTAGGTATCGGCAACCTTGAGCGTTTCGCCGCCGACTGGGAACGGACCCATGGCACCTTCACGGCGCCGGTCATCCCGGCTCCCACCGGCAAACGGGTGGCGGTTATCGGTTCCGGTCCCGCCGGCCTCACGGCCGCCTACGAACTCCGCATGCGCGGGCACGAGGTGGTGGTGTTTGAAGCCTTCCACCGCGGCGGCGGCGTGATGGTTTACGGCATTCCGCGCTTCCGGTTGCCGCTTGAGATCATCGACGAAGACATCAAGATGCTCGAGAACATGGGCGTACAGTTCGTCTATGACATGATCATCGGCAACGTGCTTTCATTGGACGATTTGCTGGTGAACGAAAAGTTCGACGCGCTCTTTATCGGCACCGGCGCTGGCCTTCCCAAGATGCTCGGCATCCCCGGCGAGAACAGCAACGGCGTTTACAGCGCCAACGAATACCTCACCCGCATCTACCTGATGCAGGCCAGCCACTTCCCGCGCTACACCACCCCCATCGAACAGGGGAAACGCGTGGGCGTCATCGGCGCGGGCAACACCGCGATGGATACGCTCCGCACCGCCAAACGGCTCGGCAGCGAAGTGACCTGCTACTACCGCCGTACCCGCGACGAGGCCCCGGCCCGTACCGAAGAGGTGGAACACGCGGAGCAGGAATTCCTTAACTGGAAGTGGCTCCACAACCCGGTTGAGATCATCGCCGACGCGAACAACAACGTGAAGGCGATCAAGTGCGAAAAAATGAAACTCTCCGATCCCGATTCGTCCGGCCGCCGCAAGCCGGTCGGCACCGGCGAGTTCGTCACCGACGAGATTGACACCATCGTCTTCTCGCTCGGTTGCGACGTGAACCCGATCATCCCGGCCACCGACAAGGAGATACGGATCAATAAGTGGGGCATCGTGATGGTGGACAAAGACACCAACATGACCACCAAGGAAAAGGTCTTCGCCGGCGGCGACGTGGTCACCGGCGGTTCCACCGTCATCCTGGCAATGGGCCAGGCCAAAACCGCCGCCCTGAACATGCACAAGTACCTCATGGGCGAGATCAAATGGGATATCAGCAAAATATCCACCGATCCGAACGCTTCCGGCATCGTTTGGGAAGGTAAAAACAAGTAAGCCGGGCCGCCGTTCACCGTATACCAACCCCCGGCGCCGCAGGGCGCCGGGGGTTTTTTGTTTCCGTGCCCCGCCGCACGGATATCCCGCCTTTCATCGGCGTAAAGAATGGCGTAATATTGCCGATATGACGGATACCGTGCAAACCCCAAGATCAACTTCACTGCTGGATTTCAGGCCGCAAGCGGATAAGCCGCCTCGATTGGCCCTTATCGCGCTTTACAGCTTTGAATCGCTCGGCATCCGCTATGTGGCATCCTCGGTGCGCGAAGCCGGTTTTGACGTAATAGAAATATTCTTTGAAGATTTCAAGCGCAACGAATTCCAGTACCCAAAGCCGGACGGCCTTGAATCGCTCATCGGCCTGTTGCGCGGCAAGGGGGTGGATATTGTCGGAATATCACTGCGGTCCTCATACGCAAAGCTGGCCGAAATAGTCACCCGGGAAATTCACGCGCGGCTTGCCCTGCCGGTCATCTGGGGTTCCACGCACCCCACGATCATGCCGGATCAAAGTATCGCCATCTGCGACGCGCTCTGCCGCGGCGAGGGGGAAGCGCCGGTGGCGGAGTTGATGCGCCGGTTGCGCGATGGAAAAGAGATATCGTCCGTCCCCGGCCTCTGGTTCCGGAAGGCCGATGGCGCGGTTATCAAAAATGAGATCGGCCCCTATGTGGATCTCGATGCCATACCCGATCCGGATTTCGGCGCCCCCGGGAAGTATTACAGCAAAGACGGCATCTGGCGCGAGGGCGACCCTCAAAAAAACGAAGGGGCGTTTATCGCGATATCTTCCCGCGGCTGCCCGCACTGCTGCACGTTCTGCACGAACACCTTCTTTTTGCAGGCGAATTCGAAGTACTTGCGTATCAGAAGCGTCGACCGGATCATCGCCGAAATAAAGCGGGCGCGCGAAGTCATGCCCGGGATCAAGCGGGTGAAGTTTTACGACGATCTCTTCGCCACCAATAAAAAATGGACCGATGAGTTTGTGGTGAAATACCGCCGCGAGGTGGGGTTGCCCTTCGATGCGCTGCTGAATCCGCAGCACGTCACTGAAACGCTGGTGGAAAAGCTCAAGCACGCCGGCATGACGCTGGTGGAGATGGGGATTCAAAACGGCAGTGAGCGGGTCTCCAACGAAATTTACGACCGGCGGCTCGGCAATGACAAGCTCCGCAAGGCGGTCCGCATTCTGCACGAAAGCGGCCTGCGGGTACACTATGACCTTATCATCGACAACCCGCTGGAGACCACGCAAGACAAGCGGGACTGCTTTGAGTTCATGCTGGATATCCCCCGCCCCTACTCGCTTTTTATCCTTTCGCTCACCCATTTTCCCGGAACGCCGCTCACCGAACGGCTGCTGGCCGAAGGAAAGATCACGAAAGACCAGGTGGAGGGATACACGGATAAATCGCTTTTCCAGTGGGAAGTGAGCCTCACGCATGAGCGCCCTGCCGAGGATAAATTCTGGCTGGCGCTGCTATCGCTGCTCACCAAAGACTTTGTGCCGAAAAACATGATCCGCTGGTTTTCGCGCCAGGCGTTTTTGATGAAGCACCCCGCGCCGCTTGTCGCCTTTGCTTGGCTGGTGAATGTTTTTAAAATGGCGGGGCTGGCGGTCACGATGTACCGTGAAGGATCGCTTACTTGGCAGATGGTGCGCCGCCATGCAAACATCCGGCGCCTCGCCGTCAAGTAACCGGCCTAAACGTAACACCCCGAAAATTCGCCCGCCGTCATGCCGCGCGGGTGTGATAGCATTTTCGCCATGATCAAGGAAACTTCCCGGGAACACATCAATTTCGGCGGTGCGCGCGCCATTCCGCGCGAAACCGGCATCGGCTTTGTATTGATCGTCCTGCTTGGCTTGGCCCTGCGCATGTATGGGCTTGGGCTTCAAGACCTCCGTTACGGCGAAGCGGCCGCCTATTTGGCCGGTACCGCCGGTTTTGTTCCGCTTGATCCGCAGCTCTACGGTGACAATCCTCCTTTGTATTACCATGTCATTTATTTCTGTACCCGCCTGCAGGAGTCGATCTGGTTTGCCCGCCTGTTCGAAGCGTTCTGCGGCACAGCCGTGATCGGCGCGGTATACGCGTTCACCTTGCGGGCGGCGGGAACTAAAGCGGCCTTATTCGCCGCATTCGTGCAAGCGGCGTCGCCATTTGCCATCTTCCATTCACGCGAAGCGGGAGCCGATGTTTTCGCCCAGATACTGACCGTACTTGCCCTGTTGTGGCTTGAGCGCTACATGGAAACCGGCAACACCCGCACCGCGCTTGCCGCGCTTGCCGCGCAACTGCTGGCGGTATTTACCTCGTATGCGGCGTTGCCGTTGATACCGGCAATGCTGACCGCCGTGTATGTCAACCGTAACAATCAACGTGGCATCTGGGTTGAGTGGCTGGCCCTGCAAACACTTTTTTTGACGCCGGTGGCGCTATGGCTCTATGCCGTATTTGAAGGCCATCTTGTCACGGCCATGGAAAATCTGAACTTTTTCCCTTCCGGTGCCGGTCTTCAAGCGGTCATGGCTTTCATGAACACGCTGGTATATGGCTACTTCACGCAAAACATCTCCGCGTGGCTACTAACGCTGCCGCTCGCCGTTCTGGCCGTGGCTGGAACGGCCGATGCGGCGGGGCGGCGATCGGTCATTTACTTTTTTGTGCCTCTGCTTCTGATGGCCGCCTTCATAAATGGCTTCCTGGCGCCACGCCACCTGCTTGTGTTTACCCCCGTTCTCGCCGTCCTGTCGGGGGCCGGTTTCGCCGTTCTTAATTTCACTTCATTCCGCGCCATTGCCGCCATATGGGTATCAGCGGGACTTGCCGCCGGTGCGGCGGGATACTATGCCAACAACCACCTTGCCGCCCCTCCGGACGCCGTCCGCAAGGAGTTTTCCCGCGCCGCCGATTATCTTGACCCGCGGTTGAGCGAGGGGGGAACGCTGTACCATGCCGGCAAAATCTCCACAGCTCCCATGGCCGCTCTCCATCCTGGCCGCTGGCGGCACCAATGGCTGACGCCCGATGGCGGCGTACCGCCCGCCGACGATATGACCGCCGGCATGATCGCCGCACGGCCGTACGGCGATGGGCCCGCACTCCCGGCCTGGATAATCTTTTCCTCGGCGGACATGCAGCCGTTCCACGACATGGAACCGGCCGCCGTGCGCTACCGGATCGAACGCTTCGCCGCCCCCGCGGAAGCGGCGCGATTCAAAGGGATCGCCGCGATCCGTTATATTCCTTACGAGACGGGGCATCTGGACAGGCTTGAGGATGAAAGCGGCGGCATGCGCCTTTTCAGAGACCGGGAGACGGGCGGGGAATTTCCGGCAAACTACCGGTCACTCCGCCCCGCCTTCACGGGAACGGTTCTCCGGTTGATACCCGGCGGCGAATTGGAAGCAAGCACCTCCTATCCGGACGCCGCCATGACGCTCATGGTAATAAGCGGCTATCAGCTGCTCCCCGCCGCCAAAATCGGCGATAAATTTGTTTTCGCGCCGGATGGCTATGCAAACAGCTTCTGTCTCAAAACGACGGTATCGCAAAAACAGTCCGCCACCCTCTCCCTCACCTCCGATGCGCCAACTGGCGACTACCGCCTTTTCGCCCGCGTCATGCATGGTTCTCAAGGGGTGGCGTTGCAGGCATTCGCAGGCAGGCGGGAGGTAACGGCACAGCCGGTCATTCTCCCCGCCTCCCAAACCGGCTGGAAATGGTTGAACCTCGGAACCGTTTCATATGACGGATTCAATTCCTTTGCCATCCAAATCACCGCCACCGGCAGTCAAACGGCGGAGGCGGAGATCCAATCGGTTTTCCTGATCCCGGTTGAAGGGGGAAAGCTCTACCGCAAGGGCTTTACCCTTCACAAAGGGGAACCGTTCCGCCTGGCCCTGCCGCCAAACGGCCTCCCTTTGACCACGTTCGTATCCGATGAGGCACGCGGGGAACTTCTCTCCGTCTCCCTTGCCCGTTGATAATAGGCCTGATCGAGGAAAAAAGCTGGTTATCGGCGGTTGCATGGAGGTAAACTAGAGCGCTATGAAACTAATGATTGCCACGGTGACGGCCTGCCTGCTGCTGACCGCTTGCGCCACGGATGAACATAAGCGGGAAATGGAACATTTTGACGACGGGAACGCCTTCTTCGCCAAAGAACGGTTCGAGCCAAGCCAAAAAGCTCATCAACGGGTACTGGATGAATCTCCGGACAGCCCCTTCCGCATTCATGCATTGCTCGGTTCGGCCGATGCCTATTATATGGACAAGGAATACATCGCTTCCGCCCCGGTTTACGCCCGCTTTGTGGAGCTTTACCCGCAGGACGAGCTTACTCCGCAAGCGCTTTTTTACGAAGGGATGAGCTATTTCCAGGACATGGTGCCGATGAAAAAAGATCAAACCAACGCCGGGAAGGCGCTGGGCGTTTTTAAAGAGTTTGTCCGGAAATATCCTACCCACTTCGCCACGCCGTTCGCCCTTGAAAAGATTTCCAGGCTTAATGACCGCCTGATGGAAAAGGAATACGATATCGCGTTTTTCTATTTCAATACCACCGCTTATGTTTCATGCATAGACCGCGTGGATAGCCTTCTGGAAACATGGCCAACAACCCGTTTTAAGGCGGATGCGCTTTTGCTAAAAGGGAAATCCTACCTTGCGGAACAGGCGTACAGTAAGGGAAAGGCCGTTCTGAACCAACTGGTGGCGGATTTCCCGGAAACCCCCGCCGGTAAAGAGGCGGCAGCGCTTCTTGCGGCCAAACACTGAGAGACGCCACGCACTTTCATTTTCCATGCATCGGCTCTATAATGTATTCAGGGATTTTGAAAGTTTAGAGGTGAAATATGCCAGTAAGTGGTGTTACCAGCAACCCGGCCCCAAAAGTTGAAACGGCGACCAAAAGCATTGCGGCGGAAACCCATTCCGCGGAAGTCGACAAAGCCAAAATCCGCGCCAAGGAGAGCCAAGCCAGCCGCGCCAATGAGGCATTGTCCGAAATAGGCACCAACGTCAATATCGCCGTGTAACGGCCCTCTTCCCGCCGCCTGATTTCAGTCGATGCAATCGTGCGGTTTCGGCAAACCGGCGATACGGGTTCCCTGCTTGGAGGGACCGTGCGGAAACAGTTCATAAAGATATTCGCGGCTCGCTTTTTCCGGGCCGTACTTTTTTTCCAGCTCTTTCATAAGTATCTTCACCATCGGCGAGATCGCATACTCTTTATAAAACCAGCGGAGAAAAAGAATGATCTCCCAGCGGGGGCCAGTCAGATCGCCAAGCCCCTCGGCTTTTGCCATATAACGGGCGACGTCGTCATTCCATTGATTGAGATCGAGCAAATACCCGTCGTCGGTCGTTTCGTATTTCACCCCGTTCAGATTAAAATGCGGCATTTTTCCTCCTTGTGGCTTATATGCGGTTATTATACGCCCGAACTGCAAATCTTACGGCACCTTGATGTAGATCAGCACCACATCACTTCCCCAAGGAAGAATGAACTTGATCGCGGAATAGATGGGCCGAGGGGGACGCCTTGCGGATAAGGAAATAACGCCCCCCATCCTTGAGGACTTCTGCCGGCAGCGGGTGGCTGAGGAAATAGTGCATGCCGGTGCCGTATCCGTAAGCCCCGCTGTTGCGGATGGCGATAACGTCTCCCGCGCGCAATGGCGGCAAACGTACCGGCAGGTCGCTTTGATCCAGTGTGGTGCATAAGGGGCCGCCCAATATCTGCGGAACCGGTTTGCCGTTCTTCCCTTTCACCAATTCTGCGGGAAACTCGCGGCTGATGCGGAACGGAAAAAGCGCATGGTGTATCCCCCCGTCGGTAAGGGCGAAACGCGTGCCGCGCATCTCCTTCACCCCCTGTACCGTCATCACATAGGCGCCGCACGGCCCCATCAGCCAACGCCCCGGCTCTATCTGGAACGTGGCCTGCGACAAGTGCCCGTCGCGCGCGGCCTCGGCCG
>JAHFEJ010000015.1 GCA_023248535.1 Nitrospinales bacterium | reverse complement strand
CCATCGGATAATCATGACAGATTCCGAAGACAAGAAAAATGCCTTATCCCCTTGCTAATAAAGGCTCTGGAGCCGCTTCACCCCACCTTTTTACCCACTCGATAAGGAGAAGACCCATAAAGAAAGGTTGGCCGGAAAAGGATATGCCGCCATTTGTAGAGGGGGTGTCACCCGCCCTATCTGAGAAACAGGTGGGTTCTCTAATCGGCTATATCCGCACATTGGGGGAAGATCAATGAAACTGTCTATGGCGGTATTGGCGTTGTTTCTTGGTGTTCAGGCGGATATCGCGTTTGCGGTACCTGTGAAGGCGCGGATAGTGCTCATGCCGATAAGCGGCACGTTGTTGACCGTGGAAGAGAAGAGTGCCGTAGCTTCTAAGCTCGCGGCCGCGCTGGAAAAGAAATATTCCGTTTTGTTTGGGCGGGATGTGGATGCATTTGTGGAAAAAGTGTTTCAGGAAGAGAATATGAATAAGGACTGCGATGCAGACGCCTGCTATCGGAAAATATCGAACAAATATGATGCGCCCATGATAGCGGTGCTTACTGTGGTGCCGGCTCAAAATGGGGAATTTAATTTGATATTGAAATTTGTGGATGTGTACCAAAACAAAATTGCCCGTTCCAGGAAGACCGTCTGCAAGGAATGTTCTTCAGTCAAGCTGGCTAATATTGCTTCGGGGATGGTGGAGGAGTGATGTGGCTTAGTAAAGCACGGATGGGGTCAGGTCTTGCAATGACACATTTGGGGGATTTCAAAGTTTTCGCTTCCTCAATCTTCCCTTGATACCCCTTCAAAAATTCTTCTCCGTGTCTCGCGTGGCTCTGTGGTTCGCCCTGTCTTTTTTCACCCCCGTTCTCCTTGCCGGAATCAATCACGGCTGGCGGAATTGGCGCAATTGGAGCGGGTGGCGCGGCGGGGGTTTTTGGGGCCGCAGACTGGAAAGAGACGGCGGTTTTGCGGGTTTTTTGGGCTTCCTGGCGCAATTGGAGCAATTGGAGCAATTGGAGCAATTGGAGCAATTGGAAGAAGGAAATCCGGGCCTTTTCCGAACCCAAAATTCGGGGTTTTAAGCCGGGCGGAAAATTGGTAAACTTTTCTCCATGCAAACCGGAAAAATTCTCGCGGCTCTCGCGCTTGTCGCCGCATCCGTTTTTTCCGCCGACGCCGCGCAGCCGAAATCCGACGTGGAATTGGCGAAGCAGCTTCAAAGCCAGATGAAGTGCGACGGGGCTAAAAGCCCCACCTGTTCCCTGAAATTCAGGGGGCTTGAGATCGAGTTTTCCGATATGAAGAACCCGGCCGGCGGTGCGATGGCCGTCATCGATATGGCATCGACGCAGAAATACACCAATTACGGCGCGCGCTGTGTGATGATCGAGTTCACCGACAAAGACCTGCTCTACAGCCCCGCCGCGAAAACAACGGGGATCGTGTTCAGATCCGACGGCGCCATCATGCCGTCGTCAAAAACCAAAGAGGCCGACGCCGCCTGCTTTTAACGCGTGCCGGACCGGCCCGCGCAGTTTCCTTTTTCGCCGCATGAAAAGTGATGCCGCGCGCGGCGCGACCGGGTAAAATGCCCCCATGCCGGAATTCTATTCGCTAAACGGAACTATCATGGAGCGCTCCTCGTGCGCGATATCTCCGTTCGACCGCAGTTTCATGCTGGGGGACGGACTCTTCGAGACCGTGCTGGTGCGCGGCGGCGCGGCCGTCTGGCTGCGCGAGCACTACGAGCGGATGAAAGCCAGCGCCGCATTCTTTGATATCGCGTTTCCCTTCGCGTTTGTGGAAATGGCGGAGTGGTGCGCGCGGCTCATCGAAGCCGAAAAGGTGACGAACGGTTTCTGCCGCATAGCGCTTTCGCGCGGCACGTCGCGCACCGGACGCTTCGCGGAACTGCCGGATGATGCGCGGATGTTCATCATCGCGGGAAGCGCCGCGCCACGCTCCGCGATGCCGGTCATCACCGCCGGCGCCGCGCCGTGGCCGCTCAACGAACGCGATCCGGCGGCGCGCCACAAAACAGCCTCGCGCATAAGCGCGGTCTATGCGAGAGCGCGCGCGGATGGCATGGGCGTTAACGAGCTGCTTTTTTGCAACACGCAAGGGGCGGTGGCCGAAGGAATTTTTTCCAACGTCTTCTGGACAAAAGGGCAGGAACTCTTTACGCCGTCGCTGGAGTGCGGCATCCTCCCGGGAATTGCGCGGGAGAAAGTTCTTGAAGCCGCGCGGAAACTCGGCGTGAAAACCAACACCGGCGCGTACGGCATCGATGCGGTGCGCGGCGCGGAAGAACTTTTTTTCACCAACTCTCTTGTGGTGATTTCCCGTTGCGGCGCATTCGGCGGCGTTGCAAAGGATTCAAACTGCGTTATGGCCGCCATGGAACGTCTAATCTTTTCAGAACTGTAGGCGCTGTGCACCGCGGTGCGCAAAATAATTCATTTTTTTCTGCCGGAATCGGTTGACATTTTTTCCATCCGGCGTAGCATGGAGTGCGAGGAGATCAGTGTTTGATTCGCGCGGGGCGCGGCATTGGGGAGTGGTTGACCCCCCTCAAAATATTTTGAAAAAAGATTTTGAGAAAGTGGTTGACTAATTCCACGGCTCTGGTAGTATTCACCCTTCCTGATTGAGGAGCGGCGGTGCTGAAAGGCGCCGGCGAAAGGAAGTGGCCGGTTGAAGACTTGAAAAAAAGATTAAAAAACCGGTTGACAAAAACCTCAGTTTAGATAGAATTAAAGCTTCCTGCTGAAAAAGGCAGGAGCGGACATTGAAATGGTTAAACGAAAGAAATTGGTCATGCGGGTTTCCGGATGGAACGCGCTTTAAACGGCGTGAACCGTCCTTTGAATTTAGTATAGAACCCTAAGAATATATAAGCTCAGGGTACAAATTTTCTTCGGAGAGTTTGATCCTGGCTCAGAACGAACGCTGGCGGCGTGCCTAACACATGCAAGTCGAGCGAGAAAGTCCGCAAGGATGAGTAAAGCGGCAAACGGGTGAGTAACACGTGAGCCATCTCCCCTAAAGTTTGGAATAACCAGCCGAAAGGTTGGCTAATACCGAATAATATCCCCCGGGGCAGCCGGGGGATCAAAGCATGCCTCTATTTATAAGCATGCGCTATAGGATGAGCTCGCGCACCATTAGCTAGTTGGCGGGGTAACGGCCCACCAAGGCAACGATGGTTAGCTGGTCTGAGAGGATGACCAGCCACACCGGAACTGAGACACGGTCCGGACTCCTACGGGAGGCAGCAGTGAGGAATATTGCGCAATGGGCGAAAGCCTGACGCAGCGACGCCGCGTGGGGGACGAAGGTTTTCGGATTGTAAACCCCTTTCGGGCGGA
This sequence comes from Nitrospinales bacterium, assembly GCA_023248535.1. Taxonomy (GTDB): domain Bacteria; phylum Nitrospinota_A; class UBA7883; order JACRGQ01; family JACRGQ01; genus JACRGQ01. The sequence goes on along the minus strand of JAHFEJ010000015.1, from coordinate 43,927 downwards.
ACGAATCCCGGTCGGATGAATAAGCCGGCCGGCTGACGGTACCGCAAGAAGAAGCCCCGGCTAACTCTGTGCCAGCAGCCGCGGTAATACAGAGGGGGCGAGCGTTGTTCGGAATTATTGGGCGTAAAGGGTGTGTAGGCGGTCTCGCAAGTCAGAGGTGAAAGCCACCGGCTCAACCGGTGAAGTGCCTTTGATACTGCGTGACTTGAGTGCAGGAGAGGAGAGTGGAATTCCCAGTGTAGCGGTGAAATGCGTAGATATTGGGAAGAACACCGGCGGCGAAGGCGGCTCTCTGGCCTGTTACTGACGCTGAGACACGAAAGCTAGGGGAGCAAACGGGATTAGATACCCCGGTAGTCCTAGCCGTAAACGATGAACACTAGGTGAGGGGGGTATTGACCCCCTCCTTGCCAAAGCTAACGCATTAAGTGTTCCGCCTGGGGAGTACGGCCGCAAGGTTGAAACTCAAAGGAATTGACGGGGACCCGCACAAGCGGTGGAGCATGTGGTTTAATTCGACGCAACGCGAAAAACCTTACCTGGGCTCGAAATCAGCGGGAAAGTCCGTGGAAACATGGACCCTCCTTCGGGACTCGCTGATAGGTGCTGCATGGCTGTCGTCAGCTCGTGTCGTGAGATGTTGGGTTAAGTCCCGCAACGAGCGCAACCCCTGTTTCCAATTGCCATCGGGTTATGCCGGGAACTTTGGAAAGACTGCCGATGACAAATCGGAGGAAGGCGGGGATGACGTCAAGTCCTCATGGCCCTTACGTCCAGGGCTACACACGTGCTACAATGGCTGATACAAAGGGTTGCCAAGCCGCGAGGTGGAGCTAATCCCAAAAAATCAGTCCTAGTTCGGATTGGAGTCTGCAATTCGACTCCATGAAGCTGGAATCGCTAGTAATCGCGGATCAGCACGCCGCGGTGAATACGTTCCCGGGTCTTGTACACACCGCCCGTCACACCACGAAAGTCGTCTTTACCAGAAGTCGGTGAGCTAACCGCAAGGAGGCAGCCGCCTACGGTAAGGGCGATGATTGGGGTGAAGTCGTAACAAGGTAGCCGTAGGGGAACCTGCGGCTGGATCACCTCCTTTCTAAGGATTAATTGGATGCGTCCCTTCGGGGGCAATAAGCCGATCAATCAGGTCAGTACCCGCATGATCAATTCTAAATATTTCTTTCTTCCCCCGCCCAAGAACGCGGGGGAGCCGCTGGCCGTCAGGTGATGGGCTTTGCTGCCGAAGCCTTGATCGCTATGCGATTCAAGGGATCGCCGGCAGGAACGGGCCTATAGCTCAGTTGGTTAGAGCGCACGCCTGATAAGCGTGAGGTCGGTAGTTCGAATCTACCTAGGCCCACCATTTATCAGGCCGATTCCCTCAAAAGATACGGGGGTGTAGCTCAGCTGGGAGAGCGCCTGCTTTGCAAGCAGGATGTCGCAGGTTCGATCCCTGTCACCTCCACCACTGAATGTGATTCGGTGTGGCCGGCGGAATTAAAAATCTTTCGTGTGCAATCCCGGCGCGAGCCGGTTGTGCCTCTCCGGAAGGGGAGATGAACATTGAAATTGTGGGCTGATCAATAGTAGCTGATGGAATTATCTGTCAAGCGTATAAGGGCATGCGGGGGATACCTTGGCGCCAGGAGGCGATGAAGGACGTAGTTGGTTGCGAAAAGCTTCGGGGAGCCGCCAACAGGCATTGATCCGGAGGTTTCCGAATGGGAGAACCCAATACGGTAAAACCGTATTATCGTTGGCTGAATTCATAGGCCAACGAAGCGAACCAGGGGAATTGAAACATCTTAGTACCCTGAGGAAGAGAAAGCAGCGCGATTCCCCCAGTAGCGGCGAGCGAAAAGGGAACAGTCTAAACCATCGTCTGGAAACGGACGGCGGGGTTGCGGGGCTTGGACGGGCGTAAGCCGGAAAGTAAAAAAAGCATTTCTTAGTTGAAGAGTCTGGAAAGGCTCACCATAGCGGGTGACAGTCCCGTAAACGAAAGGATAATGCTCTTTCTTGTTCGAGTTCCCAAGTACCACGGGACACGAGAAACCCCGTGGGAATCCGGGGAGACCACTCTCCAAGACTAAATACTACCTGGCGACCGATAGTGCACTAGTACCGTGAGGGAAAGGTGAAAAGAACCCCCATTAGGGGAGTTAAAAGAACGTGAATCCGCATGCCTACAAGCAGTGGGAGCCCTATGGCCGCAAGGCAATGGGTGACCGCGTACCTTTTGCATAATGAGCCAACGAGTTACTTGTACGTGGCAAGGTTAAGCCGTAAATAGGTGTAGCCGTAGCGAAAGCGAGTCTTAATAGGGCGTTTTAGTCGCGTGCAGTAGACCCGAAGCCGAGTGATCTATCCATGGTCAGGGTGAAGCGGAGGTAACACTTCGTGGAGGCCCGAACGAGTTAACGTTGAAAAGTTATTCGATGAACTGTGGATAGGGGTGAAAGGCTAACCAAACTCGGCGATAGCTGGTTCTCCTCGAAATATATTGAGGTATAGCCTCGTACGGTAGCGAACGGAGGTAGGACACTGACAAGGCTAGGGCCCTTAACCGGGTACCAAACCTTATCAATTTACGAATGCCGTTTGTGAAACTACGGGAGTCAGACAGTGGGTGATAAGATCCATTGTCGAGAGGGAAAGAGCCCAGACCATCGATTAAGGTCCCAAAGTGTGCGTTAAGTGGAGAAGGTTGTGGAAATACTTAAACAGCCAGGAGGTTGGCTTAGAAGCAGCCATCCTTTAAAGAAAGCGTAATAGCTCACTGGTCAAGTGTTTCTGCGCCGAAAATATAACGGGGCTCAAACGCACCACCGAAGTCATGGACGCAGCAATGCGTGGTAGAGGAGCGTTCTGTATGCAGTGAAGGCGGATCGTGAGGACCGTTGGAGCGTACAGAAGTGATTATGTTGGCATGAGTAACGATAAAACGGGTGAGAAACCCGTTCGCCGTAAACCTAAGGTTTCCTGGGCAAGGGTAATCCGCTCAGGGTTAGTCGGCCCCTAAGGCGAGGCCGAGAGGCGTAGCTGATGGGAAACAGGTTAATATTCCTGTACTTTTTGCAATCCGTTATCACGATGGGGTGACGCGGAAAGCTAAGTCATCCGGGCGTCGGTCGTCCCGGTTCAAGCCCGTAGGAGGTCTTCCAGGTAAATCCGGAAGGCATATACTCCGAGAGGCGAGGTGGCGTGGATCCCACGGGTGAAGCGTAACTGACTGATGCTAAGCCGCCAAGAAAAACCTCTAAGGAGGGTTGCAGGAAACCGTACCAAATCCGACACAGGTAGGTGAGGAGAATATCCTAAGGCGCTTGAGAGAACCGTTGTTAAGGAACTCAGCAAATTAGCCCCGTAACTTCGGGAGAAGGGGTGCCCCTGAACGTGAAGCGATTCGCTTGCGTAGCGTCCGGGGGCCGCAGAGAAATGAAGGCTGCGACTGTTTATCAAAAACACAGGACTCTGCAAAATCGTAAGATGATGTATAGGGTCTGATGCCTGCCCGGTGCCGGAAGGTTAAAAGGAGATGTCAGGGGTGATTTCGGTTATCCCAAAGCATTGAATTGAAGCCCCGGTAAACGGCGGCCGTAACTATAACGGTCCTAAGGTAGCGAAATTCCTTGTCGGGTAAGTTCCGACCTGCACGAATGGCATAACGCTGGCCTGACTGTCTCAACAACGGACTCAGTGAAATTGATCTAACGGTGAAAACGCCGTTTACCCGCGACAGGACGGAAAGACCCCGTGCACCTTCACTGCAACCTGGCATTGGATCTTGGCTTATGATGTGTAGAATAGGTGGGAGGCTTTGAAGCCGGGACGCTAGTCTCGGTGGAGCCAACGTTGAAATACCACCCTTTGTGCGCTCGGATTCTAACCTCGATCCGTAATCCGGATCAGGAACATTGCCAGGCGGGTAGTTTGACTGGGGCGGTCGCCTCCTAAAGAGTAACGGAGGCGCGCAAAGGTTCCCTCAGGCTGATTGGAAACCAGCCGTTGAGTGTAAAGGCAAAAGGGAGCTTAACTGTGAGACCTACAAGTCGAGCAGATGCGAAAGCAGGCCTTAGTGATCCGGTGGTTCTGTGTGGAAGGGCCATCGCTCATCGGACAAAAGGTACGCCGGGGATAACAGGCTTATCATGCCCAAGAGTCCATATCGACGGCATGGTTTGGCACCTCGATGTCGACTCATCGCATCCTGGGGCTGTAGCAGGTCCCAAGGGTTGGTCTGTTCGCCCATTAAAGCGGTACGTGAGTTGGGTTCAAAACGTCGCGAGACAGTTTGGTCCCTATCCGTCGTGGGCGCTGGAAATTTGAGGGAAGTCGCTCCTAGTACGAGAGGACCGGAGTGAACGAACCTCTGGTGCGCCGGTTGTCACGCCAGTGGCATAGCCGGGTAGCCAAGTTCGGCATGGATAACCGCTGAAAGCATATAAGCGGGAAGCCATTCCCAAGATAAGATTTCCCTAAAGGCCCCTCGAAGACTACGAGGTTGATAGGCCAGGTGTGGAAGCGCAGCAATGCGTGGAGCTGACTGGTACTAATAGGCCGTTTGGCTTGACTTTAATTTAATTCCGTCCAGCTATCTATTGATCAGCCCAAATAAATTTAATTGCCGGTGACAATTGCGGGAAGGTCACACCCGATCCCATACCGAACTCGGAAGTTAAGCTTCTCTGCGCCGATGGTACTATTCAGGAAACTGAAGGGGAGAGTAGGTCGTTGCCGGCTATAACATTAAAAAGCCTCGTGCTGGAGTAATTCCCGGCCGAGGCTTTTTTTTCGCCCAAAAATGCCCCCATTGACCCATTTGCCCTTCGTTTATTATCACATCGGGTCTGGCCCAAGAGCGGCGGAATAAACGTGCGGCCGCACACGAACCGCCGCGGAAAGGCACTTTCAAGGGGACGGCGCGTTAAAAATATCAACACTTCCTTGCCAGCTTCCCTGCCTGGGCAATGTCCACACTAACCAAATTGTCATTTCCGCCCCGTTTTTACGGGGGTAAGCTTCGATGGAAATCCAAACCTTGTATGTCCGCCGGAATGTTTATGACGATTTTACGGGATGTCTTGATGGATATACAGTCACCAAATCTCCCGACAACCACGAAGTTGTGTTTCATCGATGCAACGGAATTTATTCTGTTCTTGACCCGTAAGGGTCAAGAAGAGTTCTCCCCTTTAGGGGGCAATCATAGGATGACGCGGCGTCATGATTTTAAATTACCGGCAAGTGTTTTGTGGTAGTATCAGTATATATATGATGCAGGCATGTAACAGAACGATACTGTTAATTTTGCGGAGTTGTGGTGAATCATTATCGGAAGCACCAACGCATATTATTGGATGGGCTTGGCCTTGCCGGTGAGCTTATCTTGCATCCTGACCCGAAACCGATCAAAGCGGTTTTGATAGACATCTCGGAGGAGGGGGCGGGGATTATGCTTGCCGGCCCGATAAGCGAAGAGCGGAAGCGCATACTCGATATGTTGGTTCGCAACACCCAATCGGGAAAACGGACGCCTGTTGCCTTTTCTTTTAATAACGCCAAAATTCCCATTGTCATCATGAACAGTTGGAACGACAACTGTTACGGTTTTACCATCAGCGAAAGTGGCTATCAGCAACTCGCTCCTCTAGCGGAGCGGGGGCGTTCCTTTTTTCATAAGTTGGTGCAGGAAGCAATAAACAAGGGGGCGAAGGAATCGGGCTTTAATGAATACCCGATCCTGTCAATGGAGTTCCTGCCGATGGATATTTTGGCTTTCGTTGAAAGCCGGAAATTCACAGCGTTGTTCATGCCGGTGCTTGCTACCACGATTGTTGAGAATATCCCGAGTATCAAAAATATCGTATCTTCCGCGCAGGACATGCAACAGCTACAGGGGACATTGTCCCGCTTTCTCAAGGCGCAGGAGAAAGACATCCGTCTCATAATGGGAGCCACGCTTCATTTTCTGCGTCTGCACGTGCCTGAAACTTCCCTTGAAAATTTGATTGGCCCCGCCATCAAGCACCTCATTGATGATGACCGCCTCATCAGCTTCGAGGAGCAGGCGCGCCTGCGTGATCTGTTTACGGAGGATATGGCCACTCGCAAGCTCGACGCCAAAGAGTCCGCCGACATCAAATTGACCCCCGAGATTAACTCGGCCACCGGTACCGTGCCGCATGACTTCGGCGCTCCGATCGCGTCATTTAAGATAATCCCGGAGAAACACCCATTGGCCGGCATCATAAAGGCCCGTTTCGACACCTTTAGCCGGAAAACATTTTTTATCCAGAAGCTGGCTCCGCTTGCGACCGGCCACTACTTCAACAAATATATTCCGCGTGACCACGAGATGATCGCGATTGCCAAAGAGGATACCCGCCTTTTAAAAACCATGCTTCCCCGCTGGGTGCAAAACGAGCTTCAGGAAATATCCGGCAGCAAGGAGCGGGGAACCCGGGGCGAGATCGAGGAATATTTCCGCCTGGCGATGTTCGAATACATGGTAAGCCGCCACGCGCATAACATCACTAACGACGAGATACAGGATTTGTTCGAGGGGAAATTGGCGCCACAGTTCAACGCGTCGCATGAGAAATTCCTCAACTTCGTTAGCGGTCTCATTCATCCCGGCGTGCAGCTCCGCTTTGGCGATTTCAAGGCCGACATAGAATTCGAACTGGCCCAAAAACGGTCGGAACGGGAAAACGAACTCCGTATCTCCAAGCTCCCTCCCAACGACTTGGTCAAGGAATTCCTCTGGCCCAAAGCGGTTGCTATGGGGGAGATTTTCCCCTTACAGCGCGAGTTTGCCAAGGCCTGGTTGACCGGAGAGCAGCAGCTCATCAGCATCAACGCAATGGGGAGTGTAGTGGTGATACCATCCGAGGCATTTACCGAATTCACGAAACTGGTGGACAAATTCGCGCCGCAAGGGGTCAAAGCCTCCGATTTTTTTGACAAGGTGGATTTGGGGGAAATGTACCGCCGAACCGTGAAAAAACACGATGGCACAGAGGCGAGAGACGTTTTTGGCCTTTACGTGGATACCCTGGAGCCTAAAGTGGCGCGTGAAAACGTATTCGACAAGGTGATCAACAATCCGGCGCATTGTGTTTTTTACATCCTTAACAAATCGAAATCGTATTTTTCAAAGGCCTTCGGCTTAAAAAGCCCCGAGGCCATCGGCTTGGTGGATCGCTCGATGTTCACCGTGCATCAGGAAGCGAAAGAGTTTATATAGGGGCCGACTTGATAATATCAACTGGCGGAATAAGCCTATGGCAAATGAAAAACGAAATGTAGACCTGGCCGACTATTTCAAAAGCGGCTATGTGTTGGTGGTGGATGACGTAACCAACATGCGCCGCACCATTAAAAATATGTTAAAGCAGATCGGGGCTTCCAACGTGATGGAGGCCGATGATGGTGACACCGCGTTGCAGGTGATGCGCAACAATACAGGTTGCCGGTTCATGCTGCTGGATTGGAATATGCCGCGTATGCCAGGTATCCATACCGCACGTGAAATACGGACCGATGCGGCGATGCAGGATGTGCCGATCCTCATGATCACCGCCGAGAGCGATCGCGTACAGATAGCCCAGGCCGGCGAGATCGGCGTGAACGGCTATATCATCAAGCCGTTCGTCGCCAAACTCCTGGCGGAAAAGATATACACAGTGCTTGATATGCGCGCCAACCCGCCTGAGCATGTCAAGTTGATCAAGACTGGCGAAGAGCTGCTCCGGCAGGGGCAGCACCATAAAGCGCTTGCGCTGTTTGAGAAGGCAAAGGAAATGCGGAAGAGCGCCCGCGTTGAGGTATCTATCGGCGATGCGTATGCAATGATCGGCAATTCCGGAAAGGCCTTGGCCGCATACGCCACCGCCGTCCAGCAGAATCCTCAATTCCTGAAAGCGTACATCAAGAGCGCCGATCTGTACATCAAGGAAGGAAACGAAGACGCCGCACTGGTATCGCTGCAAAAGGCGGTGGAAATCAGCCCCGGCAACTCCGGCCGCCTCATCACCATGGGGGGGATTTATTTAAACAAGGGGGACATGGTTCATGCCGCGGCCGCGTTCGGCGAGGCGGTGAAGCACGAATCTTCCAAGGCTTCTGAAATTGCCGAGGAGCTTTTGAAAATGGGAAAGCCGGAAATGGCCGAGCACTATTTCCGCGCCTCACTGGAAAAAAGCGCGGATGCCATCCACACGTACAACCGCCTCGGTATCTCTTTGCGCCGCCAAGGCAAGTGGAAAGAGGCCATTCTCGAATATGAGACCGCCATCAAGATCGATCCGAAGGATGAAGGGGTCTACTTCAACATGGCGAAAGCTTACCTTGAGGGAGGGCAACTGATATTGGCCGAGAAGAACTTCCAGAAGGCACTGGAACTGAATCCGGACCTTTCCGCCGCGCAACAGGAGCTGGATGCGATTAAAAAGGGTCACCTGCTGACGTAACGGAGATGTCAAGGGAGGCTATCACCATTTCAAATATGGCCGATTTCGGCCTCGGTCCGCTTCTTGACGTGGGTCAGGGCGGCCATTTTTATCTTGCTGGTTAAAATCTGGGTGGCGGTCGAAAGCCCCTGGTACATTTTCAGGTCTTCCTTGTCGATTACGTCGAATGCGCCGATTTCCTGCGCGCGTAGCCGCTGGTTGCTCCCTTTCTGCGCGACGGAGCTGACCACGATGACCGGCAGCGGCATGTGGATCATCAGCTTTTTCAGGAATGTGACGCCGTCCATCTTCGGCATGATGATGTCCAGCGTCAGCACGTCCGGGTTGATCTCAAGCATCATGCTGCGCGCTTCATAGGGATCGCCCGCCTCGCCCACCACGTGGATTTCCGGATCGGCAGATATCGCTTTTGTGATGATTTGGCGGATGGTGGGGGAGTCGTCCACCACCATGACGCGTATCTTGCGGCCAATCATGTCTTTTTTCTTTTCTTCCAGTTGTTTGGTCATTTCGGATTTTTCGATGAGCCGCAGTTCCACGTTTCCCGTGAAGGTGTTAAAAAATATTTTTCGGCCGTTCATGCCCCCTGTATCCATTGTGGCGATCTTGATACCGTGGGCGTCCAGCATGGAGCGGGCTATTTCGATATTTTTCTCCCCGATCCCAACGCCGGCGCTTAAGTGTCCCACCACCGCGCCGCCGCCATAGACCCTGGCGATGAGATTGTTTTTGTCGGTGTCGAGTTTCAACATCATTTCCACCAGTTTGTCTATGGCAAAGTCGCCGTATTTCCCCTTCATCTCCTCGGTCTTGAGGCCGGTGGGGAGCATGTAGTGGTTCATGCCGCCCGCTTTGAGTTTGGTGTTATAGAGGCATATCGCCACGCATGATCCCAACAATGTGGCGATGATGGCCGGCTGGCGGGATATTGCCATTTCACCGGGGAGGACAAATAACCGTTTTTCTTCCATAACGTTCGGTGTTCCCTATTTTGAAGACTGCTCCACGATGCCCTGAATGTCAAGGATCATGGCGAGCCTGCTGCCATCATATACTGAAACCCCTTCGAAGGGGGAAGGGTGCCGCAGCGTTCTTACTCCGAGCGGTTTGTAAATTATCTGACGCTGGCCGATCACATAATCAACCAGAAAGCAGGCTTTTGCCTTTTTCCGCTGAACCATAACCAAAATGCCGTCTTCGGGATTTTCCGATTTGCCTTTGATGCCGAGCAGGCGGTGCAACCGCACCAGCCTTACGATCTCGCCGCGCCGGTTGATAACCTCGGCATTTTTTTCAATCGAGTAGATGTCCTGCTTGTTGGGGCGGAACGATTCAAGAACCGATTCCACGGGAATAAGAAAAACGGTTTTCCCGACCCCCACGGCAAGTCCCTTTTGGATAAGCGTGGTATGGGTAAAAGGAATGGTCATTCTCACGGTCAGCCCTTTTCCCGGCTGGTTTTCCAGCTTTATGGAACCGCCGATATCCTGCACGGTGGAGAGCACCACATCCATGCCTACGCCGCGCCCCGATGTTTCGGTTACCTGTTCGGCACTGCTGAATCCCGGAGCAAATATCTGCATGAGCAGCTCTTTTTCCGGCAGCGCCTCCGCCTCGGCATGGCTCATGATCCCTTTTGCAACCAGAATGCGCCGGATCTTCGCGGGGTCTATCCCCCGGCCATCGTCTTCCACGGCCACGGCGAGCATGCCCCCTTGCGGGGCGGAAACAAGGCGGATGGTTCCTTCTTCGTCTTTGCCCGCCTGCCGGCGTTCTTCGGGCAGTTCCAGTCCATGGTCGATGCTGTTCCTGATCATATGAACCAGTACGGTCTCGATCTTCGCCACGAAGCTTTTGTCCACCGCCGTATCTTCCCCCTCGATAACAAGCCGGACGCGTTTGCCCAGCGCTATTTGCATATCGCGCACCATGCGGGGAAGGTTTTGGAACGCCTCGCCGATCGGTACTTTGCGGATTTCATAAAGGTCGCGCGAAAGCGATTCCGAAAGCTCCTGGAGGGAGCTAATGGCGTCTTTCAGGGAATTCATTGTCCGCGCCTTGTCCCCTTCGGCGAATTGGGTTTGCAGATAGTTGAAGAATTCCGAGATGGTTACCAGTTCGCCCGCCATGTCAATGGTCTTGTCCAGCGCTCCTTGATCGACCTTTATCTGGCGCCCCCGGATATGTTCCGCCGGTTCGGTCCCCGCGCCGTTTTGCGGGTAGCCGGCCGGCTTCCCGGCCGGCTCCGGCTTGATCTGCCAGAGCATGGCGCGGTATTTCAGCCATGCCTCTTGGGTGATTTGCGCCAGGATGTCGTCAAAACCGGTTTCATCGTGGTAAAGCATTTCCAGGTCGTCACGCAGATTTTGCAGCAGTTCCATAGGCTCATTCTGGCCTTGTTCGCCGTGCCTGGAAAGCAGTGATTCCAGCTCGCCAAAAACAATGGCTGAGTAATTTTCGCTGGATTTGCCGGTTTCGACGTCCGCCAGGATTCCCAATACGCTGTAGTACTCGCGTGATACGTCCAGACCGTCAAGCATCAACGGATCCCCCACGTTTGTGCGCCGGTCAGCCAGAAGTTTTGGGGCGGTTCGCCGTATCACCCCAAGCATTTCGCGCATCGGTTCGTCGGTTTCCAAATGTTCTTTAATCTCTTGCCGGTTGAGGAATTTGAGCAGCTCAATACGAAGATTTTCGTTTACCCGCTCTTCACCCCCGGATTCCAAAAGCGAATTGAGTTCGGTAATATACTCTTCCTGTTTTGGGGTAAGCTGCTCTTCCTTCAGGGTGCGCTGGAGGATCGCGAACATGGACTTCAGGTGATCCATGCCTCGCAACACGATATTGGTGATCTCGGTGTTCATCTCCATCTCTTTGTCGCGGACGCGGCTCATAAGGCTTTCAAGGCAGTGAGCCATCATTTTGATGCCGGTAATGCCAAAGAGGGAACAGTTGCCCTTGAGCGAATGCATGCCACGGAAGATGTTATCGATAATTTCGCGGTCGTCCGGGCTTTGTTCAAGCCGGAGCAAATCCTTTTCGAGGCTTTGGAGGGTTTCGGTGGCCTCCGCCAGGAAGTTATTAAAAATTTCCTGTTCGCTCGTTTCTTTCATCACATGATCTGTCTGTAATTAAGCCAATTTATGTGAATCGTGGAAATTTTTCCATGCCTTTGCATAATATCTGGCAACAGTATACACCATCGGTATTTTACTCCCTTCATTTTGTAGCGTTTTATATCAACTGCGCGTTCTTAAGGTCAAGGGGGGGTGGATGGGGTTCGCCGCCGGAGTGACCCTTTTCAATATCCCCTCCGTATGGTAGACTTCACTTGATTTAATATTAATGAATAATTTATAAAATGGAGGCGAGAGCATGAAGGGGAATTTGAAGAACTGGGTGTTTATGTTTGCTGTGGCTGGCGTTATAGCCTTGGCAGCCGCCTGTGGGCAAAAAGGGGATACCGGTGCGGCTGGCAATTGTCCCGCTCTCGGCGGCGCCGACATTAATCCCCCGACAACGGCCATCACCAAAACCACCACGTCTTTCACCTTGGCGTGCACTGATCCCGCCGCCACCATTTCGGGCGCCACCACCGCCGCCGGAACTTGCGGCAACACCTACTACTCCGTTAATGGCGGCACCTGGACGCTTTATTCCGCAGCCGTTACCGCCACCGCTGGCCAGACGATCCGGTACTATTCATGGGATACCGCCTGTAACAAGGAAGCGGTCAACACCACCACGTTCTAAACTCTCAGTATCAAATAAAAAAGCGGTTCGCCTTGGGCGAACCGCTTTTTTTTCGCTTAAGCGCTACTTAAACCGCCGCTTCAATTCTTCGAACACCGCGTCCGGCGCAATGCCGATATTGGCCAGCGCCACCAGCATGTGGAACCATAGGTCGGCCGCTTCATACACCGCCTCTTTGGCGTCTTTTTTCTGGCAGGCCATTACGAACTCCGTCCCTTCTTCGCCGATCTTTTTGAGGATCGTGTTCTCCCCTTTGTCGAACAGCTTCGCCACATAGCTTCCCTCGGGGCGTTCCGTTTTACGTTGTTGGATGATCTGGTACAGCCGTTCTATTATCCGCTCGTCGGCGGGGGGCGGCGGTTCTTTGATGATGTCGTCCTTTTTTAATTCCATGAAAAAACAGCTCACGGCGCCGGTGTGGCAGGCAGGCCCAGCCGGGGTAACACTGATGAGAAGCGTATCCAGATCGCAGTCGTAGGCGATCTTCTCCACCTTTTGCACGTTGCCGCTGGTATCCCCTTTTTTCCAGATTCCGCCGCGCGAGCGGGACCAGAAGTGGGTGTAGCCGGTTTCGCGCGTCAGGCGGAGCGTTTCGGCGTTCATCCATGCCATCATCAACACCGCGCCGGTGGCGTTATCGCGCACAATGGCGGGAATCAGCCCCCGCCCGTCGAATTTCAGTTCGATGCCGTTCATAGCCGTACCTCCACGCCCCGCTCTTTCAGATACTGTTTCGCCTGGGCGATGCTGTATTCCCCAAAATGGAAGATCGAGGCGGCCAGCACCGCGTCCGCCCCTCCGGCGGTGAATCCTTCGTACAGGTGCTCAAGATTCCCCACGCCGCCTGATGCGATCACCGGGATGTCGACGGCGGTTGCGACCGCGCGGGTCAGGGCCAGGTCGTAGCCTATCTTGGTGCCATCGCGGTCCATGCTGGTGAGCAGGATTTCCCCCGCGCCGTAATCGCGCATCTTTACCGCCCATTCCACGGCGTTGATGCCGGTTGGGTTCCGTCCTCCGTGGGTGAATACCTCCCAGTGATCCCCCGTACGCTTGGCGTCGATGGCGACCACGATGCACTGTGTGCCAAAGCGGAACGAGGCGCGCCGGATGAATTCCGGATCATTGACGGCGGCGGTATTGACGGCGACTTTGTCGGCTCCCGCCTTCAGCAGGGCGCGGATGTCCTCTTCCGTCCGCACGCCGCCGCCGACGGTGAGCGGCATGAACACTTTATCGGCGGTTCGCTCCACCACTTCGATAAACGTTTTGCGCCCTTCGTGGCTGGCGGTGATGTCGAGATAGGTCAGTTCGTCGGCTCCCTGCCGGTCATACGCTTCAGCGGCTTCCACCGGGTCGCCCGCATCCCGCAAGGCGACAAAATTGACCCCTTTCACCACACGCCCCCCCTTTACGTCAAGGCATGGGATGATGCGGCGGGTCAGCACGGTCATATGCCCCGTTCAAATTCTTTTATGACGGCGGCGAGGTCAATGGCGCCGGTATACAGGGCTTTTCCGATGATCGTCCCCCACACTTCCGGTATAGCGGCGAGCGCCTCCAGATCGGCGAGGGAAGAGACCCCGCCGCTGGCGATCAGGGGAAGCCGCGAGGCGCGGGCCATATCGCTGATGGCGGCGACATTTGTCCCCTGCATCATGCCGTCACGGGCTATATCGGTGAACACGATCCCGGCGATGGGCCACAGTTCAATCCGTTCCGCCAGCTCAATGGCGCTGGTGGCGCTGGTGGTGATCCAACCATCACCGGTTGCCATGCCGTTCTTGGCATCAATGCCCGCCAGCACCTTGCCCGGATGCGAGCGCACGATTTTTTCGGATTCGATAGGGTCTTTCAGCAGGAGGGTGCCGAGCACTATCCGCTCCACCCCCGCGTCGAAATAATTGTCGGCGGTGGTGCGGCTGCGGATGCCCCCGCCGATTTGGACGGGGCAGCTCACACTTTCGCAAATGCGGCGGATGAGGGGGCCATTCTTCGGCTTCCCCTCGATAGCGCCATCAAGATCAACGAGGTGGATGATCGAGGCCCCCGCCGCCTCCCATATTTTCGCTTGGGCCACGGGATCGGTGTTGTACACCGTTTCCTTGTCCATTTCTCCCTGGATCAGGCGGACGCAACGTCCCCCCTTAATGTCAATGGCTGGCAGTATTTTCATTTCTCAAGTCTACTTCATCGCGGTTATTTTTATTCACATTTTCTCATGCGTCCCCTAGAATATATTTCAAATTGCGGCTTCAATGCGCTTTTTTTGAAAGGAAACGAAAATGCGGGAAGATAAACCGCTGATTCTGGTGGTGGACGACGAAGAGAGCAATATCATCGTCTTTAAGCGGCCGCTGGCGAAAGCCGGTTATGAGGTGATCGGGGTTTCCAGCGGCGCGACCGCGCTGGAAGCGGTGGCGCAAAATGACATCGACGTGGTCTTGATGGACTGGATGATGCCGGGGATGAGCGGCGTGGAAGCCACCGCCATGATCAAGGCCGCCCCGCGGGGGCAGCTCATTCCTGTCATCATGGTGACCGCCAAAGCCGATCAAAGCGATGTCAAGGCGGGGCTTGACGCGGGCGCTGACGACTACATCACCAAACCGGTTGAAATGGAGGAGGCCCTGGCCCGCATCCGGAGCGCCCTGCGGCAGCGCAAGCTGGAAAAAGGGCTTCACGAGGCAAACGAACAATTGCGGCGGCTGATGGCGCTCAAGGACGATTTCTTGAATATCGCCTCGCACGACATCCGTTCACCGCTTGCTTCCATCCTGGGTTTTGCGGATGAACTCCAGCATGAACATCCCGGCCCCCTCAACGCCGCGCAAAAGCGGTATCTGGACATCATTGTGCGGGCGGGTAAACGGCAGCTCAAGCTGGTGAACGACCTTTTGGATCTCGCCCGTATCGAAACCGGCAAGGACGAACTGCACAAAATCCCGGTGATGATGGATACCCTGCTGGCTGAGACGCACGAGTCGATGCTTTACACCGCGAAGGAGAAGGAGATTACCCTCACCAACGCGAAGGGGTGTTCGCGGCCGCTGATGGCCGATGAAGGGAAAATCCTGCGGGTGCTCTCCAACCTTGTCAGCAACGCGATAAAATTCACCCCGAAGGGGGGCACCGTGGCGGTTTCCTGCAAAACGGTGGGGGGGGAATGCGTTGTTACCGTGGCCGACAGCGGCGTCGGCATTCCCGCGGAAGAGATCCCGAAGCTTTTCGGGAAATTCTCCAAGCTTTCATCGCGGCCCACGGCGGGGGAGCACGGTTCCGGTTTGGGGCTTTCCATCACAAAGCAGATTATCGATATGCATGGCGGGCGCATTTGGGCCGAAAGCGGGGAGGGACGGGGAACGTCACTCCATTTCGCGCTTCCTTTCGAAGGGTGAATTCCCGTTATGATCCCGTTTCGCCAGCCGGTTTACGGTGGCCGAGGGCGGTGACATCCACGCGCAGGTGTTGCAGCAGGAAGAGGCCGGGCGCGGCGGTGACGGCGGCGAAAAGAAAAAACTCCCCCCAACCGGCCATCGCCACGATATAACCGGAGGTGGGGGTGATAAACACCCGCGCCAGCGCCGCTAGCGACGATAACAGCGCGTATTGCGTGGCGCTGAAATCCAGGTTGCACAGCGCCATCAGCAGCGCCACGAAAGCGGCGGTGCCCATGCCGCCGCAGAGGTTTTCCAGGCCGACGGCGAAGACCATCATGCCCCAGCTTTTTTCCATATACGCAAGCGGCACGAAGGATAGGATCGATATCCCCTGCAAGATGCCAAAGGTCATCAGCGCGCGGTACAGCCCCATGCGGACCATCAGTGAACCACCGAACATCGCGCCGAGAATGACCGCCGCCATGCCAAGCCCTTTGTTCACGACGCCGACTTCCGCGGCGGTGAAACCCGGCCCACGGATAAGGAACGCGGTGGTCATGGTGCCGGCGTAGGCATCACCCAGTTTGTAGAGGACTATCAGCAGCAGGAAGATCCCCGCACGGGGGCGGCTAAAAAAATCTTTCAGAGGCCCGGTCACAGCCGCACCGAGCGTTTTTGGTGGGTGGATGCCGTTGTGCGGTTCGGCCGCCATAAGCGCCGCCAACATCCCGATCCCCATGACGAGCGCCATCAGAAGATAAACGGCGTGCCAGCCGATTTGAACCGATAGGATCATCGCCATCGCGCCTGAAACCAGCATTCCGATCCGGTAACCGGTGACGAAGACAGCCACCCCCGCGCCGCGTTCCTCTTCTTTGAGGATGTCGGTGCGGTATGCGTCGACCACAATATCCTGCGAGGCTGAGAAGAAGGCGGTGCAGAGCGCGACCGCGGCGAGCGCCAACGGCGAGTTGGCCGGATCGCCGGAGGCCATTGCGGCAATGCAGAGCATCAGGCCCGCCTGCGTCAGAAGCATCCATCCGCGCCGCCGCCCGAAGACCGGCGGGGTGAAGCGGTCCATCAAAGGCGACCAGAGGAATTTAAGGGTGTAGGGAATGCCCATCAGCGCGAAAAGGCCGATGGTTTTTACGTTAACGCCGCTTACCGCCATCCATGCCTGCAGTGTGCCGGAGGTGAGCGCCAGCGGCAGCCCGCTGGCGAAACCGAGCAACAGCATCACCGCCATCGTACGGCTGATAAATACCTGCAGATACGGGGAAAGCGTTTTGTGCATAGTTACTTAGTTATAGCGGAAAAGGTCTGTGGGGCGGTAGGGAGGAATTACGGCGGCGCAAAAAAAAGCGGCCGGGAGGATGTTCCCGGCCGCATATTTGATAAACGGGATCAGCTGTTTACGGTCTGCCGCTTGTGGCGCTTGCGGTCTTCTTCGTTGAGATACCGTTTGCGCAGGCGGATGCAGTCCGGGGTGATCTCGGCCAGTTCGTCATCTTCAAGGAATTCGAGTGACTGTTCCAGCGAGAGTATGCGGGGCGGGGCCAACTGCACCATGTCGTCGGAGCCGGATGCCCGCATGTTGGAGAGCTTTTTGCCGCGTACCACGTTCACCACCAGGTCGATATCGGTGTTGCACATGCCCACGATCATGCCGGTGTACACATCGGCTCCCGGCGCGATGAAGAACTCGCCCCGGTCCTGCAATTTATCCATGGCGTATGCGGTGGCGGTTCCGTCGTCGCCGCTGATCAAAACTCCGTTGCGGCGGCCCTGTATGGCGCCCGCCCACGGGATGAAGGCGTGGAAGCTGTGGCTCATCGTGGCGGATCCCCGGGTGTCGGTCATCAGTTCGCCGTGCATGCCGATAAGGCCGCGCGCCGGGATGGTGAATTCAAGCCGGGATTTCCCCTCCATCTGGGGGGCCATGTTTTTCATGACGCCTTTGCGGGATCCAAATTTTTCGATCACCTTGCCGACAAATTCATCGTCCACGTCGACAATGACAAATTCCTCGGGTTCCATTCTCTTGCCGTCGATCTCGCGCGCGATGACTTCGGGGCGGGATACTGAAAGCTCATATCCTTCGCGGCGCATGGTTTCGATGAGGATGGAAAGGTGCAGCTCACCGCGCCCGCTGACGCGGTAGGAATCGCTGTTTTCAACACGTTCCACCCGCAGGGCCAGGTTGCTCCGCAATTCGCGGTCCAACCGTTCCTGCAGGTGGCGGCCGGTCAGCTTGTCGCCGGTGCGGCCGACAAAGGGGGAGGTGTTCACGCTGAAGTACATCGAGATGGTCGGTTCGTCTATTTCAATGGTCGGCAGCGCTTCGGGGTATTCCTTGTCGGCCAGCGTTTCGCCGATCTCCAGGTCTTTGAAGCAGGCGATGATAACGATATCGCCAGCCGTGGCGGACTCAACTTCTTTACGGGTGATACCGACAAAAGAATAGAGTTTCATGATCGTGTTAAAGGTGATGTTCCCCTGGCGGTCGATACGGGAAATCTGCGTGTTGGAGGTAACCTTTCCGCGCAGTATTTTGCCCACCCCCATGCGGCCGAGGTAATCGCTGTATTCCACGGAAGTGACCAGCATCTGGAACGGTTTGTCCGGCTCCACTTCCGGCGCGTCGACCCGCTCGATGATGGCGTCGAGCAGCGGTTCCATGTTGACGCCCAGCACCGCGGGATCAAGCGAAGCGATGCCCTGCTTGGCCGAGGTGTAGACCACTTTGAAGTCAAGTTGCTTGTCGTTGGCGCCCAGTGCCGCAAAGAGGTCGAATATCTGGTTCAGCACCCAGTCGGGGCGCGCGTCGGCGCGGTCGATTTTATTAATGACGACGATCGGGGCCAGGCCGAGTTTGAGGGCGTTTTCCAGCACGTATTTGGTCTGCGGCATCGGGCCGTCCACCGCGTCCACGAGCAGAAGGGCGCCATCCACCATTTTGAGGATGCGTTGCACTTCGCCGCCGAAATCATGGTGTCCGGGGGTATCGACGATGTTGACCTTTTTCCCTTTCCAGTTGACCGAGGCATTTTTGGAGAAAATGGTTATGCCGCGTTCTTTTTCCAGGTCGTTTGCATCCATGACCCGCTCTCCCATCCGCTCGTTATCGCGCATGGTGCCGGTTTGTTTGAAAAGGGTGTCCACCAGGGTGGTTTTACCGTGGTCGACGTGGGCGATGACGCAAACGTTTCGTATATCCTGCTGTTTCATTCGTTCGGTTCCAATAATTGTTGCGGCCGCTACCGCCGTATTATGGGCAATAGTAAAGTCAGCAAGTATATACTATTTCTCCCCGGAATGCACTAGTATTACATGATGCGTAAGCTGGTTGGGGTTTCTACGGCATGGGGGGGGATTTTGCTGATCGCCCTGACGCTGGCGGGGTGCGGTGCGGGAAATAGCGCGGGCACGGCTGTTTGCCCCGCAGCGCCGTCATCATGCGATACGGCCTCCCAAAACTGTTATGTGTATGATTTAATGAAAGATTTGTATTTTTGGTCCGGTACCACACCGATTATTGATTATGCCTCATACGGCGCCCCCGCCGATGTTCTTGCCGCGATGGTCTATTCCCCAAAAGACCGGTGGAGTTATGTCACTTCCGCCGCTGCGTATACGGCCATTTTCTCCCATGGCAACTATCTTGGCTACGGTTTTGGCGTAAAGCAGGGGGGCGATGGCGTTTGGCGGGTTTACATTGTTTATCCCGGCTCGCCGGCCGCCGTAGCGGGGCTTCGGCGCGGGTACGCGGTTACCAGCCTCAATAGCGTCCCCGTTGCGCAGATCGCCGCCCAGAATCTTTGGAATCAGGAGTTCGGCGCGGATGTGGCCGGAGTCCAACTGAGCGTCGGCTATACCGATGCGGCAGGTGTGGCTGGAAATGTAACGCTGATCAAGAGCGAAGTGACGGTACCGCCGGTCTACGATGCCCGCGTGTTGTATTACGGGGGGGAGGCGGTGGGGTACCTGTCGTTCACCATGTTTAGTGACACCACTTCCGCGGCGGTGGATGATTCGTTTGCCCGGTTTCAGCGCGCCGGAATTCGGCATCTGGTGGTGGACCTGCGTTATAACGGCGGCGGTTTGCTGAATCCGGCCGCCTATATCGCGGGGCGAATGGTGGATGGGCAAGCGGCGGGGGCGGTTTTCAACCGCTATCGGCATAATGCGGCCCATCGCGGCCTTGACCGGCTGCTTCGATTTTACGCCACCGGGCCGGCGGCTACGGGGGGACGGGTTATCTTTATAACAACCGGCTCAACCGCCTCGGCCAGCGAATCTCTTATCAACGGCCTGAAGCCGTTCATGGATGTGGCGCTGGTGGGGAGCAAAACCCATGGCAAGCCGGCGGGAATGTATGGTTGCCACTTTTGCGGCAACGTGATCGTGGCAATTGCTTTTGAGCTTGAAAATGCCCATGGCGAAGGGGGTTATTACAACGGCATCGGCGTCAACTGCGCGGCGGATGACGGATTGACCGTGGCACTGGGGGATCCAGCCGAGCCATCGCTGCGTGTGGCGCTCTCCTACGCGGTTAACGGAAGTTGTCCGGCGGCCGTACAAAAGCCGGGGGTGGCGGCTGTGACCGCGCCACTGACCGGCATCTACCGCGAAGCCGGCGCATTTTGATTCAAAATCCCGGATTTGGGCGGAGAGTAGTATAATTTTCTTGCATCGGTTCTTTTTGGTTCCAACGGCCTTTAACCTCCCGCGAAAGAAGGCAATGATGAAATCAACCAGAAGGGCGTTTTTCAAGCAGATACTTGGTTTTGCGGTTTTATCAGGCGGCTTACAGATGTTCCTGTCGGCGTGCGGAAGTTCTTCCTCAAGCAACACCGGCGGAACCGGCGCCAACAGCGGTAATTGCAGGACGAACGGCACCACCGTGTCGATCGGCGGCAATCATGGGCATATCCCCCCCGTCATTTCCGCCGCCGAGGTAGTGCAAGGAACACAAACGACATATACCGTGGCGGCCGGAACGGCTAATCACTCCCATACGGTTACCGTCACCGCCGCGGCCTTCACCGCGTTGCAAGGGAACACGGCGCAGACGATAACGACGGATGCGGACAATACGGGGCATTCCCACAATATAACCATTGGATGCGCGTAATCCGGCGCGAGGATTATTTCACGGCCGAATGGAGGATGGTGTCGCGCGGCACGGCGTCCTTTGCGGGGTAATCGATATTGTAATGCAGGCCGCGGCTTTCCCGGCGCTGCATGGCGCTTTCGATGACAAGCTCGGCGCAGGTGAGGATGTTGCGCAGCTCTATCAGGTCCGATGTGACGTTAAAATCCCAATAA
Source organism: Nitrospinales bacterium (assembly GCA_023248535.1). Taxonomy (GTDB): domain Bacteria; phylum Nitrospinota_A; class UBA7883; order JACRGQ01; family JACRGQ01; genus JACRGQ01. Next base: position 22,989 of record JAHFEJ010000015.1, on the reverse strand, counting down.
TACTGTTTCACTTCATCGCGGACCAGCTTGATGCGCCGTTGAGCGCGGACCAGCCGTTTGTCGGAGCGGACTATGCCGACGTAATTCCACATGGTGCGGCGGATCTCGTCCCAGTTTTGGGTGATGACAACCTGTTCGTCCGAATCGACCGCGTTTCCCGCCGACCACGGATTCACGATTTTGATTTTGCGCGGGACCCATTCTTCGGCCGCTTTTTGCGCGGCGCGGCGGCTGAATACGATAGCCTCCAGCAGGCTGTTGCTGGCAAGGCGGTTGGCGCCATGCACCCCGGTGCAGGCGTTCTCGCCCCCCGCGTAGAGGCCCGGCAGCGATGAACGCCCGTGGATGTCAACGTTGATGCCGCCGCAGATGTAGTGTGCGGCGGGCACCACCGGTATTTTATCTTTGGTGATGTCCAGCCCATGTGGCAGCAGCGTGCGGTGGATATTGGGGAATTTTTCCCGCACTGTTTGCGGCGGCAGGTGCGTGGCGTCAAGGAGCACGAAGTCATCGCCCCGTTGTTTCATTTCAGTATCGATGGCGCGCGCCACCACATCGCGCGGGGCCAGGCAGCCCATCGGATGGTACTTCTCCATGAATGTTTCGCCGGTGACCAGCCGCAGCAACGCTCCTTCCCCCCGCATCGCTTCGGTTATGAGGAACGATTTCAACCCCGGATGGTACAGGCAGGTGGGATGGAACTGCATGAATTCCATATTGGCGATCTCGGCCCCGGCGCGGAAGGCCATCGCAATACCGTCGCCGGACGAGATGTCGGGATTGGTGGTGTAAAGGTAAACTTTTCCCATGCCGCCGGCCGCCATGAAGGTGGCGGGGGCGAGGATGGTTTTCACGGTGCCGGTGGCGGCATCCAGCACGAATGCTCCGGCGACACGTGCCGGGTCTCCGGTCCCTTCGATTTTGGATTGCAGCACGAGGTCGATGGCGGTGTGATATTCCATGATGGTGATATTCTTTTCCAGCCGGGCGGCATCGATCAGCGCGCGCTCGATCTCCTGGCCGGTGAGGTCCTCGGTGTGGATGATGCGGCGCTTGCTGTGCCCCCCCTCACGGTGCAGCGAGAGGGGCGCGCCGGGGCCGCCGTCCTGCCGGGTGAAACGCGCGCCGGCGCCGATGAGGTAATCAATGGCCGCGGGGCCGTTTTCCACCAACAGCCGGACCGCGTCTTCCCGGCAGAGGCCATCCCCCGCTTTCAAGGTGTCCTGCACATGGAGATCAAACGTGTCGTCCAGCGACGTGACCGCCGCAATTCCGCCTTGCGCGTACTGCGTGTTGGATTCCTTTATTTCCCGTTTGGTGATGATCGCCACGCGTCCGGCGCGGGCCGCGTCGAGGGCGAAAATCAGACCCGCCATGCCCGATCCTATGACGAGATAGTCAAAGGTCAATACGGGAGAAGCTGTGGTGCGTGCCATGCGGGTGTGGGGGAAATGCGGGGGCTATATCCGGAATTCAAACTGGTACTGGCCCAGTTCGATCCGGTCCTTGTTCTTTAAATCCTTTTCGCCGGAAAGTTTTTCGCCGTTCAGCTTCGGCTTGGTGAATCCCCCCATCGGCTTGATGCCGTATTTGCCACCGCGCCGGGTGATGGCGGCGGCGATGGCTCCAATGGTGATGCCGGGTGTTTTAATGTCCGCGCCATCGCCAGAGCCTAGCAGTGTCATCTCTTTGTCAAGCTTGTGGAACACCAGCCTGCCGGAACTGCTGGCATTTTGATCCGCTATGACAAAGAGCTGGGCCGCCTCGCTTTTGCGTTTCATTTCCTCTTCTTTGGCTTTTTGCTGCTTCATCATTTCATCGGAGTTGATCATGACGGTCATGCCGGCAACTTCCGCGGCGCCGAAGAAGTCCGATGCGGTTTTTGCCTCCTCTTCATTGATAAAAAGGATTTCGAATTTGCCGATGTTGATGATGTCGCCGTGGTGCAACTCCTGGCTGGTGATCCGCCCTTTGTTGACGAAGGTGCCATTGGTGCTTTTGAGGTCGTGCAGGATGAAATGGTTTTTTTCAACGGCGATCCGGGCGTGCTTGGCCGATACGGCGGGGTTTTTCAGTACGACATCCCCTAATTCACGGCCAAAGACGGTTCCTTGGTCAAGGGGTTGTTCTTTCACCACCTCGTTATTAAGCTTGATGATCACTTTCGCCATAATTTATGGATTATACCTCATCCCGCAGGCCGCCGGAAACGGGAATCAACCCCCCAGTTTGAAGGTCAGGGTAATCGCATTTCCCGCTTCGTTGTAAGAAACAGTGGAGGCGAAAGTGCGGATAATGATTATCCCGCGGCCGTGGGGGAGCATATCCGTGCCGACCTCTTTCTTGAGGAAATGCCCCCAATCAAATCCGGGCCCTTCGTCTTCGATACGGAACATGGCGTTTTGACGGTCGTAGTCATAACTGATTTTTACTTTGCGGCCGCCGAACGGGGGGGCGGCCATACGTTCGCTCACGGCCTGTTCAAACAGATCATAATCTTCTTCCTTGAGTTTTGAGGAGACTTCAAGGTTGCCATGTATGATGGCGTTGGTGATGGCCTCTTCCAGCGCCAGTTCCATCGATCCTTTTCTCAGGCTTCCCTGGGAGTTTGCGATCAACCCGGTCAGGTACAGCGCGGCGGGACGTATGAGACGCCGGTCATTTCCCAGCGCCAACTCTTTCTTCTCCAGGGTCACAAAATCGACCACCTGTTTCAGCATGTCGCTTTTCTCCACCTCCTGCACCGCATAGGAGAGGCGCTTTATGATGAGGTCTATCTCGGTAGCGTCGGCTATCCCAAGCCCGTCGGCCTGTTCCAGCGCGAAGGTGCGTATTTGCGCCACTTTTTTCCGTTCTTCTTCCAGCTCGCTTTCATGGGCGTGGCGGGCATCCTCCAGCGATTTGTACATCTGTTCCACTTGCCGGTTGAGAATGGCGATCTCGCGTGAGGTGGCGGGCGCAGGGGTGCGTGGCGTTTCGTCCTTTTCATTTCCCATACGGGCAAGGGTGTTGGCTATGTTATGCACCGGCCCCATCACTTCCCTGTGAAAAAGCCAGTACAATGAACTTCCCAGCGCCAGAATGATGAACAGCGTGCCGATCACTATGTGGAAGGCAAGGCGGATTGAGGCATCGCGCCATTCAGCGACGTTAAAAACCATTTCCGACATGCCCAGAACAGTGCCGGAGGCTATCGGGTTGTTGTCAATTCCCAGATGGCAACGTCCGCATCGTTCGTCCGCTTTGAAGGGGAAGACGAGGCGGAAGGATGCGCCGTTCAGTTCGGAATATTCAGGCATGGAGCCGCGAAGTACCGCTTGCTCCATTGCGTCGCGTGGTTCTTCCCCTTCGCGCATGCCGAATTGTTTACGGATATGTTCCCCGCGCACCATCCGGAAATCGAATTGCACCTGTTTTTTGAAGTTATCCACCGTCCCGCGCACCGCATCCGGATCGCCGGTGGCCATCATCACCGAAAGCAGGCCAGTGCGTATCAGTTCGGCTTGCCCTCTGGCATGGTTATAAATGGATACTTTGTCCCGTTGGTGGAGTATGTAGAAAAAAACGGCGCAAACAAGTGCAACACCGATTACGCTGATGAGGATGAAGCGGCGGAGGATGATCTCCCGTAATGACCGAAGTTCTCCCTCCAAAGCCCCTCCCGCTAAGTATTTACGCCGATTCTATCACAACGGAATCCGGGTTTAATGTGCCCTGCCGCCCCGGCTATATGAAATCAGCCCAGCTTGGGGAAAGTGGAACCGACGGCGGCGTCGCGCAGCCGTTCGTAGGCGGCGGCGGCGGTGAAGAGGGTTTCTTCATCAAAGTGGGCCGCCATAAACTGCACGCCGATTGGCCTGCCGTTTGGCGCAAAGCCGCCCGGCACGCTGATGCCGGGGATGCCGGCCAGATTGGCGCTGATAGTGAAGATGTCGCTTAAGTACATTTGCAGGGGATTGTCCGCCTTTTCCCCGATGGTAAAAGCCGGCGTAGGCGCCGTGGGGGTGAGGATCACGCTGCATTTTTTGAACGCCTCGCGGAAGTCGTTGAGGATGAGCGTGCGCGCCTTTTGCGCTTTCAGGTAGTAGGCGTCGTAATAACCGCTACTTAATGTGTAGGTTCCCAGCATGATGCGCCGTTTTACTTCCGGACCAAACCCTTCGGAGCGGCTGTTCACATACATGGCGGCGAGGTCTTGGCTTTCCTTGCTCCGGTGTCCGTACCGTACCCCGTCATAGCGGGCGAGGTTGCTGCTCGCTTCGGCGGTGGCGATGACGTAGTAGACCGAGATGGCGTATTCGGTGTGGGGAAGCGATATTTCCTCTATGCGCGCCCCTGCCGCCGCCAGCCTTTCGGCGGCCGTCTTGATTACCGCTTCAACGGCGGGATCGATGCCGCCGACGAGGTATTCCTTCGGCAGGCCGATGACCATTCCTTTCACGTCATTTTTCAGGGCCTCCGTATAATCCGGCACCGGCATATCAACGGAAGTGGAGTCAAGCGGGTCGTGCCCGGCAAGCAGGTTCATCATAATGGCGGCGTCCTCCACCGTGCGGGTAAAGGGGCCGATCTGATCCAGCGACGAGGCGAAGGCGACGAGGCCGAAACGGGAGATGCGTCCGTAGGTCGGTTTCAGCCCGACGACTCCGCACAGGGAAGCCGGCTGGCGGATGGATCCGCCGGTATCGGAGCCGAGTGAGGCCGGGCTGAAACCGGCCGCGACCGCGGCCGCCGAACCACCGCTGGATCCCCCCGGCACCGCGCCAATATCCCAGGGATTGCGGGTGGTGAAGAAGGCGCTGTTCTCGGTTGATGATCCCATGGCGAATTCATCCATATTGGTTTTGCCAATGAGCACCGCTCCGCCTTCGCGCAGTTTTTTAACCACGGTGGCGGAGTAGGGGGCGCGGAAGTTTTCCAGTATTTTCGAGGCGCAGGTGGTGATGCGGTCTTCGATCACGATATTGTCCTTCACCGCGACGGGGATGCCGAGCAGCGGCTTTTTTTCCCCGGCGGCGCGCCGCTTATCCGCATCGGCGGCCTGGGCCAGGGCGTCCTCTTTTTCCACGCGGAGGAATGCCTTCACCTTCGGGTCAAACCGCTCTATCCGCTCCAAAAAGGCTTTTGTGAGCGTGATGGATGTGGTTTCCCCCGCCGCGAGTTTGCGGGAGAGGGAAGCTAGGGAATCGTTATGCATTTCCGCCATTTATGTACGCCTATTCGATAATGCGGGGGACGGAGAAGTAGTTCTTCGCTTGGGCCGGCGCATTTGCCAGCGACTTGGCGTGGTCAAAGCGCGCAACAATGGCGTCTTCCCGGAAAACGTTTTCAACCCCGATCACATGGCTTGTCGGCGGCACATTGGCCGTATCGAGTTTGCCCAGTTGTTCGATGTGGCCGAGGATGGCGGAGAGGTCTTGGGCCGTCTTCCCCATCTCCCGCCCATCGATCTGAAGGTTGGCCAACTTGGCCACCTTCAGGACTTCTTCGGCGGTAAGCATTATCCCCGGTGCGAAGCTTTTTTCGAGCGCCAGCGTTTCTTCAGCTTTTTTTTCTTTGTCGGGCTAGGCATATCGGTATCCTTCCATCACAGTGAGTTTTTCAGCATCTCTAATTTCAACCCGCGGGGGCATCGGCATCAGTTCCGGCCCATACGGCGTCGAAGAAGTATATCAGGAGACGCCGCTAAAAAACCACCATAATTCCCCGCCCAAGCCTTTCCGGCGGGTGAGTATCCCCCTGGCGGATCCGTCCGCGCGGGAGCAGTATCGCGCAATGCATTATTGTATTTGTTTCAACCGGGATTCCGGTTAAAATCGACGCATGAAATTCCCCGAATATCGCGGCAGACGAATTCGCATGTCCGAAGGACTTCGGCGGATGACTCGGGAGTTCCGCCTTTCTCCCGAAAACCTTATTTACCCGTTGTTTGTAACTTTCGGCAAGGGGGTAAAAGAGGAGATCGGTTCAATGCCGGGGAACTACCGTTGGTCGGTGGACAAGCTGGCGGCGGAGGCAAGGGAAATCCAGTCGCTCGGCATTCCAGCGGTGATCCTGTTCGGCATCCCGGAAACCAAAGACGAGAAAGGGATGAGCGGTTGCCAGCCGGACGGCGTCGTGCAAAACGCCATCCGCGAGATAAAAAACGCCGCCCCCGATCTGGTGGTGATCACCGATGTTTGCATCGACGAATACACCACGCATGGCCACTGCGGTATCGTGGGGCCTGACGGAAAAATACTGAACGACGAAACGCTGGAAATGCTGGCGTTGATGGCCCTTTCACACGCCGAGGCCGGCGCCGGCATGGTTGCCCCGTCCGACATGATGGATGGCCGCGTGGCGGTGATCCGTAAAGCGTTGGACGCGCGGGGTTTCAGCGATATCCCCATTATGGCCTACGCGGCGAAGTATGCATCGGGTTTCTACGGCCCGTTCCGCGATGCGTGCGACAGCGCGCCCAAATTCGGCAACCGGGCGACCTACCAAATGGATCCTCCCAATGCCCGCGAAGCGTTGCGCGAAGTGGCGCTCGACATCCAGGAAGGCGCCGACATTGTGATGGTAAAACCGGCGCTTTCATATCTGGATATCATCCGCGATGTGCGGACCCGCTTTGACATGCCGGTGGCGGCATACAACGTCAGCGGCGAGTACAGCATGGTGATGGCCGCGGCCGAAAAAGGGTGGATAGACGGGCACCGGGTGATGATGGAAGTGCTCCTCTCCATTCACCGCGCCGGGGCCGACATGATTTTGACCTATTACGCAAAACAGGCGGCCAAAGACCTCAACGGTTAAACGCTGTCTAAAAAGGGAAATATGACGATAGACATTTTGACCGGCATTCACCACGGACTGTCCGCCGTCATTGATACGGTTTCGGGGATCGTGGGCAATTTTCTATCCATGGAGATGGAAGAGGAACATCAGGCGGTCGCGAAAGAAGTTGCACAGGCGTTTGAAGGGGTTGCGGAGAAAAAGACCGAGCAAGTTCATACCATCATCACCGTTTTGCTGGTTCCCGTGGCGTTGATTGCCGGCTTTTTTGTTCTTAAAATGGCGTACGATCTGTTTACCGGTGCGGCGGATAAAGTGGGGAAGGGTGTTGGGAGCATCACAAGCAAACTGAAGGCCTCGGTGGCCGGGGATGCCAGTGGCGCATCGGATAAGAAAAACCAAAGCAGCGTCAAATTGCCGGCCATGCCGAAAGACCCCTCCAAGTCCGGAAGCCGCATGATGCTTTTGGGGCAGGTGATTATCCGATTTGTGAATCCCACGCTTACGGAGCAAGACGTGGAAAATGCCGTGCGGATTCAAAAGCAGTCAAATAACGGCAAGAAGATCGGCGAGATTTTGGTGGAGCAGAATCACGTTACCAGGGATGACGTTAGCCGTGCGCTGAAAATTCAGAAGAAGGCCTAGATTGAGGTTTGTTGTCAGGCGGCCGGACGGTTTGATCCTGCGCACGGGATACGGGTTTTATCTGGGGAGTTGGGTTCCGGTCTTCTTCAATAATGGGATGATGTTAGAGGGACGCAACGGGTGAAAATAAAAGTGGGCCTCGCCGGTCTGCGGCTGCGCGTCAAAATAATCCTTGTGTTGCTGTTGTTTGGCCTGGGAGGAATTCTTTTTGCCGGCATCGTCACCTATCTCGCCGGCGCGGAGGCCGTAAAGCTGACGGGTGAGCGGCTTTTGGTTGCCGTCCGCGACAATAAGCGGGCGGAAGTTGAGGCTTGGTACGCAGGCGTTTTGTCGAGTGTTCGGAGTTTTGCCTCCGGTCACCGGGTGATCGAGGGATTCACCGAGATCGCTGCCGCTCCAAGGGGCGGTTCCGCCCGCAGCCAAGGCGAGTTGCAGCCGCAGTACGCGGAGTTCCTCCGCGAGTACGGTTTTGGCGATCTTTATTTCGTAAGCGTAGCGGGCGAAGTGATCTACTCCTTTCAACGGAAGGAAGAACCCGGCACAAACGTGCTTGCGGGCGGGCCGGGCGGCGGGGGGTTGCGGGATGTTTGCCGCAAGGCGTCCACAGCCGAGCGTGGCGTGGCGTTTATTTCAGAGTTTGTCCCGTATGCGCCCGATTTAGGGGTTCACGCGGCTTTCGCGGCCGCTCCCATTTTTTCCAAAAACGGTTCCCGGCTGGGTGTCATGGCGGTGAAGATTCCCAAAGACCGCCTTAATGCCATCATGCGTGGCGAAGCGGGGCTGGGCAGAACCGGTGAATCGTACTTGGTGGGGGAGAATGGGGCGATTTTGACCGAGAGCCGTTTCTCCGCCACATCCGCCATTCGCGAAAAGAAGGTTGATAGCGCCGCTGTGCGGGACGGCTTAAGCGGAAAAAGCGGAGTAAAAGAGACCACAGGTCAAGACAAACGCCCGCTACTCAGCGCCTATGGCCCTGTTTCGGCGGGTGACTCGGCTACTGCCATTATGGTCGATATCGATTTGGCGGAAGCGATGGAGCCGCTGGCCGCCGTTACCTGGAGCATCACCGGATTCATATTTCTGGCCGTGGTGGTGATCGTGGCGGCCTCGTACCTGTTCGCCGCGTTGTTGGCGCGCCCGCTCATGCTTTTGGTGGGGGCCAACCGTAAAATGGCCGAAGGCGATCTGACCCCGCGGATCGAGATAATGTCCGACAAAGACGAGGTGGGGTTGTTGATGCGCACCTCCAACCTGATGGCGGATCGGCTTGAAGACGTGATGATCAATATCCGGGGGCACGCGATGAAGGTCGCTGGTGACAGCGGTTCAATCGCCGGGAAAATGCGTCAACTCAAAATGAATTCCGAAGCCCAACTCCGGGCGGTGGACGAAACCTCTTCTTCCATTGAGGAGATGGGAGTATCCATCCGCGAGGTTACCCGGAACAGCGAAAACCTTTCCCGTTCGGCGGTTGGCATTTCCGCCGCCACCGAGCAGGTGAGCCGCTCCATCAAGGATGTTGAAAGCCAGTCGGCGGGAGAGGCGCAAGCGGTCGATGCCGCTTCATCGGCCATTGAACAGATCGTCGTTTCCATCCGCGAAGTGACCAAGAACATCAATTCGATCCTTGGGGCGGTTTCCGCATCGCACGGGGCGGTGGGACATGTGAACGGCATGATCGGATCGGTGGCGGGAAATGCCGATACCATTGGCCGCGCCGTGGAGGAGATGGGCGGGGCCATCGAGGAACTGGCGGCAAACATGAAAGAGGTGGGGGCGCGGGCCGAAAATGCCGCGGCCATCGCCGACGATAACGGGCGGAACGCGCTTAAGGGGCGCAAAGCGCTGGATGAGGCGATAAGCGCCATGCGGAACATCCAGGAAATAGTGACCGAGAGCGCCGGCGTGGTGGAAGGCCTTTCGCGCGGCGCGGAAGACATCGGCGCCATTGTTGATGTAATTGATGATATTGCCGAGCAGACAAATTTGCTGGCGCTCAACGCCGCCATTGAGGCGGCCCGCGCTGGTGAGCACGGCAAAGGATTCGCCGTTGTGGCCGAAGAAGTGCGGAAGCTGGCCGAACGGAGCCAGTCCGCAACCAAGACGATTTCGGAACTGATCGGCGGCATACAGCGCAAAAGCGTGGATGCCGTTGCCTCGATGGAAAAAGGGACGCTTCGCGTGACCGAGGGGGTGGAGCTGGCCCGCAATTCCGGACTGGCGCTGGAAACAATTGTACATGGGGTGGAATCGAACCTGGTGGTCATAAACGGTATCGCTTCCGCCAGTGCCGAGCAATATAAAGTCTCGGGGCAGGTTGTCAAGGCGGTGGCCCGAGTTTCGGACGAAGTGGATTCAATCCGCCGGGCCATCGGCACACTGGCAAAGGCGGGCGGGGAAATCGTGTCGAAGAATTCCGAAATTCTCGACATGGCGCGCCACATCAATGCCAGCGCGGCCGAACAGGAAACGGCGACCACGCAGATCTCGGGCATGGTCGGGGCTATTCAGGAAGGGGCGCATCGGATGAGCATGTCGCTTAAGGAACAGGCAACGGCGGTGCGCGGGGTGGCTGATGAGATAAACCGCGTGACCAAAGAAGTGCAAATGGTCAACCGCGCCCTCGAGGAGCAGGAAACGGGGATCTCGAGGATAGTCGGGGCGGTGGAAACCGTAAGCCGGATGGCTGTGGACAACAACCGGCAGGTGGACGCCACCAGCCTGGAAACCGAACGCATTGATGGTTCCGCCCGCCGCTTGGGGGAAATGATGGCGCAGTTCAAAGTTTCGGAGGAAAAAGCCGCCCGCCTGCTGGGGGACGGCACCCCTCGCGGCTAACCCCCCCCTTACGGTGAATTGCGGTTATTGCGTTTCCACCAGTTGCCGCAGCCATTCTGCAATCTTCGGATCGTCCCATTCAATGCCGCCCACGTTGCAAAATAACACACGTCCGTCGCGGTCCAGAATGTAGGTGGTGGGAATGCTCGATGCGCCGAAACGCGTCGAGGTCTGCTTTTTTTCAGCGAGCGCCACGGGAAAACCGTATTGCAGCTTTTCAAAGAAAGCTTTTACCTTGTCTGCAGTTTCTTCGGAAACCGAAAGCATGGCAAAACCCTTTTTGCCGCCTAATTGCGTAAAGAGCCGTTGCATCGACGGCATTTCGCCGCGGCAGGGGCCGCACCACGTGGCCCAAAAGTTAAGCAGGGCGATTTTCCCCCTCAAGCTCCGTACGCTCAGGCGGGAGCCATCAAGGCCCGTGAAATAGGCGTCAGGGAGCATCTCGCCATCAGCGATGAGGCCGGGATACTTTGATCTCTCGCTGGATCGGTAAGGGGGCGGCATTGCGCCGCCTTTTCCAACAGGAGGCGGGGGACCGGCTTGATCCGGGTTCTCAGTGTTGATATGGGAAGACTGATTGGCGGGCGTTTGGGCGCTGGGGGTATTTTCTTTTGTAGTGATGGTTTCAGTTTTCTTCCTTTTTCCCGAGGGAATCTGGCCGGGATCGTCCGTATAATGAGTCTGCCCCGCTTCGTCAACCCACTTGTAAAAGTCAGCCGCGGCGATATGCGCAGTTAAAGCAACCGTCAGCAATAAGAACGGCAAAAACAAAAGTTTCCCGCTGGAAAACAGCTTAACCTTTGCGTTCTTTGAGCGCCGCCAGCACTTCATCTACATGTCCCTTTACCTTCACTTTGGGCCAGAGTTTAACCAGTTTCCCCTCCGGGGTTATCAGGAAGGTGGTTCGGACGATTCCCATGTATTCCCGCCCCGCCATTTTCTTTTTCTTCCAAACACCGTAGGCTTGAAGCATTTTTTTATCCGTGTCGCTCAAAAGACGCAGGCCAAGTTTCTGTTTTTCGATAAAGGTGCGGTGGCTTTTTGGGCTGTCGGCGCTTACGCCCAGAACCACCGCCCCAAGTTTTTCAAAATCCTTCAAACGCGCGGTGAATTCCACCGCCTCGGCGGTACAGCCGGGGGTATTGTCTTTCGGGTAAAAGTAGAGAACAACCCATTTACCGGCAAAATCCTTCAGCGCCGTTTCCTTCTCATTATGGTCCAGCAGGCAAAATGACGGCGCCTTTGCGCCCGTTTCAATTTCCATAAAGTCCTCCCGTGTATTGGGTAAGCTTTTTGAGGGCCTTCAACGCTTCCTCGGCGTGTTTGGCTCCGCGAAACAAGGCGTTGTACGCATGGTGGATCAGCCCGTCCTTGCCGATGACGAATGTCACCCGTTCCGGCATGAATCCGAGCATCGTCTTAACGCCGTAGAGCGTGAGAACCTCTTTTTTCCCATCGCTTAATATGCGATAGGGGAGTGCGTGTTTGGTGGAAAAGGCCTCGTGGCTTTCCATGCCGTCCATGCTTATTCCCAACACTTCGGCCCCGGCGGCGGCGAACCCGGCGTGTGCATCCCGAAAGGCGCAAACCTCGCGGGTGCACATGGGGGAGTTGTCCCGTGGGTAAAAGAAGAGCACCACCGGCTTTTCACGGAGCAATGTGGAAAGACGGACTAAAACGCCATTTTGGTCGCGCAGTTCGAAATCGGGAGCCTGTTCGCCCGCCCGCAATGTCATGGCGGCTCCTTCAGCGGTTTGTCGAAGGAGAAGGTCACGCGGTATTCGCCTTCGAGGTCTTCTATTTTTACCTCATATCCGGATTTCAAAAAAACTTTCACCATCGCCTTGTTTTGCAGCAGCACGTCGGCGAAGAATCCTTTCACGCCGTGTTCGCGGGCGATCTGTATCAGATATTTCAGCAGGAAGGTGGCGATGTGCCGGTTGTGGTATTCGTCCGCCACCATGAAGGCCACCTCGGCCATGCCGCTGCGGGGGCTGATCATGTAATGCCCGGCCGCGATGATCTCTTCCGCGCCGTCGCGTTCCACGATGGCCACGATGGCCATGTCCCCTTCATAATCCACCGCCGTCAGCTCCTGCGCTTTGCGGTGGGGGAACCGGGCCATCCGCTCGAAGAAGCGGAGGTAACGCGATTCCGCCGACATGCGGTAGATGAGCCGCTGCAACCCCTTTTCGTCGGTCGCCTTCACCGGGCGGTAAAAGACCATGAGGCCGCCCCCCATCTCCTTCCGCAATTCGTATTGGGCCGGATACACGGCGTCGCTTTTCATCGTCTGATCCTGATAGACGAGTTGGCGCTTTTTCGCTTCCTGCATCAGCCAATCGCGGAATTTAGGATGGGCGACCTCGATGAGGCTCAAGGCCCGTTCCCGTATTGATTTGCCGTGCAGGTGGGCGATGCCGTATTCGGTCACCACATAGTGCACGTCACCACGGGTGGTGACAACTCCTGTCCCTTCTTCGATGAACGGGACAATGGTGCTTTTTCCCCCGTCTTCGGTGGTGGAGGGGAGGGCGATGATCGGCTTGCCGTCCCTGCTGAGCGCCGCTCCGCGCGAGAAATCCACCTGGCCCCCCATGCCGCCGTAAATCTCATAACCGATGCTATAGTTGCTTACTTGCCCGGTCAGGTCGATAAGCAGGGCGCTGTTGATGGATACCATCTTGTCGTTAGCGGCGATTACCCGCCGGTTGTTGGTGTAGTCGATGGGGTGGAACTCGAACATCGGGTTGTCATTAACGAAGGCGTAGAGTTCGGGACTCCCCATGCAAAACGCGGCGACGGCTTTTCCCTTATGCAGCGATTTGCGCGCGTTGGTGATGACGCCGGTTTTGACCAGTTCCATCAGCGCATCGGAAAAGGTTTCCGTGTGGACGCCCAGATCGCGGTGGTTTCCCAGTTGCAGCAGCACGCTTTCGGCGATGGCCCCCATGCCTATTTGCAAGGTGGAGCCATCCTCGATCAGGCGGCTGATGTTCTCGCCGATGGTACGGCAGGCCGGTCCGCAAGGCCCCACGGTGTAGGGAACGAGATCCTCGTCCCGTTCCACCAGCGCGTGAAAGCTTTTCAGCGGCACAAAGGTATCGCCGTGGGTGCGCGGCATGTTGCGGTTCACCTGTCCGATGACGTATCCGGCGCTTTCGATGGCCGCCATCGCGATGTCGACACCGATGCCGAGCGAGCAGTGGCCGTTCTTGTCCGGCGGCGAGACCTGCACCAGCGCGGCGTCGAGGCGCATCCTGCCGCCGCGGAAGAGGGCGGGCACTTCGGAAAGGAGTATCGGCGTGTAATCCGCCAGCCCTTTCCAGACCGATTCGCGCATCATTTCGGTGATGTAGAAGGCGTTGAGGCGGAAACTGTCGGCGTATTTTTCATCGGTGTAGGCGGGTTTGCCCGCCGTGATCATGGTGATGATCTCGCAATCGGGAAGCATGGCGGCGCGGGCGGTGAGGGCGTTCACCAAAGTGCGCGGCTCGGCGCAGCCGCCGGAGATGAAGATGCGCGAGGCCGGCTTGATGGCCCCAACCGCTTCATCGGCGGATTTGAGCCGCTGGCGGTAGAGTTCTTCCCAGCCGGATTGCATGGCGGGGCTTATTTTTTCGGTTCCAGCGATATGCGGGCGTCCAAGGCAACGCACCCTTCGCCCGCCCCGAACACCATCACCGGGTTTAGGTCCAACTCCCGTATTACCGGGAAATCGGCCATCAGGCACGACACCCGCAGGATCACATCGACGATGGAATCGATGTCACTCGGCAGTTCGCCGCGCATCCCTTTCAGCAGGGCCACCGACTTGACCTCGGCGATCATGCTTTTCGCATCGAACAGGCTCAGCGGGGCGAGCCGGAACGAAACGTCTTTAATCGCTTCCACATAAATGCCGCCGAGGCCGAACATCACCATCGGGCCGAACTGCGGATCGGTGGTGGCGCCCACGATGACTTCGCGCCCCCCCTTCATCATCGGCTGTACGGCGATGCCGTCGAGATTTGCGTCGGGGTATTTCGCTTTCACGCTCGCCATGATGTTGTCGTATGCCTGAAACACCTCGCCCGCATTGTGCAATCCCACTTTCACGCCGCCCGCGTCGCTTTTGTGCGTCACCTCGCGGCTGACGATCTTCATCACCACCGGATAGCCCAGGTTGTCGGCGATCATCACGGCGTCGCGCGCCTTCTGCGCCATGATGCTTTTGAAAAAATAGATGCCGTAAGCTGAAAGGATGCCGCGCGCCTCCTGTTCCGGCAGTTCCAGCGCGCCACGGGCCAGCGCCCCATCGATGAGTCGTTTTGCCTTTGTTTTATTCGGCAGGAAGGGGCGCTCTTCGGTACGGTCTTCCTGCAGCCAAAGTCGTTTGCGGTTGAGGCTGTCCAGCGCCGCCACGCCCCGTTCGGGGGTCGGAATGACGCAGATGTTGCGGGCGGAGGCGATTTCCATCGCCTTTTCCACGGACTTGCCGCCGAGGAAAACGCCCAGTACGGGTTTGTTGTGCATGTTGAGGAAATCGACCATGTATTGCGCCAGTTTTTCGGGGTTCAGCGGATCGGTGGGACTCATCATCACAATAAAGGCGTCTACGTTCGGCTCGTCTTTCAGAACGGCAAAGGAGTCGCGGTACCGTTCCGCGGTGGCGTCACCAATGATGTCCACCGGGTTTTTGTAGTTGGCGGTATCGGGAAGGAACGCTTTGAGCTTTTGCTGCATCGGCTCGCTTACGGTGGACATCTTGAGCGTGCTTTTTTCGATGCTGTCGGTGGCCACCACGGAGGGGCCGCCGGAATTGGTGATGATGCCGATGCGGTTGCCCGTCATCTGCCGCCCGGAGGAAAACGCGAGCGCGAAATCAAAAAGCTGTTCCATGATGTTCGCCCGCAGTACGCCGGATTGTTTGCAGGCGGCATCGAACGCGGCATCCGAACCGGCCAGCGCGCCGGTATGGCTGCTGGCGGCCTTTTGCCCCGCGGCGGTGGTGCCGGATTTGAAGAGGACGATAGCCTTTTTCGCGGAAGCTTTTTTGGCCACATCGAAAAAACGGCGGCCATCTTTCACGCTTTCGAGATAGCCCACGATCACGTCGGTATCGGGGTCGTCCGCCAAAAACTCGATGAGGCTCGCTTCGTCCATGTCCATCTTGTTGCCGATGGAGATGAATTTGGAAAATCCGACGCCGTTTTTCAGCGACCAATCGATGATGGCGATGCAGACCGCCCCCGATTGCGAAAGGAACGCGATCCGCCCCGGAGCGGGAACCTTTTCGGTAAAGGTTGCGTTGAGTTTGTTCACCGCGTCGATGATGCCGACGCAGTTGGGGCCGACGACGCTGATGCCGTACTGTTTGCAGGTTTGGGCAAGCTCGGTTTCAAGGGTTTTTCCTTCAAATCCGACTTCGCTGAACCCGGCGGTGATGATGAGCGCGTTTTTGATCCCTTTTTTCCCGATGGCGGCGATTTCGGGATTTACCGCCTTTGGCGGCACGGTGAAGACGGCCAGCTCCACCCCGTCGGGCAGTTCGGCCACGCTGTGATAGACCTTTTTCCCCAGGATTTCATCCGCCTTGGGATTGACCGGGTAGATATTCCCCGTGTATCCGCCGCGGATGATGTTGTTCAACACCACATAGCCGATTTTCCCCGGCGTGGCGGACGCGCCGATCACGGCGATGGACTTCGGCGTAAAGAAGTTTTGTGTGCCGCTCATAGGGTTTATTCTCCCGCGTTCCCGGCATCCTGCCGTTTCGCCATGTCGTCGATGATGATAACGTTGTCGATCGGCAAAGCGGGAACCACATTGCCTATCTCCAAGCCCTCGAAATGGTTCAGGTATTTGTAGAGGCTCGTGGCGTCTTTGCTGTCGTAAATACCGGTGAAACGCCGGTCGCCCGGCGTTATCAACTCGATGATGATCTTAACTTCCGCCTTTTTCTTGCGGTTCTTGATTTGGCCCGTCGCGGCGTTCCACGATTCTTTGGTAAAGCCTCCGGTTACTACAAAGAGCATCGCCTTATTCCTCCGGCAAATTCTGTTCTTTGGCTTTTAAGTTGCGCCGCAGCACCTTGCCGGTGCGGGTTTTTGGCAGTTCATCCAGGAATTCGATATCGTCCGGAACGGCATAGGCCCCCATGTTGTCGCGTATGTGGTCTTTCATCGATTCCATGATCTCCGCTCCCGCCTCGAATCCCGCGGCAAGCACGGCGAAAACCTTCATCCGTTCCCGTCCGTCCTTGACAAACTGGATGGCGGCCACCTCCCCCACGGCGGGGTGGGTGAGCAGGACATCTTCAAGCTCGAAAGGGCTGATCCTTTCCGAACCGCGCTTGATGAATTCCTCGCCGCGTCCCAGAACCCAAAAGTAACCGTCGTCATCGCAGTATGCGTAATCGGTGGTGACAAAGTGCTTGGAGGAGAAAGCATCGTCGATGCCGCGTCCGTCGCCATAAATGCCATACATCATCGAGGGCCAATTCCGCTCGAAAGCGAGGATGCCCAGCGTGTTCGGCGGAAGTTCCACATCGTTTTCATTAATGACTATCGCTCGCAGGCCGGGAACGGTCATTCCCACCGAGCCGCCTTTTAGCGGCGCGAAGGGGTAGTTGGAGATCATGATCATGCCGGTCTCGGTCATGCAAAACGTGCCCAGGATGTCGATACCGGTCTGTTCTTTCACTTGCGTGGCGAGGGTGGGGCTGAGGCGTTCGCCGGTGGCGGCCAGCACTTCGATGCTGGAAAAATCGGTTGCGGTGGCGCCCCCGGCAACGATTTGCGCGATGATGGAGGGGATGGCGTAAACAGCGGTCGGTTTAAGTTCCCCCAACAGATGTGTTTCGATTTTGCCCGAGTGCAGCACCGATGTGGCTCCGCAAAAAAGCGGGCCGAATATGCCGTAAGTCGACGAGGGGAGCCAGCCGGGATGGCCGGTGACCCATATCCGTTTGCCGGGGCGGAGGTTGAATGTCCATTCAGCCGTGCGGAACGCTCCCGCCGCGCCGCCATGCGAATGAACAATCCCCTTCGGCGTCCCGTAGGTGCCGGATGTGTAATGCACGATGTACGGGGTACCCGGATCGACCATCAGCGGTTCGGCGGGCGCGCTTTTAAGAAGATCGGGGAATCCCCCTTCAATGGTTATCACGGTTTTTACAAACTCGGATGCCTCCAGCCCTATTTCCTTCAGCATTCCTTCGGCTGTGATGAGGATGCGCGGCTTGAGGTTGGTCAAGCGGCCGCGGACCGGTTCAGCTTTATAAATGTCTATGATCGGGGCAGCCACCGCCCCGATATATGCCAGTGCCAGTATTGAAAGCGCCATCTCCCGTCCGTTCGGTAGGAAAATCGCCACCGCCTCCCCTTGCTTTATGCCGTGACGCTCCTTCAGCCCCCCCGCGAGGCGGCGGACTGCATCATCAAGTTCAAGCCGTGAAATGGTGGAAGTGCCGGAGGAAGAGGAGACGATGAAGGCGGGATGAGCGGCGGATATGCCGTCCGCCAGCCCTTTGAGCGCCAGCGCGGCGATGTTCATTTTACCGTTGGCATCCAGCAGCCGCTTGAGTTCCGCGTCCCACGATATACCGCCGCACAAACGGTTGTATTGCTCAAGGTTTGCTTCGCTGGAAGAGACTTCTATGAGATCCAGAACAGATTTCTTCATTACTTTGCTGTCCTTCGCATACGTGGTTATCACACCCCGATCGTCATGCTGTCTTCGGTGTCTATATTATCCCGTTTTATGCCGGTTTGCTAATGGCGAATCTGTAACTAAATGGTTCGCGGTCTTTTCCCGGTTCATCTCCCAAGCCATCGCGTGGAAAGTTATGGTGTAGAAGGAAATAGCCCGCTTTATGGAATAATCGGCATACGCTTTGAACTGAATTCCGTAAGCTGCAATTCATTTTTATGTACAATATTTTATGTGTAGCGGGGCATCGAGCCACAGCCTTTATCGATCCCATGAGGAATAATATGGAAACGGTTAATTTTTTTATCAGCCTTGTTATCATTTTGCTGTCGGCAAAGTTGATGGGGGAGCTATTTGCGTGGATGAAACTCCCCTCGGTGCTGGGCGAAGTGGTGGCGGGTATTGTGGTGGGGCCGAGCCTTTTGGGATGGGTGCACATTGACAGCGTGCTGCTGGCGCTGGCGGAGATCGGGATACTGCTTTTGCTCGTTGAAGTGGGGTTGGAGACGGATATTGTCCAACTGATCAAGGTGGGGCCACGGAGCTTCCTCGTGGCGGTTACCGGCATTATTGCACCCGCGTTGCTTGCCTACGGCGTCAGTTCCTGGATATTCGGGTTGCCGTTTATCGTGACGATGTTCATTTGCGGTACGCTGGTCGCCACCAGTATTGGCATTTCATTGCGGGTGCTGCGCGAGATCGGTCGGCACGAAACCGCCGTTGCCCGGACCGTGTTGGGCGCGGCGGTGCTGGATGACATCGCGGGGGTTCTCATCCTTGCCGTCCTTTTTGATTTCGCCCTGAATCAGGAGATTAACGTTGGGCATACAACGGCGGTTTTCGGTTACATCGTCGCATTCCTTCTCATTGCCCCGGTGATGGCGAAGCTGTTGGTGCCCACGATGACCCGCCTAAACAATATCAGCCGCACCGAAGGGATGGTTCCCACACTTGCCGTTGCCCTTATGCTCGCATTCGCGGTGGTAGCCCATACGCTTGGTGCTCCCGCTATCTTGGGGGCGTTTGCCGCTGGCATTGCCCTTTCGCGCCACTTTTTCCTCCCGGTTGGCCCAATGCAGACAAAGCACGAGTCGTTCGCCGAAAAGGTGGAACACCAACTGCAACCGATAACCAATCTCTTTGTGCCGGTTTTCTTTTTCGTCGTTGGAGCGTCCATTAACCTTCGGGTAATTGATTTCAGCTCGGCCGGTTTTTGGTGGATGACCGGTCTGTTTACTTTTGTCGCGGTATTGGGAAAGATGGTTAGCGGCATCTGGGCCGAAGGAGGCTTTCAGGAAAAACTGTTTTGCGGGATGGCGATGGTGCCTCGGGGCGAGGTGGGGCTTATTTTCGCCGAAGTGGGAAAAAAGAACGGTGTGTTGGACGAGGCCCAATATGCGGTAGCCGTTTTTGTTGTGGTGCTCACCACCTTTATCGCGCCAGTGATCCTCCGCGGAATGGCGAAGAATAAATAGCTAACGGCTGGAATGGCGTCATGCCTCACTTCCCCCGTCTTTTTATATGCGATTTTTTCCATTCATCGTCCCGAACGCCGTTTGCTTCCCCGCCGCTTCGTGGCGTATTCTGTGGCGCAATGAAACGCGGCGGTTTTTTGGCTCTGGTGGCCTTCTTTATTTCCTTCTTTCCTTTAGTTGCTTGCGCCGAGGGCACGCTTTTTGGCGTGGTGCATGATGAGCATGGCCAGCCGGTGGATAATGCAAGGATCACGTTTCGGATCGGCGGCAAGGAGTATGCCGGTGTTGGGCGGGCGGGGGCGGCCTACAATACTTCCCAAAACGGTTCGTTCTACATCAAGCTGCCGTCCGATGCCCCTGCCGGTGGCGGCATCGCAATTGCGGCCGCCAAAAGCGGTTTTCAGCCGCAGTCGATAAAGCTGGATGCCCCGCCCCCTCCAGACGGCGCGCCGCTGTTCGCGGGCACGTTCGTGCTCAAGCATTCGGCGGGCCCCGCCTTTTATCTCGCCACTACGATATTGATATTCGTTTATGCGCTGATCGTTTTTGATTGGGTACACCGCACTCTGGCCGCGTTGCTGGGGGCGGTGATGATGTTGCTGGTAAGCTATACGATGGGGACGTTTAATCCCGATTACTTCATCCTTTCATTCGAGGATGCCGTCCACGCCGTTGATTTCAATGTCGTTTTTCTGCTGCTCGGCATGATGATCATCGTCGGTATCATGCGCGAGACCGGCGTTTTTGAATGGTTGGCTTACCAAAGCTTCCGGATTTCCAAGGGGAGCGTCTTCCGGCTTGCGGCCATTTTGATGGTGGTGACGGCTATTGCGTCCGCCTTTCTCGACAATGTCACCACCATGCTGCTGATGACCCCCGTCACCATCGATATCGCATTGGTGCTCGGTATCAGCCCGGTGGCGCTGCTGATGCCCGAAATCATGGCCAGCAACATCGGCGGCACCGCCACCCTCATCGGCGATCCGCCCAACATCATGATCGGGTCGTACGCCGGACTGACCTTCAACGATTTTCTGATCGACCTCACCCCGCCCATCGCGGTGATGACCGTGTTGCTTGTTTTTATGATGCAGCGCGTCTACCGCCACGAGTATCTTGCCGCGAAGGTGGCCGATTTCGCCGCATTGGAGCAACGGTTGAAAAAGGAATGCGCCATCCGCGATTCCCGCCTCTTGCTGATGTCCCTGGCGGTACTGGCGGTTGTGATTATTCTTTTCTTCGTTCATGGGGCGCTGCATATGGAACCCTCCATCGCCGCGTTGGGGGGGGCGGCCTTCCTGCTTCTGGCGGCAAATGAAAACGTGGTGAAGTATCTGGAAAAAGACGTGGAGTGGAGCACCCTCGTTTTCTTCATCATGCTCTTCATTATTATCGGAGGCTGCGAGCGGGCCGGGTTGATACAGTTCGTCGCTGATAGGGTACTGTCGGTCGCCGGAGGGAGCGCGCTTACCGCCCTTATGCTGGTGTTGGTGGTTTCCGCCGTGACCAGCGCGATAATCGACAATATTCCTTACACCGCCACCATGTTGCCGGTGGTCGCCTATTTGACGGGAAACCTGCCGGAGCTGCACGGATCGCCCATCCTCTGGTGGGCGCTCGCTTTGGGGGCCTGCCTCGGAGGAAACGCCACCATCGTGGGGGCTTCGGCGAACGTGGTCACCACCGGCCTCTCCGAAAAGGCGGGCCACCCGGTAAGTTTTGTGTATTTCCTCAAAATCGGCCTTCCGGTAACGGTTATGACCATTGCGGTGAGCGCCCTATGGCTGCTGATATTGCGGGGGTAGCGGCCGGAAAACCGGGCATCGGCTGGCGCTAAAAGAAACTTTCATTTTTCGAAAAAATCGTTGTTTAAAGATTACGGTTTTCTTGGTAGTATTACGGCCTTGAAACGGTTCGGGGGGACTGTAAGAGACTCCCCCTTGGTCCAAACAGTTTACGGGGAGAGCCATACCGTGTACGCCGTGGCCCGCGTGTGCCGCAGGTAAAAGCACAAGGTGTAAGCAAGCAAATGATAGAATTGAACGAATCGTTTCTGATCCAGCTGGTCAATTTTTTCGCCATGATTGTGTTCCTCAACTATTTCCTGTTTAAACCGGTCATGGAAATAGCGGATCGGCGGAATAAGGCTCTGAGGGGGTTATCAACCGATGCCGCCAAGGCCGCCAATGACGCCGACAAATCTTTGAAGGAGTACGAATATCTCGGGGCCGAGGCCAAAAGGGCCACTTCCGCTATCCTGATCGCCGCCCGGCAGGCCGCCGCCGCGGAACAGGAAAAAATATTGAAAGACGCCCGTCAGCGTTATGCCGAGACGGTTGAAGCCGCTCTCGCCAAAATCAAGGCCGATATCAAGGGAGTCGAAGCCGGCCTCAAAGGGGAATCCGAAAAGCTCTCCCGTGAAATGGCCGTCCGGCTTCTCGGCCGGGAGATGCGTTGATGAACAAAGCGGCCGCCTTCCTCCTTTACGTTGTTCTAACCGCCGTTCCGGCGTTTGCCAGCGGGCTTGCCCATGCCGATCATTTTGAAATGCGGCGCGACGGCGCGTGGATCGTCAACTTCGCCGTGCTGTTGGCGGGCTTGCTCTGGATCATAACCCGCTTCATTATTCCGGCCCTGAAGCAGCGCACCGCGCTTCTCCAGAAGGAGATGGATGACGCCGAGCGCAGCCGCAAGGAATCGCTTGCCCGCTTTGCCGAGATGGAAGGGAAGCTCAAGGCGTTCGAATCCGAAGCCGCCCGCATCCGCCAGGACGCGGTGGACGAAGGGGAGAAGCTGAAAAAGCAGATTATCGCGGAAGCGGAAGCCGCTTCCCGCCGCTTACTGGCCAAAGCCCAGGCGGAAGTGGAAAGCGAAACCATCAAGGCGCGCAATCGCCTCAAGAGGGATGCGGTGGAAATGGCGGTGGCGATGGCCGCCGACATGCTGAAAAAAAACGTGAATGAAACGGATCACCGCGGCGCGGTGAAGCAGTATGCGCAGAATGTGGGGGGCCGCCCGTGAGAGACAAGAAGATCGCGGTTCCGTACGCCGACGCCATTCTGGGCGCGGTGAAAGATACCAAGGAGATGGAAGCCGTTGGAACCGGCCTCCGGCAGTTCGCCGAGACGTACGCCGAAAACGGCGATCTGCGGAAAATGCTCAACCATCCCGCTTTGCCCAATGAAAACAAGCAGCGGTTGCTGAAGGGGGTTATGGACAAGCTGGGGCTTTCCGCTTCCACCCGGCGCTCCCTTGAGGTTGTGCAACGCCGCGGCCGCATCGGGTTCACCGCGGATATCGCCGAAGTGTATGGTGCCATGCTCGATGAAAAGCTTGGGCGGCAAAGTGTGCGGGTACGCAGCGCGTTTCCGCTTACTACGGATGAAGTGGGCGTTTTGGAAACGGTATTTTCAAAACTAACCGGTAAGAAAGCTAAAGTCGAAGCGTCCGTTGACAAAACCCTTATCGGGGGATTGGTTGCGCGCGTCGGCAGCAAGGTATATGACGGGAGCATGAGCAACCAACTGAAGGCACTGAAAGTTAAATTGGAACAGGAGGC
>JAHFEJ010000088.1 GCA_023248535.1 Nitrospinales bacterium | reverse complement strand
TAAGGTGAGCCTTTTCCACAAAAGTACTTTTCATGGAAATGGCGAGTTGTATTCCCTTCAGGGCGCGCGCCCCCATATCAGCGCTATCGCCGGAGAGCGGCAATACGGCGCCGACCGCGAGGTGATCGGCCGGGGCCGCATCCGGCACGGGGATGGCCACATTGGGCACTGCGGCGGCTGACGGGGGAATGGCGGTGAAAATATCGGCTGGCGCCGTGAAGCCGGGGAAATCGTGTTCAAGCCGCGCCCTGATTTTTTCCAGATTCAGCACGTCTTTTTTTTTGCCGTAGTGCCGGGCAAGTTCCGTGAGGGCGAACTGGGCGGGATAGGCCGTGCCGTATTTGTCCGCGAGGGAAAGCAGGTCGGCCTCGCTGGCGGCGACATGCAGCATTTCTTTCAGTTTATGGTCGGCCGCGTCGCGCCGGGTATCATCAACCTTGATGCATTCCACCAGCGCATCAACTCCTTTCAGGACATGTCCCGCCTGATAATGGTTGTCGCCGAGATGGTATAGTGCCGCCGCCTTCTGCCGCGGCGTGGATGCTTTTGCCAGCGCGGCTTGCAGGGCCGAATCGGCTTCGTCGTAACGGCGCAGCGTGGCAAGCGATGCCCCGAGGCCGATCAAAGCGTCAACCCGGTAGGACGAGCCGGGGAATTGATCCACCACGGCGCTGTAGTATGCATTGGCGTAACCGAAGTTGCGGTTTTCAAAGTGGTGATTGGCCAAATAAAAATAGGCGGCGTCGCTGCGCGGGTCTTTGGGGTACTGATCCACGATTGCTTGCCAGGCATCCAGCTCGGCCCCCCGGTTGCCGGCATTCTTTGCCTCGCTCGCTTTTTTCAGCAAATCGGCCAGCGGCATTTTGGATAACTGCTGGCGTGACGGAGCGCGCGGTTCCGCGGAGACGGGCCGCACGGCGGGAATAAGGAGGAAAACCGCGAGTATCCCCGCGATCATTCCGGCGAATCGGTTATTTGATGTCATATTTTGCAAGTTTATACCGAAATTGCCGGAGGTTCATGTTTAAAAGGCCTGCCGCCGCTTTTTTTGAACCGCCTGCCATGGCAAGGGCGCCGGTAATCATCCGTTTTTCTATCTCCCCGATTTTTTTCTCCAGATCAATCCCGCCCGGCGGCAGCGTGAGATCCGCCATGCCGGAAGAAGGGAGGCGGCAACTTTCCGGGAGGTTTTCGGCGGAAATCCATTTGCCGGTTTCCAGCACCACCGCGCGTTCCACCGCATTTTCCAGCTCCCGCACATTGCCGGGCCAGTGGTATTCCTCCAGCAGCCGCATTGCTTCGGGACTGATGCCCTGTATCCCATTTCCGCCGCCCGCGAATTTTTGCAGGAAGTGCTTCGCGAGAACGGGGATGTCTTCGCGCCGGGCGCGTAACGGCGGCATTTCGATGCTCACCACATTCAGGCGGTAGTAAAGGTCTTCGCGGAAGTGGCCCTCTTTCACCAACACCGCCAAATCCTTATTGGTGGCGGCGATAAAGCGGACATCCAGGCTGATATTTACCACGTCCCCCACGCGCCGGATTTCGCGCTCCTGGATGGCGCGCACCAGCTTCACCTGCAGGGAAAGCGGCATCTCGCCCACTTCGTCCAGGAAAAAAGTGCCCCCTTTGGCCGCTTCCAGCAGGCCGGGTTTGTCGGATACCGCGCCGGTGAACGATCCCTTCTTGTGGCCAAAAAGCTCGCTCTCCAGCAGATGTTCCGGCATGGCGCCGCAGTTGATGGAAAGAAACGGTTTGGCGGCGCGCGGGCTGAGGCTGTGAATGGCGCGGACGGCCAACTCTTTGCCGGTGCCGCTTTCGCCGGTGATCAACACAGTGCTGGAGCTTTCCGCCACGCGGGCGATGAGGTCCTTGGTGCCGGTCAGCGCCGCCGATCCACCCACCAACGCCGCCAGCCCGGCGCGGGCGCGCAGTTCTTTCTTCAGGTTCTGATTTTCCAGGATGAGGCCGCGCCGCTCCAGTCCGTTGCGCACAACCAGTTTAAGCTCATCCACATTGAACGGTTTGGTAATGTAGTCATAGGCTCCCAGCTTCATGGCCTCAACGGCGCTTTCAGCGGAGGCGTAGGCGGTGATCATGATGACCGGGCGTTCGCGATCCGCTTGCAGCGACGCGCGCAGCACGGCAATGCCTCCGTCCTTCGGGATGTTAATATCCGAGATCACGAGATCGGGATTATGTGTTTCAAGGAGCTGAACGGCTTCCTGCGTGTTCCCGGCGCTGATCACCTCGTGCCCTTCGGCGGTGAGCATGATCTCCAGCATTTCGACCATGCTTCGTTCGTCATCGGTAACCAGTATTGTGCTCAAGCCGCGTTCCTCATAATTGGATAAGTGGGGATATTGTACGGCATCGCGCGCCGAAGTTTATTTTCCCAGCCGGATACGGGCCGCGCGGGCGTGGGCTGAAAGCCCTTCGGCTTCCGCGAAAAGCCCCACCATCTCGCCCACCGCCATAAAATCTTTTTTCGAGTATTCGATAAGCGAGGAGCGCTTGAAAAAATCGTACACCCCCAGCGGCGAAAAGAAACGGGCCGATCCGGCCGTGGGAAGCACATGGTTGGGGCCGGCCATATAGTCCCCCAGCACTTCGGGGGTGTGATGCCCCACAAAGACCGCCCCGGCATTGCGCACCGCATGCAGATGGTCCGCCGCGCCGTCAAAGGCAAGTTGTAGATGTTCCGCCGCCACGTCGTTCGCAAGTGAGATCGCTTCATCCAGCGAGCGCGTTTTAACAATGTAGCCGCGGCTTTTGAGGCACTTCTTCGCTATTTCCTTGCGCGGAAGCGTTTCAACCTGGCGGGCCACTTCACGTTCCACGGCGGTGCACATCTTTGCCGAGGGGGAGATGAAGATCGGCCAGGCCAGTTCGTCGTGCTCGGCCTGGGAAAGAATATCGGCCGCGCACCACGCGGGATTGGCCGTGGCGTCCGCAACGATGCATATTTCACTGGGGCCGGCGATCATGTCGATGTCGACGTGGCCGAACACCAGCCGCTTGGCTTCCGCCACGAACGCATTGCCGGGGCCGACGATCTTGTCGACACGCTTGATGGTCTTGGTGCCGAACGCCATGGCGGCCACCGCTTGCGCGCCGCCCACGGTGTAAAATTCATGCACGCCGCAGATGTCGGCGGCGAAGAGAACCGCCGGGTTTATTTGCCCGTCCGGCGCGGGGGAGCAGATGACGATCTCCTCCACACCCGCCACCAGCGCGGGGATGGCGTTCATCAGGACGGATGAGGGGTAGGAGGCTTTGCCCCCCGGCACGTAGAGGCCGACCCGCTTGAGGGGGCGGATAAGCTGGCCGATGCGGGAGGTGCCGGTTTTAGCGGTCCAACTCTCCTCTTTTTGCAGGTCATGGAAGTGAACGATGTTCGCGGCGGCGAGGTACATCGCTTCCTTCAATTCGTGCAAAACCTCCAAGTCCGCCTTTTTGAAGGCGGCGGTGGAAACTTTGACGGTTTTGGGGGTCAGGGCCAGCCGGTCGAATTTTTTGGTATACGCGAACAGGGCGCGGTCGCCGTTTTTCCGCACATCGTCGACGATGGCGGCGGCGGCTTTGGCGATGGCGGGATCGTTTTCGGAAAACCGGCTTGTGGCGGGCGCGAATTTTTTCGCGAAGTCCTTCGTCCTGGTATCGAGTTTAATCATTCCACATCCTGCAGTGAATGGTGAACGCGCGGCGCGCGGTTTCGCCCCCCGCCAGCTTCAGCGGGACGAGCGCGGTGAAACAGGTGCCCTGGTAATTCGATTCAAAGCCCCCTTCCGATTGCGACACGGTTTCGACGGGATAGCGGAGCAGCCGCGCCGCCGTATCGGCTTCGAAGGAGACGGTGAAACGGAAATATTCGTCGGTCATGGACCATTTTTTCACGCCGGCGGTTTCTCCCATATGGTTCATTTTGTACTTCTCGTTGTTCACGGTGACGTACCGGTCCAGCGCGTCGGCGGCCAGCAGCGTGAAATTCCACTCCACGCCGAGGGTGCATTCCACCGCCTGCCCGCCGATGTTGGTTATCTCGTAGGCGCATGATATCGAGGCGTCCTTGCCGCCCACGGTGACGCTCTTGCGTATTTTCAGCGGCGTCACCTTGCCGTCGCGCAGCAGCTGTCCCTCGCGTTCCATCACCACATGCGCATTTTGACCTTTGGCTTTGGCCGAGACCAGCGTATACGGCTGGCCGGCGAAATCGCCCGCTTCAGTGAAGGTTTGGGCGCGGAGGTCTTCCGCCGTGACGGGGGCGGCGAAGAGGTGGTCGGCGAACGAGCGGCGCGGATGCCGGTCGAACACCAGCTTCTTTTCAAGCCCCGGCTCCTTGAAGACCACCCGGTCGTGGATGGAAAGGATTTCGCCTTCTTTCGCGCCGGGCTTTCCGGCGGCGTCCAATATTTTCTGATGGTACTCCTCGGGCTGGCGCGACATGACGTTGCTCAAGTTGAACAGCGCCGGTTTGAAATCCAGTTCCGCCAGCGTCCCCCCCTCGCCGGGGGCGAAAAGGGCGAAGAGGCCGGGGGTTTCCACCGTCACCTCTTTGCGCATGGCCGTCAGATAGTCGGCGGTGGCCACCTCGGCCCACGCCTTGGTCTTGTGCAATGCGGCATCGGCGCCGCGCCCCGCGTCGATAAGATTGGCATAGACGGCGTGGCGCAGGTTGCTGAGGTAGAGGCCGCCGAACAGCCCGTGCCAGTAGGGGCAGTTGCACTGTCCGCGGTAGAGGGAGGCGATGGATGCCGCGTCTTTTTTTGTTTTTCCCAGCGCCATCTCCACGCGGTTGCTGACGTAAAGCATCCGCTTGTGGATGCGGTTGCTCTCGTCGTATTTGGCCAGGAAGTTGTCCCACTGGCCGCCGCGCAGGAATTTTTTGAACTGCTCCTTGCGCCCCTCGTGCTCGATCTGATGCACCAGCTTTGAGTGTTCGATGGCGGATCCGGTGGAAAGTGTCCAGTGCATCATCTCCTCGTAGGAGGCCATCGGCAGGTAGATGCGCCCGTTGGGGGGGAACCGGTCGAGGTATTCCGAATAGGTGAGGGTTTCGACGAACCCGGCGTTCTCGGAAAGCATGTTGAGGAACCGCTCCAGCCATTTTTTGCCGAAGACCCATTCATGCGTTTCGGGCCAGACGCCGAATTTTTCTCCGTCGTCGCCGTACGAAAACGCCGTGGCGCCCCGCGCCGCAACAGTGGAGCGGAAATAGGCGAGCGTCTCGTCCGGCTGTTTGAAGGGGATGGAATAGCGCAGCTCCTTGTCGATGGGGAAAATGGCCAGCGGGCTGCCGTGTTTTTCGGTGGCCCAGTAGCCGTACATGTCTTTTTGGTCAAGCCCGGCGTAGAAAAAGTGGGTGTCGTCCAGCAGGGTGTATTCGATGCCCGCGGCGGCGAGGATCTTCGGCAGCGAGGGATCCCATATCCGCTCGGCCAGCCATGCGCCGCGCGGGGTAACGCCGAAGTTTTTCTTCACCCAGCGGTTCATCATCTCGATCTGGCCCACGGCGTCGCGTTCGGGCAGCGATGAAAGTATTGGCTCGTAAAAGCCGCCGGAAAGGATCTCCACCTGTCCGCGCTTCACCATGGCGCGCATCCGCTTGATGTATTCCGGCTTGTGGGCCTCTATCCATTCGATGAGCGGCCCGGAGTGGTGCAGGCAGATTTTGACGTGCGGATAGCGCTCCAGCGTCTCCAGCGTGGGGAGATAGCATTGGTCGTACGATTCGCTGAAGACGTGGTCAAAGTTGCCGACCGGCTGGTGGTTGTGCAAGCCGATCATCAAGTACGCTTTATTCATCCGGGTTCCTTTTTTTATCCTGCAATTGCCCTCCAGAATACACCAAAACCGGCCCCGGCGGCGGCAACACTTCCCCCTTTGCAAAAGGGGGAAGGATGGTTTTTTTATAAAATCCCTCCCGGCCTCTCTTTGTTAATAGGGAGGAGCGGCTCGGCCCTTGGGGCCGATGACGGACAGGTACAGGTAGGGGCGGGTTTAAAACCCGCCCGTACAAATCCGCGCCGCCAAGAGAGGGTCGATGTACATGCTGAGAGCATGTACCCACCATGCACTTCCTGGTAGGGTCGACATTTTTGTCGACCATTGGCGCAACGCGCCAATCGGGGAGAGCTTTGATAATATTTCTGGATCCCGGCTCAAGGCCGGGATGACATGGGTCGGCCCGTTAGGTCGATGACATGCAAGAATGCGTATCCCACCGGGGGAAGTAGGTCACACTTTCCTGTGTGACATTGGCGCAACGCGCCAACCGTGGTACCAGCATGTACCCGCCAAAACACTGAAAAATGCCTCCTGACTAAGAGTGAAAAAAATAATTAAAATTATTTTATACTCCCCTATTCGGCTGTAATTAATTGATTGATAGTGTATTGTGCCGGTAAAAAATTGGACTGTCGTAAAAATAACCCTTTTGGGGTATTGCCCCCCCCCCAATTGTTGTGCCGTATTGCAGATTTATCATTAAGATTTTAACGGGCATGTAAATTTTAACTTAGGTGGATATTGGCAAGGGGGTAGTGGTGGCTAAGGGGATTAAGATCGCGGGGCTTCTTCTGGCGTGTGCGTTTACAATGTTCCTTTCCGCTTGCGGCAGCGCCGCTACCGGCGCATCGGCGTTGGCTGCCGCCTGTACAGCCCCCAGCGCGCCGGGCGGCATTATCGCCACCGGGGCCGATGGACAAGTATCCATTAGCTGGAATGCCGTATCAGGCGTCAGCTCCTACAGCGTCTATTGGTCGACCAACTTCTCGTCAGCTTCCGCCCTTGCCACCATGACCAAGATAGACGGCATCGCCGCCTCCCCATATACCCACACCGGCAGGACGAACGATACCACCTACTACTACCGCGTAACCGCGGTTAGCGGCGGTTGCGAAAGCGCCGCATCGTCGCTGGTTACGGCCACGCCGTCCGCCACTAACGCCACCACGGGGGGAGGTGCCAGCGCCGGATCGGGAACTGGAACCGGAAGCGGTGGTAGCAGCAGCGGAAGCAGCGGCGCCACAACTTCCGCCCCCTCGGCTCCCGCCAATGTCATCGCCGCAGCGGCTAATGGCCAGATCACTTTAAGCTGGTCTGCCGTAACCGGCGCGACCTCTTACAAGGTCTATATGGGCACATCAACGGGCGTTACCACCGCCAACGCCACGGTCAGCGCAAGCACATCCACCGCTTCGCATACCTTCACCGGCCTTGCAAACGGAACTGCCTATTACTTCATCGTCACCGCTGCCAACAGCGCCGGTGAAAGCTTAGCCTCAAGCGAGGCTTCCGCCACTCCGGTCGCGGCGGCGGCACGGCCTGCCGCCCCCACCGGCGTTGCCGCCACGGCGGGCGATACGCAGGTAACGGTCACCTGGACGGCCGTAACCGGCGTTACCACCGCCAATGCAACCGGCAACTCCACCTCCACCGTTGCATCGCTCACCAAGACGGGCCTCACCAACGGCACTGCCTATTACTTCATCGTCACCGCCACCAACGCCGTGGGCGAAGGCGCCGCATCCTCGGAAGTAGGCGTAACCCCGGCGGCTCCTACTGGTACATGGACTGTAAAAGCCAATACAAGCGCAGGTCGAAACTCATCGGCTGCAACTGAAGTTAACGGCACCATTTATGTTATGGGAGGCATTGACGCCCCTGCCGGTACGATCCTTGGTAGCCTTGGAACAGTTGAAGCATATACTTTGGCTAGCAATGCTTGGACCGCTAAAACGGCAATGCCTACTGCAAGGAATTCACTTGCGGCATCTGCGGTAAACGGCATCATATACGCGATTTCTGGCAAAACGGGCGCAACGGGTGTTGTTACGACGGTTGCAGCGTATGACCCTGCTACCAATTCTTGGTCAACGAAGACCTCTATGCCAACTGCTCGGAACGCTTTGGCTTGTGAAGCCGCAAATGGAAAGATATTTACCATGGGTGGTGCCGATGTTGCGACTGTTGAAGTCTATGACCCGGCTGCAAATGCTTGGTCAACCCAAACATCCATGCCTACCAAAAGAGGATTTTTAACCAGTTCTATGGTGAATGGAAGAGTATATGCGATTGGAGGCACCCATACAGGGACTCCGCTTACTAATGTTGAAGAATATATTCCTTAACCTGTTCGATCCTGTTCAATAGAAAAGTGCGGGCCGCGCGAAGGCGGCCCGCCTCCCTTTTCGTTCCAGCTTGCTCTAATTGGCGAATTTCCCTATAGTTTAAGCATGGACGCACTGGTTGAAAAGGTGACAAAAAAAATCGCCGAGGCGATACATCCCGATAAGATCATTCTTTTCGGTTCCCGCGCCAGCGGCACGGCCACCGATGAGAGCGACATCGACCTTGTGGTGGTCTATTCCGGGCCGAAGTCCACGCGGGAAGTGCGCAGGGAGATCAACCGGCTTTTTGTTCCAAGGGATTTTGCGATGGATGTAATCGTAATGAGGCCGGAAGAAATCGAAGCATATAAGGGGGTTGCAAATACCTTGGCCCGCGAAGTTAGCGAAACGGGCGTTGTGGCGTATGGGTGATTCGAGGCTGAACGCCACCCGGCACTGGCTGGAAAAGGCCAATCATGATTTGCTGGCGGCGAAAGTTCTTTTAAGCGAGATGCCGATTCTTACGGACGCTATTTGTTTTCATTGCCAGCAGGCGGCGGAAAAAACCTTGAAAGCCTATCTTGTTTTTCAAAATTGCCATGTTCCCAAATTGCATGACTTGTCCAGTCTGGTAAGCGAGTGCGGCAGAATCGACCAATCTTTTCATGGCCTCAACGATATTCTCGCCGATATGACGGAATACGCCGTCGATAGCCGTTATGCCACCGCCGTTGGGAACATTTCCTTGCAGGAGGCGAAGGAGGCTTTCGCCAATGCGGAAAAATGTATGGAATTTGTGAGGGCGAAAGTCAGCCTCTAATCCACATTTCGGCCTTGCTCCATTTAATTCTCCAGTCATTTTTCCGTCATCCCGGCTTTGAACTGGGGGCGGCGGAAGAAACTTGCGGCGGCGAAACTTGCGGAGCCAGCCGCGCCAGCGGCAATATTTCCCCCTTTGCTAAAGGGGGATCAAGGGGGATTTTTATAAAAATCCCTCCCGGCCTCCCTTTTCCAAAGGGAGGAGCTTGGCCCGGTGGGCCAATGTACATGCTGAGAGCATGTACCCACCGGGCTTCCGGGTAGGGGCGGGTTTAAAACCCGCCCGTACAGATCCGTTCCACTAAGAAGGGTCGATGTACATGCTGAGAGCATGTACCAACCGGGGGAGAGAGGGAAAGGAAAAGGGGAAATCGTTCAGGAAAATCGAAAGTGAATTGCGCTCTCGAAAAGGGTCATTCCTTTTTAGGGAAAAAAACCATGCGGGCGAAAGCAAGCACGACCGCGGTGAATACGGTCCATTTTAATAAGCCCCAAGGCCCGATGTCCTGTACGTTGAAATCCATCATCATCTCCAGTAAAAGCAGGTTGCGTTCTTGTGTTAAAAAATCCGGAAACTCCCGGTCAAAAGACCGTGTCCGGTGGCAATCACGCTTCTCAAATAGTTACATTTTATGAGAAGTTAAACAGGCGTAATGGTATCAATAACGGCTAGAAAATTCAATCGTCAGAATTCGCGTTGAATGCGGGCAGGCAGGGTTATTTATCGAGGAAGAGATCGCCGAACAAAGGGGTGCCGGGCGATACGGCATACGGCTCGAAGTCGGTAACTCCCGTTTCGCGCAACACCTCTTCGTCTATGTAAAATTGCCCGGTGGTTGCGCGGCTATTGCGCGTGATGATCGCGCGGGCGGCGTCCGCCATGATGGCCGGTTTGCGCGAGGCGTTCAGGATCGCCCGCGGGAAATTGAACTCGATGGCCGCCGTGGCTATCGTGGTGCGGGGCCAGAGGCAGTTTATCGAAATGCCGTCGGCGGCGAATTCGCGGGCCAGGCCCAGCGTGCACATGCTCATGCCATATTTTGACATGGTATAGGCGAGATGCGGCGCGAACCACTTGGGATCCAGATTGAGCGGCGGCGAGAGGGTGAGGATGTGCGGGTTTGCCGCGCCTTTGAGGTGCGGTATACATGCCTGCGATGTTAGAAACGTCGCGCGCATGTTCACGTCCCACATCAGATCCAGCCGTTTCGGGGTTGTTTCCAGCGTGCCGGTAAGGCTGATCGCGCTGGCGTTGTTCACCAGCACGTCTATCCCGCCGAACCTTTCAACGGCCCGCGCCACGGCATCCTCTATCGCCGGTCCGTCGCGCACATCCAGTTGAATGGGGAGCGCCGTTCCTCCCGCCCGCTCCACCTCTTCGGCGGCGGTGTGAATGGTGCCCGGCAATTTTGAATGGGGTTCGGCGGTCTTGCCGGTGATGACCACTTTCGCGCCGTCGCGCGCGCACCGCAAGGCTATCTCGCGG